>JADJQM010000003.1:742680-1114021 GCA_016712715.1 Rhodospirillaceae bacterium
GCTGGAGGCGGTCGAGATCGGCCGTGTCGCTTTGCTGGCGCGCTACGACACGCATTTCAGCCTGGGCGAGCTCGACCCCCTCATCGACCAGCTCCGCGCCATGGCGGCGGCACCCAGTGATCCCGCAGCGCCGGGCGCGCCCCTGCCCGACGTGCTGGTGAAGTCGATCGATATCGGCCTCACCTCGCCCGTGGGCTTCATCACCGGCAGCGGCCAGGCCAATCTCAATGCCCAGGCGATCATTGCCCAGTTCACCCTGCGCGAGCAGCAGGATTACGCCCGCATCGACATCAGCCTCGCGGCCCCCCTGGTGAAGGACGGCAAGCCGCCACTGGGCGATCTCACCTTGGTCATGGATGCGCATTCGGCCCTCTGGCCGCTCTTCGGCCTCGCCCAGCCGACCGGCGGCAACATCAAGGCCAGCGCCCATCTCCGCATGCCCGAAAGCGATCCCGCCAACACCAGCGCCGATGCGCCGCTGGCCCTCGCCGAATGGTCGCTGGAAGCGGTCGATTTCGCCTATCCGGGCCTGGCAGCGCCCATCGCCGGCACCCTCACGGGCGAGGCGGCCTACGGTCAGGACTGGCTCACCCTCGACAAGATCTCGGGCGGTTTCAAGGGCGGCCTCAGCGCGCCCTTTGCCGCCAAGCTCGGCGGCAATCTGCGCGTCTCCCCCCTGCTGGCGGCGCAGGAAATCAGCGGCGACCTCGCGCTGGCGGCCGATGGCGGCGATCTTTCCTTTCCGGGCGTTGTCGCCAGGCAGGTGAAGCTCGCCCTCGACCTGGCACTCACAGGCAAGGTCGATGCCGCCGCCGGCAGTTACCTCGACCTCACCTTGACCAAGCCCGGTTCGCTCAGCGTGAACCATCTCAACCTGAGCGAAGGCGCCCTCGTTCTGCCCAAGCCGACCACACTCGCCCTCCGGCCCGAGCCACTGCCGGCGGCCCATCTCACCTTCGCCGGCGGCAAGGCCCTCGCCGCCGATATCAAGCTCGCATTGGGAAAATCGACCCTGACCGTCGAACCGAAAGGGTCTGCCGAGCGACTGTTGATAGCGATGACCAGTGCCACGCTCAGCGGCCGCTATGAAGACGCCGCCCCACTCGCCCTCACCTTTGCCACCAAGGGCGCGCAGGTGGTAGCGCCCACCCGTGGCCTGACGCTCGGCAATGTGGCACTCTCCGTGATCTCCGATGCGAAAGGTATTGCCGCCAAGCTCAGCACCGGTGCCTTGGCCGGCCTCGGCGCCTTCACCCCCGTGCGCGGCGAGGCGGAAGCGACTCTGCTGGACGGCAAGGCCAGCTTCAAGGCGCGTTTCACCGGCGACGACCAGCCGCTCGATCTCCAGCTCAGCGGCAAGGGCGATCTCGCGAAATCCAGTTTTGCAATCGACCTCAAACTGAGTGCGCTCGATTTCGCCCTGGGCGGCCTGCAGCCCTATAATTTCTTCCCGCCCTTGCGCGACTATCTCGACGACGTCTCCGGGCGCATCGAACTTGAAGGCCCCGTGCGCTATGCCGGCGGCGCCTTCACCTCGGACCTCAAATTCGGCCTCACCAATTTCTCCGGCAAGGTCGGCCCCGTGCTGCTGACCAACGTCAATTCGGTGATCGAGATCGACAAGCCCTGGCCGCTCTCGACCAAGCCGGACCAGGTGGTGGCGGTGGAACTCGCCGATATCGGCCTGCCGCTCACCAACGCCCTCTTCCGCTTCAAGGTGAGCGACGGCAACCGGCTCGATCTCCAGGAATCGCGCCTCGAGATGGCCGGCGGCAAGGTCTCGCTCGATCCCGCGGTGGTCCTGTTCGACGCACCGGCCCATAACCTGAAGCTCACCGTCGACAGCATCTCGGTGGGCGAGTTGTTCGACACGCTGGGCATTGCCGGCCTGACCGGCGAAGGGTCAATTTCCGGTGAAGTGCCGGTCACCATCTTCCCTGGCGGCATCGCCATTCCAGCGGCCACACTCGCGGCGACCGCCCCCGGCGTGCTGCGCTATGACCGCAATCAGGCCCCCTTGGCCCTGCAAAGTGCTGGTGAATCGGTCGCCATGGCCTTGGAAGCCTTGGCCGATTTCCATTACGAAAAATTGATCCTGGATCTTAGCCGCAGCCTCGCCGGCGATGTTACCCTGGGCTTGCATATCAGCGGGCGCAATCCCAGCTTCTACGACGGCTACCCGGTCGAGTTCAACCTGACGGTCGAGGGCCAGCTCGACCAGGCCCTCAAGGAGGGCTTGGCCGGCTATCGGGTGCCGGATATGATCCAGCAGCAACTTGAGAAGCTATCGCCCTGACGGGAATCAATCCGATGGGCATTATTGAAGGTTCGCATCATGACAGGCCGTCCCCCTCAAGATCACCCGCAGCCGCAAGGTGCGGCATTGCAGCCCGGCATACTTCACATCGGCGCCGCATGCCTGGCACTGAGCCTGCTGGCCGGCTGTAACCCGACCGTGAAGGTCGAGGCGCCGGACAAGCCGATCGTGATCAACCTCAACGTGAAGATCGAGCAGGAGGTCCGCATCAGGGTCGACAAAGATGTCGACAACCTCGTCAGCTCGAATCCGAACATTTTCTAAGTCAGAAAGACAAAACGATGCGTAACGCCTTTCGCTCTCTCCTGGCCACCCTGCTGCTGATTGGCGGCCTTGGCCTTGCCAGCGCACCGGCCCATGCCGACGCCTTCGACGATGCGCGCGCTGCCGGCCAGGTCGGTGAGCGCGCCGACGGCTATGCCGCCGTGGTCGATCCCGCGGCACCTGCCAATGTGAAGAACCTGGTCAACGACATCAACGCCAAGCGTCGTGCCGCCTATCAGAAGATCGCCGATGAAAAGGGCGTGCCGATCGAACAGATTGCCGCCATCACCGCCGAGAAGATCATCCGCGAGATCCTGCAGCCCGGCATGTACTACATGGACGCAAGCGGCAGCTGGAAGCAGAAATAGCCGCGTCCCGTTTGACGCCATCTTTGCCGGGAAGGGGACGCCTCGCAGATGAGCCAACGCAGCCTGCCCGCTGATATCGACGAGACCCTCGCCCTGTTGGGCGAGGGTCATTACGTTGCCGATCGCAGTCTCGCCACGGCGATCTTCCTTGCCCTCAAACTGAAGCGGCCATTGTTCCTCGAAGGCGAGGCCGGCGTCGGCAAGACCGAGATCGCCAAGGTGCTGAGCCAGACGCTCGGCCGCGACCTCGTGCGCCTGCAATGCTACGAAGGCCTTGACGTGGCGGCCGCGGTCTATGAATGGAACTATGCCCGCCAGATGCTGGAGATCCGGCTCGCCGAAGCCGCCCATGAGGGCGACAAGAGCAAGATCGCGGCCGACATTTTCTCGGAGCGATTCCTCATCAAGCGTCCCCTGCTGCAGGCCCTGGAGCCCAATCCCAAAGGCCCGCCGGTCCTCCTCATCGATGAGCTTGATCGCACCGACGAGCCGTTCGAGGCCTTCCTCCTCGAGATCCTCTCCGATTTCCAGGTGACCATCCCCGAGATCGGCGTCATCAAGGCGGCCGAACCGCCGCTCGTCATCATCACCTCCAACCGCACGCGCGAGATCCACGATGCGATCAAGCGGCGCTGCTTCTATTACTGGGTCGACTATCCCAGTGCCGCGCGCGAGCTTGAAATCCTGCGCATGAAGGTGCCGGCGGCCTCACGCGATCTCGCCCAGGAAGTTGTGGCCTTCGTGCAGCGCCTGCGCGGTCGCGAACTGTTCAAGCTGCCGGGCGTCGCCGAGACGATCGATTGGGCGGATGCGCTCCTCCAGCTCAACCAGACCTCGCTCTCGCCGGAGGTCATCGACAACAGCCTCGGCGCCCTCCTCAAATACCAGGACGACATCCAGAAGATCCGCGGCAGCGAAGCGGCCAAGATCCTGGAAGAGATCAAGCTCGAGGTGCAGACCGCCCGCCTCCACGCTTCGCTGTCTGTGTGACGCCATGGGCGCCGATCAGCCCACCCAGGATCAGCCCCACCAGGATCAGCCGAGTGAAGGCCGCCTGTTCGAGAACATCATGCATTTTGCCCGCGTGCTGCGCGGGGCGGGTCTCCCCATCGGTCCAGGCCAGGTGTTGGATGCGCTGGCGGCAATAAAGGCCGCCGGCATCGGCAGCCGCTCGGATTTCTACTGGACGCTGCACGCCGTCTTCGTCAATCGCCGCGACCAGCGCGAGCTTTTTGACCAGGCCTTTCATGTCTTCTGGCGCAATCCGCAACTCCTCAACAAGGTGCTGGGCCTGCTGCTGCCGCGCTTCAAGGGCGACGAACCTGATCCGGCGCAGCCGGAACTCGCACCGCGCGTCGCCGATGCCTTGACCGGTGATCGCCCGCAACAGGCGCCAGACGCCAATGACCAGGAAGAAGTGACGATCGACGCCAGCCTCACTTATTCCGAACGCGAACTGCTGCAATCCAAGGATTTCGAGCGCATGACCGCGGCCGAGATCGTGGCGGCGAAGAAGCTCATCAGGAATTTCCGCCTGCCGATCATGGAAGTGCCGACCCGCCGCTACCGCCCCCATCCCGGCGGCCAGCGGGTCGATCTGCGCGCAACACTCCGCGCCAGCCTGCGCAGCGCCGGCACCATCCCCTTGAAGTTCAAGAAGCAGAAGCGCCGTCATCCGCCGCTGGTCGTGCTGTGCGACATCTCGGGCTCGATGAGCCGCTATTCGCGCCTGTTCCTGCATTTCCTCCACGCCGTCACCAGCGACCGCGACCGCGTCCACACCTTCCTGTTCGGCACGCGCCTCACCAACATCACCCGTGACCTCAAATCGCGCGACATCGACGTCTCCCTCGACCGGGTGGCCAAGCACGTCCAGGATTGGTCGGGCGGCACCCGCATCGGCCCGAGCCTTGCCGAATTCAACAAGAAATGGGGCCGCCGCGTGCTGGGCCAGGGGGCGCTTGTCCTCCTCATCACCGACGGCCTCGACCGCGACGCCGTGGAGCAGCTCGAGGAATCGATGGAGCGGCTGCACAAATCCTGCCGGCGCCTCATCTGGCTCAATCCGCTGCTGCGCTATGACGCCTACCAGCCGATCAGCCAGGGACCGCGCGTGATGATCCGTCACGTTGACGATTTCCGGGCAATCCATAATCTCGAATCCATGCATAATCTGACCCAAGCCCTGGCCACGCCGGGCAGTCATCGTTTGGAAATGAGGGCCGCATGAGCCACATGCAGGAAGAAGATTTGCTGCAGGTCGCAGCCGATTGGAAACGCGCCGGCCGCCAGGTGGCGCTCGCCACCGTCACCGCCACCTGGGGTTCCAGCCCGCGCCAGCCGGGCAGCCAGCTCGTGGTCGACCATGAAGGCCGCATGCTGGGGTCGATTTCCGGCGGCTGCGTCGAGGGCGCCGTGGTGCGCGAGGCGATCGAGGTCATGGCGGACGGCAAGCCGCGTCTGCTCGATTTCGGGGTCACCAACGAACAGGCCTGGGAAGTGGGCCTCGCCTGCGGCGGCAAGCTGCAGATCTTCGTCGAGCGCGTCGAATGAAACTCACTCTCATCGACCAGCTGGCCGATCTTGCCGCGGCAAGGCAGCCGGCGGCCCTGGTGACGCATCTGGCGACCGGTGCCCAGACCATCTTCACCCCCGACACCGGCGATGACGCGGTGGCAGCCGCCATCGCCGACGACCGCAGCGGCGAGCTTGAGATCGACGGCCGGAAATGTTTCGTGCTGGTGCGCAACCCGCCGGCGCGCATCATCGTCGTTGGCGCCGTGCACATCACCCAGGCCGTGGCGCCGATGGCGCAACTGGCCGGCTACGAGGTGATCATCGTCGATCCGCGCGGCGCTTTTGCCACCGCCGAGCGTTTCCCCGGTGTCACCCTCTCGCAGGATTGGCCCGACGAGGCGCTCGAGAAGCTGAAACCCGATACGCGCTCCGCCGTCATCACCTTGACCCATGATCCCAAGCTCGACGATCCCGCTTTGACCGTGGCGCTGCGCAGCGAGGCTTTCTATATCGGCGCGCTCGGCAGCAAGAAGACCCATGCATCGCGCGTTGAGCGCCTGCGCGCGGCCGGCTTCGCCGACAGCGAGATCGCGCGCATCCACGGCCCGGCCGGCCTCGATATCGGCGCCAAATCGCCGGCGGAAATCGCCCTCTCCGTCCTCGCCCAACTCACCGCCGCGCGCCGCCAGAAGCCGACATCGCGATGATCTTCGCAGAATTGCCGCTTACCGATTGCGCCGGCGCCATTCTCGCCCACAGCCAGCGCGTCGGCGCCGACATGTTCCGCAAGGGCCGTGTCCTCACGGAAGCCGACATCGCCGCCCTGCGCATGGCCGGCCTTGTCCATGTGACGGTGGCCAAGCTCGACGCGGATGACGTGGCGGAGAACGCCGCAGCCCAGCAATTGGCCGAGGCGCTTGCCGGTACCGATCCCCATCTCACCCTCGATCCGGCCTTTGCCGGCCGCGTCAACATCCATGCGGCAAGTGCCGGCGTCCTCGCCCTCGATGTGGGAGCGATCGATGCGCTCAATGCGCTCGACGAGGCGGTGACCCTGGCAACCCTGCCGCCTTTCGCAGCGATGGTGCCGGGGCAGATGGCCGCGACCATCAAGATCATTCCCTATGCCGTGCCGCGCGCTTTGCTCGACCAGGCACTCACCCGCATCCGTGCCGCATCACGCCCGCTGCTGCGTCTCCATCCCTATCGTTCGCAGCGCATCGCCCTCATCCAGACCGAGCTTCCCGGCCTGAAACCCAGCGTGCTGGAAAAGACCGAACGCGTCACCGGCGATCGCCTCGCCGCCATGGGGCAGTCAGCCCCCATTGCCACGCGCTGCGCCCACAACAGCGACGCCCTCGCCGCGGCAATCGCCGATGCACGCCGGACTGAAGCCAAGATGATCCTCATCATCGGTGCTTCCGCCATCAGCGACCGCCGCGACGTCATCCCCGCCGCCATCACGCGCCAGGGCGGCACGGTCGATCATTTCGGCATGCCGGTCGATCCCGGCAATTTGCTGCTGCTCGCGCATATCGGCACTATCCCCGTCCTCGGCCTCCCCGGTTGCGCTCGCTCGATCAAGCTCAACGGCTGCGACTGGGTGCTGCAGCGCCTGCTGGCGGGGCTGGAGGTCGGCCCGGCCGATATCCGCGCACTCGGCGTCGGCGGTCTGCTGGCCGAGATCCCCAGCCGCCCGCTCCCGCGCGAGGCGCGGCCCTTGGCCGCCGCCGCGCCGAAGACCGCCGCCATCGTGTTGGCAGCCGGCCGCTCCAGCCGCATGGGCCGCAACAAGCTGCTGCTTGATCTCGGCGGCAAGCCGATCGTCGCCCATGTGCTGGACACCGTCGCGAAGGCGGGCTTTGCCGAGATCGTGGTGGTGACCGGCCATCAGGCCGGCAAGGTGAAGGCCGCGCTGGCACACCATGCCGGCGTCAAAATCGTCGAGGCGCGCGATTACGCGGCCGGCATGGCAGCCTCGCTGAAGACCGGCCTGAAGGCGCTCTCGCCGGAGATCGATGCCGCCATGGTCATCCTCGGCGACATGCCGCAGGTCTCGCGCGATCTCCTCCACCGCCTGATCGCCGCCTACCAGCCGTTGGAAGGCCGCGCCATCGTGCTGCCGGTGGCCGACGGCAAGCGCGGCAATCCCGTGCTGTTCGACCGCCGCTTCTTTGCCGACATGGCAAAGGTCGACGGCGATGTCGGCGCCCGCCATATCATCGGCGGCAACAGCGAATTGGTGGCTGAGATTCCGGCCGAGGCCGCCGAGATCTTCGTCGATGTCGACACGCCGGAAGCCTATCGCCAGTTGCTGGCAGGCAACCCGACATGAGCACCGCGCTCTATCACGACGCTCTCGTGGCCAAGGCGCGCTCGGGCGCCGGCAAGGGCCGCCTGGCGCAAGCCACCGCGAGTGCCAGGCTCGACAACCCGCTCTGCGGCGACCGCGTGACGCTCGACCTTCATCTCACGGATGGCCGCATCGATGCAGTGGGGCATGAGGTGAAGGGTTGCCTGCTGTGTGAAGCAGCGGCGGCCAGCATCGCCGACCTCGCCCTCGGTCAGACACCGGACGAAGCCCGGTCGCTTGCCGCCGGTATCACCGCCATGATGAAGGAAGGTGCGGCAGTCCCCCTGCCGGCACTCGACATCTACACGCCGGTGCAGACAGCCAAATCCCGCCGCGACTGCGTGTTGCTGCCGTTCGGCGCGCTGACCAAGGCGTTAAGTGGATTGTGAGAACCTCTCACCCCAACCCCTCTCCCCGCAAGCGGGGCGAGGGGCTTTTGAGCAAGCTCGATCGGAACTCCCTCGCCCCGCGATAGCGGGGAGAGGGTCGGGGTGAGGGGTTCTAACCTAAGGCTCTTTCGCCAACCGCTCCGCCGCTGTCTCGATGCGGGATTCCAGTTCGCGCATGAAGCTCTTGCGGTCGAGGCCGGGGGGAATCGGCGGCAGATATTCGATGGTGATGACGCCCGCCTTCTTGACGAAGGCCTGCCGGCCCCAGAACAGGCCCGAATTCAAGGCGATCGGCACCACCGCGACACCCAACTGCGCATAGAGGGCGGCGATACCCGGCTGGTAGGGCTTGCGCGCACCGGGGGCGACACGGGTGCCTTCCGGAAAGATCACGACCGGTCGCCCTTGGGCGAAGATCGCCTTGGCATCCGCCACCATCTTTTTAAGGGCGCTCGCCTTGCCGCTGCGGTCGATGGCGATCATGCCGACCCGCGCCAGGAACCAGCCGAAGACCGGGATCATCAGCAGTTCTCTTTTGAGCACGAAGGCCGGATGGTTGAGCCGCCAGGAAAGATAGAGCGTCTCCCAGGCCGATTGATGCTTGGCGGCGACCAGCACGGGCCCTGCCGGCAGGTTCTCCGACCCCACTTCGCGCATGGTGAGGCCGACACAGACTTTCAGCAGCCACAGGCTGCCCGCGATCCAGATCTTGCCGGCGGCATGGATCGCCGGCGCCGGTGCCACGAGCAGCGGCAGGCAGACGATATGCATGAAGACCGACCACAGGAAATAGAGCGCGTTGAAGATGACCGCGCGCAGCGTCGTCATGGCAGCTTCAGCCAGTCGGGCCAGGAGAAATTGATCTCCGGCCAGCTCATTTCCGGCAACGACCAATCGCCTGTTTCCTGCATCTGCCCGGTCCACAACATCAGGTCCTGCAGCACCCCGCGGCCCCAGGCACCGACGAATTTGTGATACTCGCCGACGATGAGGGCCAGCAGGCTCGGCTTCACGAACCACCAGTCATCCTGCACTTCCTTGGGAAAGACCGGATGTGGAATGATGGTGATGCCGGGCAGCGTGCGATGGAATTCAAGCTGGCTGCGCTTCATGTGATAGTTGGCCGTCACCAGCCGCACCGACTGCACCTTGTTGTTGCGCACCCAGGCCGCGGTCTCGACCGCGTTGCCGACCGTGTTGCCGGCCTCGTAGCCCAGTGTCACACAGCAATCGAGCAGGTTCTGGGGGGCCACACTCTTGTCGGCGCCCATGTTCTCGATCACCTGCTGCAGGGTAACGCCTTGTGCGACACCGGTGATCAGCAGGCGTGGCGACAGGCCGGCACCCAGCAAGCGGAAGCCTTCGGCCAGCCGGTCGCCGCCGCCCGTCAGCACGGCGATGGCATCGGTCTTCGTCTCGGGATCCTTCACCTCGCGCGGGATGAACCCGGCAAAGATCAGGAAGCCGATGAACCAGACGAATCCCAGCAGCAGCAGCAGATGGACGAGCTTGCGCCCCAGCCCTTCGCGCTGTGCGTGCGGATCGCGGAAATTGATGCGGTTGACCCCCATGGCGCGCCCTATCTAGCAGGTTCAAATAAACCGCGCCAGCGACCGCAGCACGGTCCAGCGGGCGGTCACCATGGCGATGAGGGCGGTGGCAAAGGGCAGCAGGCCCAGCACACCCCATTGCCAGGGCAGCAAACTGAGATCGAGGGAAAGGCCGGGTGCGGCCAGATCGTCGCCGCCCGCGCCAATACTGGCCGGCGCGATGCTGCCCGTCACCTGCAGCAGATGCTCGGCGCCCAGCAGCGTCCCCACGGCCAGCAGCGTGCCGACGATCCCGCCGACGATGCCAAGGCGCAGCGACTGCGCCTGGAACTGCTGCGCGATATAGGCATCGGGCGCGCCGATGAGATGCACGATCTCGATGACGCTGCGATGGATCGACAGGCTGGTCCGGGTCACGAACACGATGGTGATCGCCGTGGCCGCCAGCACCAGGGCGGTAAGCAGCGTTGCCAGCAGCTTGAGGCCGCGCAGGAACGAGAGCGCATCGGCGATCCAGGCCGCGTGATCGTCGACCCTGGCCCCCGGCTGGATGGCATTGAGGTCGCGCTGCAACTGCGCCTGGTCCAGCACCGCATCCTCGCGCAGGTTGACGGCGATCATCGCCGGCAAGGGAATATCGAGTTCGGTCGCCTCCGCCCCCAGCCACGGCTCCAACAGCCGGGCGATCTCGCGGTCGTCGAGGAGCGTGGTGCCGGCGACACCTGGCGTGGCACTGAGCAGATCGATCACCTGGTCGAGGAGCGCGCTCCGTTCAGTAACACCGATATCGTCGGTGAACGGCACCTCGACCGTCAGGTTGCCGGTCAAGCCCGTCTGCCAACTGGCGGAGAGGCGATCGACCACCATCGCCGTGCCCACCGCGAGGGCCGCGAGATAGACCATGAACCCCAGGATCCAGGGCAGGAACTTCGCCGCGGCATCGCGGTCGAGCGGCAGGTCGGAGCGCAGGCCCAGCATCAGGCGTCACCCGCCATCGTCGTCCCCGCCGGTACCGCTCCCGGGGGCATCGCATAGGGTGAGTTGGGCTGCGAGACGCCGGCCGGGTCGAAGATCCGCACCGAGCTCTGCTCGAGCCGCAATTGCCGGTGCGTGAAGCGGCTGACCAGCGCGTCGTTATGCGTCGCCACCACCACCGTGGTGCCGAGCTTGTTGAGTTCCTCGAACAGATACATGAGCCTGAGGCCGATCACGTCGTCGACATTGCCGGTGGGCTCATCCGCCAGCAGCAGATTGGGCCGCGCGATGACCGCCCGCGCAATGGCGACCCGCTGCTGCTGCCCGCCCGAGAGTGTCGCCGGCAGTGCGTTGAGATGCTCCGCCAAGCCCACCCAGCTCAAAAGCTCGCTGCAATGCCGCTTGATGTCGGCCTCGCGCACCCCGGCGACACGCAGCGGCAGCGCCACATTGTCGAGCGCCGAGAGATGCTCGATGAGGCGGAAATCCTGGAACACCACGCCGACGCGGCGGCGGATCGAGGGAAAATCCTTGGGCTGCAGCGTGGCGACGTCGCGCCCGAACAGGTTGACCAGGCCCGACGTCGGACGCAGGCCCAGATACATGAGCTTCAGCAGCGACGATTTGCCGGCGCCGCTCCGCCCGACCAGGAAATGGAACGAGCCCGGCGCCAGGGTGAAGCTGATATCTCTGAGGATCTGCGGCCCGGCGCCGTATTGCACCGAGACCTGATCGAATAAAACCACTGTCGCCTATCCAAACTGGCCGGGACCCGTGACGCTGGGTCGAACGAAGAGGGCGCCGAACGAGGGCGCTGGTCGGCGCTAACATGGCATAGCGCCTTTGCCTTCGTAAAGCCGATGCCACCCGGCGCCTGGCCGTCGACTCGGGGCGAAGAATAGCGATTTTTCAGGCCCTTGCGCAGCGGCCGGCCCGATGATCTGCGGCGCTTGGGCTTGTCCGATGGCATTCCCGGACCTATAAAGATCACGGGTTTTAGAGCGAGCGGACGAATCAGTGATTGTTTCCTGCCCAGCCTGTGCCACCCGGTTTTCCCTGGATGCTGCGTTGCTTGGAGACGCCGGGCGCAATGTGCGTTGTGCGAAATGCGCCCACAAATGGAAACAGCTGCCACCCAAGCTGGAGAATCCCGATGGGACGCCCGCTGAAATCGCCGGCTTAGGGCCAGCAACCGACTCGCCGGCCGAAGCCCCGTCAGAGGGACATGCGCCGGCTGAGGCGGCGGCTGGCGAACCCTCGGTCGAGATCCCGGCAGCACCGCCCCGGCCGCGCACGCCGCAGCGCCCAACCGGCCCGATCACCGTCCCGCCCAAGCTCCGCCCGATGATGCCCAAGCGGCGCTTCGCCTTCCGCCCGGCCTATCTGCTGGCGGGTATTCTGGTCGGCCTGCTGGCAGCAGCCTTCCTGTTCCGCGCCGAGATCGCCCGCACCGTGCCGGCCCTCGACCTCGTCTACAGCCTGATGGGCATCTCGACCAGCAGCCCGGTCGACGATCTCGAGCCCGCCAATCTGGTCTACAGCAAGCGCAACGAAGACGGCAAAACGATCTTCTCGGTCCAGGCCGACGTGTTCAACAAATCCGAATTTCCGGTCAAACTGCCGCAATTCGCCGTGGTGCCGCTTGATGCCAGCCGCAAGCGCCTCTTGCCGGAACATGTGTTCCGGCTGGAGCAGGAAATGATCGAACCCGGCGAGACCATCACCTTCCGCACCTTTACCGAAAGCCTGCCCAAGGGCACCAAGACCCTGCGAATCGAGTTCCGTCCCAAATAGGCCGGGCGGCGAAGCTCTCCACGGCGGCCATTTCAGCCGCTAAGATCCTGAAACCAGGATAAACTCCCTCATTTCGCCCCTTTTCCCGCCGCAAATCCGCCATCTTTGCCTGGCGGAATGATGTCCCAGGAAGCCATATCTCACCAAAAATTAACGGTTTGATCCTAAGCTCATCTGGAAATTGAGAATTGCTTGTCCCCCTCACACCAGCGAAGCTGGCGGACTGGTCGGGGCAGGTGAAGGGAACCGGGCCCGGACGAGTTTGTTCAATCGCCGCTGCCGCCATGTCGGCGCAGCATTTGGGACACGCTTGGTCGTGGTTGCTGATGGAAGTGGTGAATGATGTCGGTCATGTCTCTGCGCGCTGCGAATTACAGAACCAGAAGGGCTGAAAATACAGTGTCCGCGATCTTGCTGGCTGAAGACGACGAATCGGTGCGCGCCTTCGTCACCCGCGCCCTCACCCATCGTGGCCATGAAGTGACCGCCGTCAGCGACGGCGACGCCGCCATCGAGGCCCTGAAGGCCCAGACCTATGACCTCATGCTGACGGATATCGTCATGCCCGGGCTGGATGGCCTGGCGCTCGCCGAGACGGCGGCCAAGATCAATCCGCGCATGACCGTGCTGATGATGACCGGCTTCGCCGAAGCCCGCCAGCGCGCCGACGACGCCCGCGGCCAGAGCCCGGTTGCCGACATCATCACCAAGCCGTTCAGCCTTCAGCAGATCTGCAACGCGGTCGACGCCGCCTTGGCCGGCCAACGTCCGGCAAGCTGAACGGCCCCTCACCTCTCCGGAAAAACAGCACCAACCCCTCAGAACTGCTTCAGCAGCCGGTCGAGATAGTCGCGCTAGGGTTTCGGGCGGTTGGGCGCGTTGCGGCGCTGGCGCAGTTCTTCGAAAATGTCGCGGGCCTTCTGCGGGTCCTCGCCCTTGCCGATATCGACATTGGAATTGTCGATCGGGTTGCCACTGGATCCGTCTTCATCGGTGGGCCTCCCTAAGGGATCCATCTTGTCGCGGGCACCCCGGCCCGGCACCTTGCCCGCCTGGCGCTGCATCATTTCCTGCGCCGCCTGCAGCCCCTGCTGCAATTGACTGAGCGCGTTGTTCTGGTCGTCGGCCGCGGCGCCGAAATCCTGGTTGCCGAGCTTGTCGACGGCACCGCGCATGTATTGTTCGGCTTCGCCCAACCCCTTGGGCAGATCGCCCAGCGCATTGCCGAAGCGCTGCATGAGATTGCCGAGGTCGCGGCGCAATTGTTCCTGCCCCATGGCGCCCGACCCGGTGCCCTGGCCGTTGCCGCCATCGCCCATCTGGCCTTCGCCCATCTCGCCTTCGCCCATGCCCTGCTGGCCGGGCTGCTGGCCTCGCTGGGCGTTATAGCTCTCCTCCAGCAGCTTCTGCTGGCGCTGCATCAGGCGCCCGAGCTCGCTGCTCAGCTCCTGCTGCGCGCGACCTTCCGGGCTCATCATGGCGGGGACGCCGGCCTGCAGGTTCTCCATCAGCTTCTGGAGCTGGTCGAGCATTTGCTTCGCGGAATCCTTCGCCCCCGAGCGCGCCATGTTGCGCGCATCGTTGAGCATCTGGTTGAGATCCTGCTGCGAGAGCTTGAGGCCGTTGGGCGAGAGCTGGCGCAAGGGTTGGCCGCTTTCCATCGCGCGCTCCAATTGCTGCTGGAGGTCCTGCATGTAGCGGTTCATCGCTTCCTGCAGCTGGTTCATCAGCCGCTCGATCTCCTCATCCGAGGCGCCGCGATCAAGCGCATCCTGCAATTCCTGCTGCAGGCGGCGGAACTCGCTCAGGGCCAGCGACGTGCCGCCATCCTCGAGATCGACCGCGGTGTCCCACATCAATTGCAGGATCGGCGGCAGATGCGAGGGGGCAAAGCCCGGCGTGGTCAGGCGCCGCGCTGCGAAATCCATGCCCATGAAGGCCACGATCCGGTCCTCATAGGTTTCAGGCTGCGACTTCAGCACGTTGAGTTCCTGCGCCACCGAGTCATGGAACTGCCAGTCGCTGGCGACGCGCTTCCTGAGTTCGATGATGGCGCGCGCCACGGGATGGAAGAATTTCCGCTCCGGCAGCGTCAGCGCCATCGGTGCCGAGGCGCCGATCTGCCCCATGGCATCGCGCGCCACCAGGCGGAGTTCCACGTCAAGCCCGGCCCAGGCATGGGCGGTCAAATCCTGGAAGCTGCCGCCTTGTGCGGTGTGTTGCCCTTCCGCATCGATGCCGCCCTGGGCCAGCGCCAGCTTGAATTCCATGTTCTCTGATCCGCGGCTGACCACGAGGCGGAGATCCGTGACGCCGTAATCGTCGCGCGCGGTATAGCCGAGGCGCAGCACGCCGCGCTCGGTGACGCCGGGCTGCCCGCCGAACTGCGCGCTGGGCGCCATGTCGGGCACCACCTCAACTGGCCATTCGGCGACGGTGGTAAGGCCCGATTGCACGCCGATGCGATCGCCGGCGGTAAGCGTCGCCTCGGCGCGTTGCGTCGTGGCGTCGAGCGCGTCGAAGGGCAGCTTCTCATTGTTGGCGACCAGCGTCGCCGGACCGCCCATGCCGCTGGTGGGCAGGCCCTGCGCCTGCATCAGCAGGCGCGATCCCGACGGCACGACCAGCGGTTTCCCGGCTTCCGCCCCACTCACTTCCGATTTGGCCGCCATGTTGAGGCTGACCGGCGGCAGGCCGGTGTAATCGGGCGGCGTGATCGAGGCCTCGACGCTGATGAGGTCGCTGTCTTCGAGGCCCGAGAAATTCGCAATGACGGCCTGCTCGAGGCGGCGCTGCCAGGCTTCGCTCGCAATGAAGAAAGCCGCCACCGCCAGCAGCCGGCAAAGCTGGCGCAGGGCCTGCGGATCGCGCTTGGCTAGGCCGCTATCCAGCCAGCGGAGATCGAGCCGCCCGATCGAGGCCATGAGCCGCGCCCGATGCCGCTGCCACAGGCTGGTGGCGCCGGGGTCGATGAGGTTGCTGACCTGGGCGTCGTCGATATGGGTGAGCGGGCGGTGGCTGAGGCCGCTATCCTGTTCCAGGCGCCGCAGCGCGTCGCGCCAGGCCGGCAGGCGGAATCCCCGAAAACCGCGATAGAGCGCGTAGCCCAAGGCAAGGGTGGCAAGGACCAGCAGCGCGATATGCCCCCAGACCGGCAGCAGCCGCGGCAGGCCGATCCAGGCAATGGCGAGACCCAGCGCCAGGACGGCCACCGGCGGCGTCAGCGCCGCCCACAGCCGTTCGACCAGCAGGGCACCCCAGGCGAGAACCGCCATCGCCCGCACGCGCGCAGGCAAGCCTGTCGGTGTCGTGGGCGTCTTGGCCGTCTCTTCCCCGAGAACCGGGCGCCTTGCCATCTGTCCTCCTGGTTATCGCCGATGCCCCCACCTAACCCTCCCCCTGAAGGTGGAGGGAACAGAGCGAGCGCTGCCTCTTAAATCCTCCAGCCAGCTCGGCAGAATGTCTTGACCGATGATTGCGTCATAAGTTTGGCGCGGCCTAACCACTTCGAACTTATCGCCTTTTACCAGAACCTCCGGCACCAGCGGCCTTGTGTTATAGGTCGACGACATGACCGCGCCATAGGCCCCGGCCTCGCCGAAGGCGATGAGGTCGTCGGTCCCCAGCGGCGGCAACGGCCGCTGCTCGGCAAACTGGTCGCCGGTTTCGCAGATCGGCCCCACCACATCCACCCTGACAACCGGCGCATCGTCTGCCGGTTGCCGCACCGGCAGAATTTGATGATAGGCGTCGTAAAGGGTCGGGCGGATGAGGTCGTTCATCGCCGCATCGACGATCACGAAGCTGCGGCTGACCCCTTCCTTCACATTGATGACGCGGGAAACCAGAATGCCCGAATTGCCGACGATGGCACGGCCGGGCTCGGCTTCCAGCTTCAACCCCATATTGCCGAAATTCTCGGCGACCGCCGTCGTGTAGTCGGCAAAGCTGATGGTCTGCTCCTCGCGGTAGGTGATGCCGACGCCACCACCGAGATCGACCCGCTCCACGGTGAGCCCCTTGCCGCGCAGTGCCTTCACCAGATCCGACATCTTGCGGAAGGCATGCTTGAACGGCGTGATGTCGGTCAATTGCGAGCCGATATGGCAGGCAAGCCCCTTCACATCGATACCCGGCAGGCCCGCGGCCTCGGCATAGATCGCCGGCGCATGGTCGATATCGATGCCGAACTTGTTCTCGGACTTGCCCGTGGCGATCTTGGCATGGGTCTTCGCATCGACATCGGGGTTGATGCGGAGCGCCACCGGCGCGCGCTTGCCCAGCATCAGCGCGACCTCGTTGAGGGCGCGGAGTTCACCCTGCGATTCGACATTGAACTGATAGATGCCGGCTTTCAGCGCTTCCGCCATCTCGGCCCGCGTCTTGCCGACGCCGGCAAAGACGATGTCGCCGGCAGGGATCCCGGCTTTAAGTGCCCGGTACATCTCGCCCACCGAGACCACGTCGGCCCCGGCGCCGAGAGCGGCCAGGGTCTTGATCACCGCCTGGTTTGAATTGGCCTTCAGCGAAAAATAGAGCCGCGCATTGAGCCCGCCCAGCGCGCTCTCGAAATTGCGGTAATTGTCGCTGAGCTTCGCCGTCGAATAGCAATAGAAGGGCGTCCCCACCTCGGCCGCGATGCGGCTCACGGGAACGCCCTCGGCATAAAGCTCGCCGTCCTGGTAATGAAAATGGCTCATGGAGATCTTTCTGGAAACGGAGAGGCGTCAGCCGCTGAAAATGCCGGTCTGCGGCTTCACGGTCTTCGGGTACTGCTCGGGGTACTGGTCCTTATGCACTTCCTTGGGCAGCACCGGATCGCCCTTGCGACCGCAGGCGCTGATTCCAGCCGTAAGCGCCAGCACCGCCGCCAGCATCAGAATGGAAAATTTCGACATCTTCATAGAAAACGCTCCCTGGCGGCTTTGGCGGCTTCACGCACATTGTCGGGGGCGGTGCCGCCCTCGGATTTGCGCCCGGCCACCGAATTCTCGACTTTCAACACCGGATAGACATCCTGCGTGATGCGCGGCTCGACCGCCTGCATTTCCGCAAGGCTGAGATCGCTCAACCCCTTGCCCTGGCCCTCGGCCTGCTTCACCAGCGTGCCCGTCACATGATGGGCGTCGCGGAAAGGCAGGCCCAGATTCTTCACCAGCCAATCGGCCAGATCGGTCGCGGTCAGGAACCCGCGCTCGCAGGCTTCCCGCATGCGCGCGCGGTTGGCCGTGAGGTCGCGCACCATCCCGGTCATCGCCGCCAGCGAGAGGAGCATGGTGTCGGTGGCCGCGAAAGTCGGCGCCTTGTCGTCCTGCATGTCCTTGCCATAGGTGAGCGGCAGGCCTTTGAGGATGATGAGGAGCTGCACCATGAGGCCGATGACTTCGCCGGCCTTGGCGCGCACCAGTTCGGCAGCATCCGGATTCTTCTTCTGCGGCATGATGGAGGAGCCGGTGGTGAGGGCGTCAGACAAGCTGATGAATCGGAAGCCCTCACTCATCCAGATGACGATCTCCTCGGCGAGGCGCGAGAGATGCACGGAGAGGATCGAAAGGGCGCCGAGATATTCCAGCGCAAAGTCCCGGTCCGATACGGCATCGAGTGAATTCGCCGACGGCCGGTCGAAGCCCAGGGCTTTCGCCGTCATCTGCCGGTCGATGGGAAAGGTCGTGCCGGCAAGGGCCGCCGCCCCCAGCGGGCTCTCATTCATGCGCTTGCGCGCGTCCGAAAGGCGCCCAAGATCGCGTCCCAGCATTTCGACATAGGCCAGCAGATGATGCCCGAAGGTCACCGGCTGCGCCGGCTGCAGATGCGTATAGCCCGGCATCACGGTCGCGGCCTCTTCCTCGGCGCGGTCGATGAGGGCTGCTACCAGCGCGCGCGCTTCGTGGGCCACCTCGTCGCAGGCGCGTCGCACCCACAGCGGAAGTCGAGCGCCACCTGGTCGTTGCGCGAGCGCGCGGTGTGCAACCGCCCTGCCGGTTCGCCGATCAGTTCCTTCAACCGCTGCTCGACATTCATGTGAATGTCCTCGAGCGCCACTTTGAACTCGAATTTCCCCGCCTCGATCTCGGCCTTCACGGACGCCAGGCCCTTGGCGATCGCCGCCCCGTCCACCTCGGTGATGATGCCCTGTTTCACCAGCATCGCGGCATGGGCCAGCGACCCCTCGATGTCCTCGGCATAAAGGCGCTTGTCGACGCCGATGGAGGCATTAATCTGCTGCATGATCGCTGCCGGGCCTGCAGCAAAACGACCGCCCCACATGCTGTTGGCGGAATCCGGTGACGGTGAGGATTGGTTCTTGGCACTCATGATACTGAAAAAAACCGCCTTTTTGGCCATTTTCCTGGGAATCCTGCTGGGGTCCGCCCCCCATCAACCGGCTCTGGCCGACGGCGCCGCCCCAAAACCCGGCGACTTTAGCCCGTTCGATCCGCCCCTGCCAACGCCCAATGAGCCCTTCCAGGACGCGCTTGGCGGCAAGGTCACCCTCGCGGAGTTCAAGGGCCAGGTCGTGGTGCTGAATTTCTGGGCCAGCTGGTGCGCGCCCTGCGTCGCCGAAATGCCGACCCTCGACGCCCTCCAGGCCTCCCTTGGCGATCAGGGCTTGAAGGTCATCGCCATCAGCCTCGACCGCGACGGCATCAAGAAGGCGGCCCCCTTCTTCCGCCGCACCGGCGTCAAGAACCTCACCCTCTACACCGACCGCATGAGCGATCTATTCCAGGAGCTGAAAGGCAACGCGCTCCCCACCACCTATGTCCTCGACCGTGACGGCAACGTCGTCTCCATCTATATCGGCGCCACCAATTGGAACGCGCAGCCGATCAAGGACGTGCTGAAGAAATATCTCGATGTGAAGCCGGCCGGTTGAGGCGAGCGCCCGTCAAACATCTTCCATCGGCGGCAATGACAGAATAAGCGGGTATTTCTCTGCCAGTTCCGGGCAGCCCGCTTCGAAATTCCGGCGCATGCGTCGGCGCAGGTCGAAATCCAGATCCGGCACGGGCTCGCCGTCGCTGAAGCGCAGGCGACCATCAAGCGCCGGCGCGGCGTCGGGCGTACCCGGCCAGACGATCTCGCCATTGGTCGGCGAGTACCAGAAATAGCGGATATAGAGCTCCCGTGCGCCGCCGCTGAAATCCTGCGCCTTGAGCGACTGCACCAGGATTGACTGATCGGTAAGGGGTATCTCCGCCAGGATAGCCGGGATGAGACAGTCCTGGGTCGCCGGCCAATCCGCAACACCTTCCAGCGCCGGATAGTCGCGGGCAAAACCGTTGCGCATCGCGGTTTCCAGATTGGCGCCGTAATAGGTGGCGTTGAGACCGTGCGTCTCGCAGGCCGCCAGCACCAGCGCCGTCAGGCCGGAGAAGAATGCCTTGGAAAAGGTAGTGGCGCTCCGCATCGCGCGCCGTCGGTCGCTTAGCGGGTGGGGACCGGCGTCTCGCCACTGTAGTCGTAGAAGCCGCGGCCGGCTTTCTTGCCGTACCAGCCGGCTTCGACATATTTCACCAGCAGCGGGCACGGGCGGTACTTGCTGTCGGCGAGGCCCTCATAGAGCACCTGCATCACAGCAAGGCACACGTCGAGGCCGATGAAATCGGCAAGCTCCAGCGGACCCATCGGATGGTTGGCGCCAAGACGCATCGCCGTGTCGATGGCATCCACATTGCCGACACCTTCATAGAGCGTATAGACCGCCTCGTTGATCATCGGCAGCAGGATGCGGTTGACGATGAAGGCCGGGAAATCTTCCGAGGTCGCCGTGGTCTTGCCGAGCTTTTCGGCCAAGTCGCGGATCTGGGTGAAGGTATCGTCATCGGTAGCCAAGCCCCGGATCAGCTCGACCAGCTGCATCAGCGGCACCGGGTTCATGAAATGCATGCCGATGAACTTCTGCGGCCGGTCGGTCGCGGCGGCAAGCCGCGTGATCGAGATCGAGGAGGTGTTCGAGGCGAGCAGCGTCTCGGCTTTGAGATGCGGGCACACGGCGCGCATGATCTCCTTCTTGATCTCTTCCTTCTCGGTCGCGGCTTCGATCACGAAATCGCTGGGGCCGAGATCCTTCAGGGACTGGCTGGTCTTGATGCGCTTGATCGCCGCGTCTTCATCGGCCTGGGTGATGAAGCCGCGCTTCACCTGGCGGTTCATGTTGGCGCGGATCGTCTCCAGCGCCTTGTTGAGCTGCGCCGGGTTGTTGTCGACCATGATGACGTCGAGCTTGGCCAGCGAGCAGACATGGGCGATGCCGTTGCCCATCTGACCCGCACCGATGATGCCGACTGTTTCGATCGTCACGTCTGGACCTCTTCTTTTCGTTGCTCCGGAACAAGGCGGCCCGCCGATCTTTCAGCGGGCCGCCCGTCCGGTTCGTTTTGGCTCACTTGCCGAGTTCTTTCGCCAGTTCCGGCACCGCCGTGAACAGGTCGGCGACCAGGCCATAATCGGCGACCTGGAAGATCGGCGCGTCTTCATCCTTGTTGATGGCGACGATGACCTTGCTGTCCTTCATGCCGGCCAGGTGCTGAATGGCACCCGAGATACCGACCGCGACATAGAGGTCCGGCGCCACGATCTTGCCGGTCTGGCCGACCTGGTAATCGTTGGGCACGAAGCCTGCATCGACCGCCGCGCGCGACGCGCCAACCGCGGCACCCAGCTTGTCGGCCACTTCCTCGAGCATCTTGAAATTCTCGCCGGACTGCATGCCGCGGCCACCCGAGACCACGATGCGCGCCGAGGTGAGTTCCGGCCGCTCGGTCTTCTGCACTTCCTGGCCCAGAAACTTCGAGAGACCCGCATCGCCACCCGAGGCGACCTTCTCGATCGCAGCCGAGCCACCGGTTTCGGCAGCGGCGTCAAACGCCGTCGCACGCACGGTGATGATCTTGATCTTGTCCGAGGACTGCACCGTGGTCATCGCATTGCCGGCATAGGTCGGGCGCACGAAGGTATCGGCGCTTTCGACCGCGGAGATTTCCGAGATCTGCTGCACGTCCAGGAGGGCCGAGGCCCGCGGCAGGATGTTCTTGCCGTTGACGGTCGCCGCCGAGAGGATGTGGCTGTAATTGCCGGCCAGGCCCACGATCAGCTTGGCGACGTTTTCGGCGAGCGCATGGCCGTAGATCGCGTCGTCGGCCAGCAGCACCTTGGAAACGCCGGCCACCTTGGCGGCGGCGTCCGCAGCGCCCTGCGCACCGGCGCCGGCCACCAGGATATGAATGTCGCCGCCGATCACTTTAGCGGCGGTAACGGCATGCAAGGTCGCCGATTTCAGCGACGCGTTGTCATGCTCGGCAAGGACGAGAATGCTCATGGATTGATCCTCAGATGACTTTTGCTTCATTCTTCAGCTTGTCGACCAGCTCAGCGACCGACTTGACCTTGATGCCGGCGGAGCGCTTGGGCGGCTCGGCAACTTTCAGGGTCTTCACACGCGGGGTGGGGTCGACGCCGAGCTGCTCCGGGGTCAGCGCATCAATCGGCTTCTTCTTCGCCTTCATGATGTTGGGCAAGCTTGCATAGCGCGGTTCGTTCAAGCGGAGGTCGGTGGTCATGACGAAGGGCGTCTTGACCTCGATCGTCTCCAGCCCGCCATCGACTTCGCGCGTCACATTGGCGGTGTTGTTGTCGTTCAAGACCAGCTTCGAGGCGAAGGTCGCCTGCGGCCAGCCGAGCAGCGCCGAAAGCATCTGACCGGTCTGGTTGGCGTCGTCGTCGATCGCCTGCTTGCCGAGAATGACCAGACCCGGCTGTTCCTTGTCGACCACGGCCTTCAAGAGCTTGGCGACCGCGAGAGGCTGCAGTTCGACATCGGTCTGCACATGGATGCCGCGATCGGCGCCCATGGCGAGCGCCGTGCGGATGGTCTCGGCGCATTGCGCATTGCCCAGCGAGACAGCGACGATTTCCGTCACCTTGCCGGCTTCCTTGAGGCGGACAGCCTCCTCGGTCGCGATTTCGCAGAAGGGATTCATGGACATCTTGACGTTCTGGGTTTCGACGCCCGTGCCGTCCGCTTTGACGCGAACCTTCACATTGGCATCGATCACCCGCTTAACAGCGACGAGGACTTTCATCTTCAAGGACCCGGATGAGACAGTGTTTGAACAACTGTGGTTGCAACGGCCGATACCCCCGCACACCGCTTTAATACGGCCGCGAGGCAGCAAATTTCGCATGCGCAAAATAGGGGCATGGCATCTTTGTGTCAACGTGGCGAGGGAACTCGCCAAGAAACGTCAGCCTTGCGCTTAATTGCGCAATATCAAGCACTTCACAGCAATGCCGCGGACCCGATTAACCACAATCCGCGAGCGCCTCGGCCAGCTGCATGCAGCTTCCTTGGGCAATCGCTGCCAGGATTTTGGGCAATCCGGCGCCATTTGAGAGCGAGTCTCCCGCACCTGCTTTGGTGCTTTTGCCGCTCTATCGGTTTTTCCCCGGCACCCACAGCACATCCGCCTTCCCCTTGTCATTGACGTAGCGCGCCATGACAAAAAGGAGGTCGGAGAGCCGGTTGATGTAGCGCAGACCCGCCGGATTGACGGTTTCCACATCCATGAGCGCCGTGATCTCGCGCTCGGCGCGCCTCGCTATCGTGCGCGCAAGATGGAGATAGGCCGCAGCCGGCGTGCCGCCGGAGAGCACGAAGCTTTTCAGCGGCTGCAATTCGGCATTCAGCCGGTCGATCTCCTGCTCCAGCCGCTCGACCTGCGCCTCGACCACACGCAAGGGCGGATAGTCTGTTGGATCCTCCGGCTGGCAGAGATCGGCCCCAAGATCGAACAGATCGTTCTGGATCCGGTTCAGCATTGCATCGATGTCGTCACGGGTATGAAGCCGCGCCACGCCGATCGCGGCATTGGCCTCATCGACCGTGCCATAGGCACTGACGCGCAGGTCATGCTTCTTCACCCGCTTGCCGGAGCCCAGCGAGGTCGAGCCCTTGTCGCCGCCCTTGGTATAAATGCGCGTGAGCTGGACCATGGCGGCTAGCGTGCCATCAGATAGAGCACCAGCAAGGCGACGGCCCCGGCCTGGAACACGACGCGGTAGCGCATCAGCTTGTTGCTGTTGTTCTTGTTGAATGTGCCGCCCTTGCCCATGTTGAAGACGCCGACCAGCAGCGACCCCAAGGCGAGGATCATGAAGATGATGAGGAGGATGAGGAGAATGTTTGTCATGTTCCGATGATAGCGGCGTGATAGCTGCCGCGCTAGAGTGAAGGGGAAGCACCCCGGAAATGGGGTCTGGGCACAACACCCTACGGGACCCACAAGGAAACGGACCATGCGACGTATAGTCCTGCCGGACGGCAGCAGCATTCCCGCGATCGGCCAGGGCACCTGGCGCATGGGCGAGAAGCCCGCGCAGCGAGAGGCGGAAGTCTCGGCCCTCCAGGCCGGCATCGATCTCGGCCTGACGCTCATCGACACCGCCGAGATGTACGGTGATGGCGGCGCCGAGGTGGTGGTGGGCGAGGCCATCCAGGGCCGCCGCGACCAGGTCTATCTAGTGAGCAAGGTGCTTCCCAGCAATGCAAGCTTTGCTGGGACCGTGGCCGCCTGCGAGCGGAGCCTCAAGCGATTGCAGACCGACCGGCTCGATCTCTATCTGCTCCACTGGCGCGGTGGCGATCCCTTGGCCGAGACGTTGAAGGCGTTTCTGCACCTCCAGGCACAGGGCAAGATCAAGAGCTTCGGCGTCAGCAATTTCGACAGCAACGACATGAAGCAATGGCTGGCGATCTCGGGTGCCGCCGCGACGCAGACCAACCAGATCCTCTACAATGTCGGCGTGCGCGGGCCCGAGCATGATCTCGTGCCCCTGATGACCCGGCACGGCATCGCCCTCATGGCCTATTGCCCTCTGGCGCAAGGCGATGTGACGGCGTTCGCGAAGCTGCAGCCCATCGCCGCCCGCCATGAGGCGACCGTGGCGCAGGTGATGCTGGCCTGGGCGACGCGCCACAAGCTGAGCTTTGCCGTGCCGAAAAGCAGCCATGTGGCACGTCTCAAGGAAAACGCCGCCGCCATGGACCTTCGCCTCACCCCAGAGGACTTGGCCGAGATCGACGCCGCCTTTCCGGCTCCGAAGAAGGCGGTGCCGCTGGAGATGATATGAAGCGCCCCCCTCACCCCAACCCCTCTCCCGCGAGGGGAGAGGGGCTTGGTGCGTCGTCGGCAGTAGTCTTTGGTCGCCGCGAGTCTATTGTTTCCGCAAAATCCTCATCCCCTCTCCCCCTGTCGGCGAAGGCCGACATTCGTCGGCGGGCGGGAGAGGGTCAGGGTGAGGGGGAGCAACTGATGGCAGAAGCCACTTTCACCCTCCGCCCCGCCCGCGACGATGAGCGCGCGCTCCTCGACGACATCTGCTACCGCTCCAAAGCGCATTGGGGCTACGACGCGGCCTTCATGGCAAGTGTGCGGGATCAGATCCGCGTCCAACCCGACGCCATCAGGTTTGGCCGCGTCTGGGTGGCCGTCGACAATGCCGACCGGCCGCTGGGCGTGGTCGAGGTGGACCCCCTCGACGCGGCCAGCGCCGATCTGACGCTGCTCTTCGTCGCCCCGGAAAATCTCCGCCGCGGCATCGGCCGCGCCCTCTATGACAAGGCCCGGGCGCTTGCGCGGCAATTGGGGGCCTGCGAACTCCTGATCGACTCAGATCCGCAAGCCGCCACCTTCTACGCGTCCATGGGCGCCACCAGGATCGGTGCGGAACCCACCGGCTATCAAGGAAGATTGCTGCCGAAGTTCAGCGCGCCGATCGCAGCCCAAGCCCCATCGCCACCCCTTACCCGTTGATCGATTTCAGGAAGGCCGCCACCTCGGTCTGCAGCACCTCGACCTGAGCGTTGATCTGGCCGGACACATCCTTGACGCGCGAAGCCGATTTGCCGGTATCCAGCGCCGCCTCGGTGATGCCGACAATGTTGGCCGATACCTCGGTCGTGCCGGCCGACGCCTGCTGGACGTTGCGCGCGATTTCCTGGGTCGCCGCACCCTGCTCTTCCATCGCCGAGGCAATGCCCGTCGATATCTCGCTCATCTGGCTGATCGTCTGCCCGATATGCTGCACGGCCTCGACCGATTCACTGGTCGCGCGCTGCATCTCCGTGATGTTCGAGCTGATTTCCTCGGTTGCCTTGGCCGTCTGGGTCGCGAGATTCTTGACCTCCGATGCCACCACGGCGAAGCCCTTGCCCATCTCGCCGGCCCTCGCTGCCTCGATCGTGGCATTCAAAGCCAGCAGATTGGTCTGGCTGGCGATATCGCTGATCAGCCTGACCACGTCGCCGATCCGCTGCGCCGCGACGGACAGCATCTGAATCTGCTTGTTGGTCTGCTGCGCCTCGTCGACACCCTGATGGGTGATGGTCATCGATTGCGTCACCTGGCGGCTGATCTCGGCAATCGAGGAGGAGAGTTCCTCGGCGGCGCTGGCAACTGTCTGCACATTGACCGATGCCTCTTCCGACGCCGCGGCGACGACCGTCGATTGCTGGCTGGTTTCTTCGGCGGCACTCGACAGGGTCTGGGCATCGACCGCCAGTTCCGTGGATGCTGCTGTCAGGATCCGCACCACCTCATCCATCTTGGAACCGAAACTCTGGGCGAACTTCGCCAGGTCCCGGACGCGCTGGTCCATCGATGCCGTGCCGGCATTGATGGTTTCGGCGCCATTCTTGAACGCTCCCGGCAGGCCCCTGGTCAGCACCTTGCGGAAGGTCTTGCCCTGGCTCGCATATTCCATGGACGCCGCAGATTCGCGCACGAACGCATCGACGATATCGAGCATGTTGTCGGTGTTCGCCTGCAAGGCGCCGATCTCCCCGCCATCGCGCGGTGCGAGGATGCGGGCTTCGAGATTGCCGTGAAAGGCATTCTGGCAGACGCGCACGGCATCATTGATCCCGAGGCGTGCCCGGCGCAGCCACCAGATGGCAAGGACCGCCAACACCGCGACGAGGGAAAATTCACCGGCGGTGATCCAGATGTCAAATTGCGCATCCAGCAGAAAATGCAGCAGCGAGGCGAGCACGACCGTGGCGACCAGTCCGGCAACGGCGCCGATGGCTTTAGAGAGAGAAGACAAATTCGTCATAGTCGAGCCCCTTCCCTTGCAACATGTTCATCAGCATGTCGTGGCCGCGCAGCATGCCGTCCTTGCGGTTGTCATGACGGTTTTCTTCCGCCAGCAGGTCGGCATAGATGGGCTTGATCTTGTCCAGTTGCGCCTTGTCGGGTTTACGCCGGTTGGAATGGAAGCCGAGGACGTTCCGGTTGGCGTCGAAGGTCGGTGTGACATGGGCAAAGACCCAATAGTGATCGCCGTCCCGCGCGATGTTGACGATATAGGCGAACAATTCCTTCTTCGTCTGGATGGTGTCCCACAGCAGCTTGAAGACGCAGCGTGGCATGTCGGGATGCCGGATCAGGCTGTGGGGTGCGCCGATCACCTCGGCTCGGGGAAACTTTGCAAGCCGCAGGAAGACATCGTTGGCATAAGCGATCCGCCCTTTGAGGTCGGTCTTGCTGACGATCAGCTCCTCTTCGTCATAAGGGCATTCGATACCGGTCGGCCGCACTGCAGATCCCGCCATGATCCCGCCTCCTGGAATGCTTCCAAAATTGGTACTGTCCAAGAATTTAGGTCTCAATTTATGTAAATATACTTAAGTACGACATCCTACTTAGGTCGCGGATTCATTTAGGAAAAATAGGGCGAGAGTCAGGAATAATCTCCGCCTCCAACACAAATATTCGGATAAATTTCTCAAGAGAGAGGCTGAAGGCGGGCCGGAGCCAAGCTCGTTCCTTAAACCACCTTCCCCGGATGGCGTATCCTCTTGGAGTCGAAGGAGACCGAGCGCCGTCAGCCACGGCATGATCCAACCCCCAGCAATTGGACATCCGCCTGCAAACCTGCCAAAGGGGGGCTCCGCGGCGGCGCCCATGCAGCCGTGAAAAATCGCGCGACCTCTGGTTCCATTCATCGAGAGACCCGGAATGCTTTTGGAGGCAACGGAATCCTGCTTCGCGGCCCTTGTCATCGGACAGGCGCCGCCAGGATTTTCACTGGCCGAGGGTGGCATCGACTCGCCGGAGACGATGGCGATGTTGCGCGATCTTGCACAGAGCCTTCGCGGGACGTCGGGACCAGCGGCCTGGATGATCGTCGAAGCGGGCGAGATCGTCGGCCTCATATCCCTCGTCAAACTGCCGACGCGGGATGGCGAGATTGAAATCGGATACGGCGTCGCCGCCTCGCGGCGCGGGCGCGGGATCGCGTCGCGGGCCCTTGCCGACTTCCTGATTCTGGCCGGCCAGAACTCTGCCGTGACAGCCGTTCTTGCGGAAACATCTGTCTCGAACCGACCATCACGGCGGGCCTTGGAACAAATGCCTTCCGTCGTTATGCCGGCCGTGTCGACGCGGCGGATGGCGAACTCGATTGCTGGCGACATGCCTTCGACCACCAACCCGAAACAAGCCTGCCTGAAACAAGGTAGGCCGAAACAAGATAGGCGAGCCTTACGCTGCGTGAAGTGCTTGCTGTGTTGTGAGAGAGCGGGACTGAGCGCAACCCCCCTCCCCCCTGAAGGTGGGAGGAGTTCAGAGCGAGGTGGCCGCAGCGAACTCAAGCAGAAAGCCCTCCCACCTTCAGGGGGGAGGGTTGGGTGGGGGGCCGGGGCCAAACGGGCTCCCTCAATCCACCCTCAGCGAACGCCCCCCACCAACCCCAACACGACGCCCAATTCCCGGTTGAACCCCAATCCCCCACGCGCCATTGTTGGAAGCTGCCAAAACCCTTAAAACCAGAACCGTCAAGCAGACCGCGACCATCCGGGGAAGCAAATTGACCGCCCGAGCCGAGACCTTCATCACCCGCTGGGCGGCCTCCGCCGCAGCCGAGCGGGCCAACTACCAGCTTTTCCTGTCGGAACTGTGCGACCTCCTCGACGTCGGTCGGCCGGACCCGTCCCAGGCCGACGACTCACGGAACACCTATGTCTTCGAGCGCGCCGTCACCTTCCCGGAAGGTGGCACCGGCCGCATCGACCTCTACAAGAAGGGCGCCTTCGTACTCGAAGCCAAGCAAGGCAGCGACCGGACGCAACAGGCCGAATTCGACCTCGCCCCGGCGACGGCTGCCAAACCGAGCAAAAAAGGCACCGCCACGCGCGGCACCAAGGGCTGGGACGACGCCATGCTGCGGGCACGCGGCCAGGCCTTTGCCTATGCCCAAGCCCTGCCCGCCGCCGAAGGCTGGCCGCCTTTCCTGATCGTGGTCGATGTCGGCCACACGATCGAGCTCTATGCCGACTTCACCGGCATGGGCAAGCATTACGGCCCCTATCCCGATTCATCCAGCTTCCGCATCGCGCTCAAGGATCTGGCGGACAGCGATATCCGCAAGCGCCTCAAAGCTGTGTGGGAAGATTCGCTCTCCCTCGACCCGGCGCGTCATGCAGCCAAGGTGACGCGCGAGATTGCCGACCGGCTGGCGCGTCTTGCCAAGTCGCTGGAGCAGACCCATGCCCCGCACACGGTCGCCATTTTCCTGATGCGCTGCCTGTTCACCATGTTTGCCGAGGATGTGGAACTGCTGCCCAAAGCATCGTTCCTCAACAAGCTGAAGAGCCTCAAGGGCAACGCCAAGGCCTTTCAGTTCACGATGCGCGAATTGTGGCGGGCGATGGACCGGGGCGACGATTGCGTCGCTCTCCAGGCCAAGGTGCTGAAATTCAACGGCGGCCTGTTCCAGGATGCCGACGCCCTCGCCGTCACCGAGGAACAGCTGGGCCTCCTCATCGAAGCAGCCGAGCGCGAATGGAAGGATGTCGAACCCGCCATCTTCGGTACGCTGCTGGAACGGGCCCTCGACCCCAATGAGCGGCATCGCTTAGGTGCCCATTACACACCGCGCGCCTATGTCGACCGGCTGGTGCTGCCCACCATCATCGAACCCCTGCGCGCCGATTGGGATGCCGCCAAGGCCGCCGCCGTGACGCTCGCCAACCGAGGCGACATGGACGGCGCCAAGGATGAGGTGAAGAAGTTCCACCACGCGCTTTGCGAAATCCGCGTGCTCGACCCCGCCTGCGGCTCCGGCAACTTCCTCTATGCGACGCTCGAGCATATGAAGCGCCTGGAAGGCGAAGTGCTCGACTTCCTCACCAATGAACTGCACGAGGATCAATCCTTCCTTGAGCTGGAACGCCATTCAGTCGATCCGCATCAGTTCCTGGGGCTGGAGATCAATGAGCGCGCGGTTCACATTGCCGAGCTGGTGCTATGGATCGGCTATCTGCAATGGCATTTCCGCACGCGCGGCCGCGTTCTGCCGGTGGAACCCATCCTGCGCAACTTCCATAACATCCAACGCCAAGACGCCATCCTCGCCTACGATGCCGAAGAATTGGCGAGAGACGAGCATGGCAAGCCGCTCTCGCGCTGGGACGGTGTCACATTCAAGAAGCATCCTGTGACGGGTGAAGACGTACCGGATGAGACGGCGCAGAAGCCGATCTATCGGTACATCAACCCGCGCAAGGCCGACTGGCCGCAGGCGGATTTCATCATCGGCAATCCGCCGTTTATTGGGAATAAGCGAATGAGGAATAGGTTGGGTGACGGCTATGTCGACGCCCTTAGAGCCTCGCACATCAACGTCCCAGATTCTGTTGATTTAGTCATGTACTGGTGGGATATCGCCGCCACCAAATCTAAATCGGGATTGGTTCGACGCTTTGGACTCATCACAACCAATAGCATTCGACAATCTCTAAATCGGAAAGTTCTTCAGACGCATATTGATTCGCCAGATGGCTTGACCCTCACTTATGTAATTCCTGATCACCCGTGGATCGATGCTGCCGACGGCGCGGCGGTGCGTGTCGCAATGACAGTAGCATCTTCAACCAGGGGTACCGGTCGCCTAGACCAGGTTTGCAGGGAAACTTTCGGTGCCGACGACTACGCCAGTGTTGAACTAGTTTCGAAAACAGGAAGAATTCACGCTGATCTGACCGTGGGAGCAAATCTCACCGAGTCTGCAGCGCTGAAAGCGAACAAGGGACTCGCGCATCAAGGCATTATTCCGGTGAGCGAGGGCTTTCGTGTTTCCAAGGCAGAAGCGGAAGAGATCATTAGGGTCAATCCCAAGAGCGCAGACATACTGAAACCATACATTATTGGGGATGACCTAACCGAAAGAAGTGAAACTCGGTTAATTATCGATACCTTCCTGCTGAGTGAAGACGTGATCAGAAGGGAATACCCCGTAATCTTTCAGATTCTGTTGGACAGAGTAAAGCCGGAACGCGACACAAACAGCGACCCAAAGTTCCGCGACAATTTTTGGGAGTTTGGCCGGCCACGTCCGAAGATGCGCCTCCAGATTGAGCAGCTCTCCCGATACATTGGGACTTGCCGCACAGCAAAACATAGAGTGTTCATGTTCCTAGAACACACAGTTATTCCCGATGCCAAAGTCATAGCAATAGGTTCCGACGACGCATTCTTGCTTGGCTGCCTGTCGTCCTCATTTCATATGACTTGGTCGCGCAACTGGGCACGCCTCGGCAAGGGGAACGACCAGAATTACAATCATTCGGAATGCTTCGACAAATTCCCTTTCCCCGTCTGCGACGACGAGACGAAGGCCCGTATCCGCGCACTCGGAGAGGCGTTGGACAAGCATCGCAAGGATCGACAGGCGCTCCATTCAGACCTCACCATCACCGGCATGTACAATGTGCTGGAGAAATTGCGCGCGGGTGTCGCGCTGGATGCCAAGGAGAAGATCATTCATGAGCACGGCCTCGTCTCCGTGCTGAAGCAGATTCACGATGAGCTCGATCTGGCCGTGGCCGAAGCCTATGGCTGGCCGGCGGATCTTTCCGACGACGAGATCCTGACGCGCCTCGTGGCGCTCAACCATGAACGCGCGGCCGAGGAGAAGCGCGGCCTCATCCGCTGGCTGCGTCCCGACTTCCAGGCACCGACGGCGCCGGGCCTCCAGGCAGATCTCGGCATGGAAGAAGCGCAGAAGAAAAAAATCGCCAAGGGCAAGGTGGCAAAGCAGGCCTGGCCGAAGACCTTGCCCGACCAGGTGCAGGCGATCCGCGCCACCCTTACCGCCAGCGCCGCCCCCACGGGTGCCGGCGACATCGCCAAGACCTACACCGGCGCCCGCACCGACCGCATCGAAGAAGTGCTGGCGGCCCTGGTGGCACTGGGCCAGGCGCGCAAAGTTGGCGAACGGTATGCAGCGTGAGGTGATGTTCGGATGGAGAGAGCGGGACTGAGCGCGGCCCCCCTCCCGCCCTCCCCCCTGAAGGTGGGAGGAGTTTAGAGCGAGGTGGCCGCAGCGAACTCAAGCAGAAAGCCCTCCCACCTTCAGGGGGGAGGGTTGGGTGGGGGGCCGCGCCAAACTCGATCCCTCAAACCACCTTCCCCGATTTGAGGATCCCCAACGTCGCTTTCAATCGCCGCATTACCGCAATCTCCGCCGGCGAGCGCGACGTCACACGCCTCGCCGCCGCTGTCAGTCGGCGCCGTTGAACGCCCATTCGAAGACGCAACCACCGATCAGCTTGTCGACCACCTTGCCGTCGCTCGACAACGGCAAGGCCAGGCGTTCATAGCGCAAATGGCGCCCATCCTTCCGCTGGTACTCCCAGGTCGAACAGGCTGGCGCGCCGCTTTCGGCAACGCGCTCGTATTCCTGCGTGATCTGGCTCTGATGGTTGTTGAGGTCCATGCCATCGAGGAATTGGCCGGTGACTTCCTGGCCATATCCCCTGGTGATTTCGGTTCCCGCCAGACGGTATTGAAAGCGAAACGGTGCGCGTTGGATGTCCACCAGACCCAGATAGGGCAGAAGCTCCTTGATCTCCGCCGGATCGATATCGGCGCGCGTCGGCGCCATGCGGGCGCCTTTCTTCAGGCGCCAATAGGCGAGAAGCTGTCGCAGCGGCTCGCTGTTCGGTTCGTCCATCGGTGTGATTTCCTGGCTGAAGCCGAAAATGTGTGAATTCTATTCAATTATACCGAGTTCGCCCTCACCTTGGCAAATCACCTTCCCCGGATTGAGAATTCCCCTCGGGTCGAGCGCTGCTTTCAAGCGCCGCATCACGTCGATCTCCGCCGGCGTGCGCGAATAGGAGAGATAGTCGCGCTTCAACGTGCCGATGCCATGTTCCGCCGAGACCGAGCCCGCAAAGTCGCGGACACAGGCATAGACGATCTCGTCGACGTCATGCATGCCTTCGCCCGCGGCGTAAGATACCGACGTCGTGATGTGGAGATTGCTGTCGCCGATATGGCCATAGAAGAAGAACTCACCCTTCGGCCAGCGAGCCGCCAACCTTGCGCGGCAATCTTCGGCGAAGGCGCCGATGCGGCCGACGGCCAGGCTCACATCAAAATTGACGATCTCGGGCAGCGTATCCAGCGCATAGCCTTCACGCACCTTCCAGAAGCTCTGCGCTTCCTTCTCGGTCTGCGCGATGACGGCGTCAACGAGGAGACCTTCTTCCAGGGCCGCTTCCAGCAGCGCCTGGAACCGCGCCGGATCGTTCGCCGCGTCATTGCCCTGGTGCTCGATCAGCACATAGAAGGGATGATCGGGGCTGAGCGGCTGCGCGCCCGTCATCTTGTGCCCGCTCACGAAGCGATAGAAATCCGGCCACATCACCTCGAAGGCCGAGGGGCCGCCGAGATCGGTCCCCGCCCGGCCCAGCAGGGCAAGGACCGCCTCGAAACTGGTAAGCGCGCAGAAGGCCGTGCTGGTCGAGCGCGGCAGGGGCCGCAAGCGGAACACCACGCGCGTGATGATGCCGAGCGTCCCTTCCGAGCCGATGAACAATTGCTTCAGATCGAAGCCGGCATTGTTCTTCAGCATCTTGTTGAGGCTGCTGATCACGGTGCCGTCCGCCAGCACCGCCTCAAGCCCCAGCACCTGGGCGCGCGCCATGCCATAGCGGATGACGCGGTTGCCGCCGGCATTGGTCGAAAGATTGCCGCCCACCTGGGCCGAGCCGCGGCTGCCGAGATCGAGCGGCAGCAGGAAACCCTGTTCGGCGGCGGCCAATTGCGCGCGTTCCAGCGGCGTCCCCGCCAGCACGGTCAGGGTGGCGGCCTCGGCGTCCAGTTCCTCGATGCCGGTGAGGAGGTCGAGCGAGAGGGCGATATCGTCGGGTCCCGCATTGGCGCCGCCGGCCAGTCCCGTGAGCCCGCCCTGCGGCACCACGCTCTGGCCATGGGCGTGGCAGATCCGGAGTGCTGCCGCGACCTCATCCGTGTTGCGCGGCCGCAGCAGGGCCTTGGGCAGATGGCGCCCCGTCATGCTCATGTCGGAGCGATGGCGCGGGCCGATATCGGCACCGGTGAGGACGGCGCCCGTCCCCAATGCCGCGCGCAACGCCTCGATCGCCTTGGTCATCCCTGCCGCCCCCTCAATTGAGGGCGGCATGCTAGTCGATCTCAGCCCGGCAGCGCCATCTGCCTCAACTGCCGACAGGCATGATGGTCCTCGACCCGCGGCGCTTTCCGATCAGCCGGCACCTTAGCCCAGGCACGCTCGTGGAAGAAGAACACCACCGTGTTCACCGCGGGCTCGATCAGCGCCACACCGAGCGCCACCGGCAGCGAGCCGGAGATGAGATAGGCAACGCCGAAGCCCACCGTGAAATGGAGCGTGGCGAAGGAACCGGTCTTCAAGAGATCGCGTAACATGATGACCTCCAGTCATTTGCGAATCATTCTCATTAGCAATATGAAGAAGGAGATCGATCGATTCAAGTGACTTATACAGATGCTATTGATCGACCCTGTCGATCAATGAACCAGCTGCGCCAGTTCCGCCGTCAGCTCGGCGTCGAGGGGGATTTCCTGGCCGTCGAGACGGGTGATCGGCACGCAGCCGAGCAGGGAATTGGTGATCCAGAGAGCGCGAAACTTGCAGATATCCCCCTTTTCGATGACATTATCCGCCGTTTCCCGACCGATTTTCGCGGCATTCTCCAGGATCCGGCGGCGCACGATACCGTCCAGCACACCTTCCGTCAGAGGTGGCGTCACCAGCGTGTTTCCCAGCAATGCCAACAGGTTACCCCGCGCAAAGCCAGCAATCCGGCCCTGATTGTTGAGCATCAGGGCCTCCTCGGCCCCGAGCGCCTGCGCCTGCTGCTGCGCCAAAATATTATCCAGGTAATTCAAAGACTTGATGCGGCTCAGGGGCGATCCCTCATTGCGCCGGATCGGCACGATCGCCCCCTCCAGATGCCCCGGCACCACCGGATGCAAACCCGCCGTAATCACCAAAACCGGTTTCGGATCAAGGGGTAACAGCAGCCCGCGTGAACCGACCCCGCGCGACAGGGTGATGCGCAAGGCAGCGCGACCCTTGGACAATCCATTGGCAACAAGCACTTGTTCAATCGCCGTTGCAATCTCGGTCGCCTCCACCGGCAACGGCAGGTCGAGCACCGTCGAAGCCCGTGCCAGGCGGTCAAGATGTGCAGCCAAATCAAGGGGATGGCCATCCAAGGCGGCGAGGGTTTCAAACAAGCCATCGCCCAGGGTGAAACCGCGATCGCGCGGATCGATGCGCGCCTGATCTGCCGGCAACAACGCGCCGTTGATCCAGATCATGCGGCCGATCCCCCGATATCGGATTGCGCGGTGCCGTCATAGGCCAGCGTTTCAATGAGCGCCTTGGCCTTGGTCAGGCTCTCGTCGAGTTCGAGAGCCGGGTCGCTGTCGGCAACGATGCCGCCCCCGACCTGGAAGGAGAGATCGTCGCCCTTCACACAATAGGTGCGGATGACGATGTTGCTGTCCATGCAGCCATCAAAGCCAAGATAGCCAATGGCGCCGCAATAGGGTCCACGCGATGTGGGTTCCAATTCGGCAATGACTTCCATGGCGCGGATCTTGGGGGCGCCGGTCACCGAGCCACCCGGGAACGTCGCGCGCAGCAGGTCGACGGCGGTCAAGTCGGGCAGCATCTCGCCGGTCACGACAGAGACCAGGTGATGCACCGTCGCGTAGGATTCGAGCCCCCACAGCACAGGCACTTTCACGCTCCCCATGCGGCAGACCCGGCTGAGATCGTTGCGCAGCAGATCGACGATCATCAAATTCTCGGCACGATCCTTTTCGCTGGCCCTGAGCTCGGCTGCCAGGGCTGAATCTTCTGCCGAACTCCTGCCGCGCGGGCGCGTACCCTTGATCGGCCGCGTCTCCACCATGCCATCGCGCAACGAAAGAAAGCGTTCCGGCGATGAGGAGAGGATCGCAATGTCATCGAATTCCAGGAAGGCCCCGAATGTCGCGGGGTTACGTCGCCGAAGCGCGCGATAGAGGTCAAGCCGGTCGATTCCGGCGTGGAGTTTGGCGCGGAAGCGCTGCGTAATGTTGGCCTGGTAGATGTCGCCGGCCTCGATATAGTCAATGGCTCGGCGGATCATCGCCCGGTATTCAGCGCCAGGCAATTCTGGCCGGGCCGCGATCGCCCAAGCGGAGCGGGCAGCCGTCTGGCTGTGCGGTGTCGGCAAAGAGAGCAAGCGCCCAATCAATGCGCGCGCGTGCGCGGACCCCTCGCGCCTCGCCAGACGCCGGCAGACCGCTGGAGATCAGCCAACCGCGCTTGGCCACGTGATCGATCGCCACCACCAGGTCATAGGCGCCGAGCAGCAGGTCGGGAATATCCTGGTCGTCGCGGCGATGCCGCGGCACGCGTTCGAGATGATGTCGCAGCCCGTAGCCGAACGACCCGGCAACCCCACCCTGAAACGGGGGCAGTCCGGGAACACTTGGCAGTTCGTAGCGCGCCATCATACGCGACAGTGTCTCAAAGGGATCGCCGCGCGTCGCCTGGCCGTCCAGCGACACCAGATTGCCATCTGCACTCAGATGGTGGAACGGGTCCGCCATGAGGAAAGAGTAGCGACCAAGCGTGTCATGCGTGAGGGCGCTATCAAAAAACACCAGCCCCCCGGCCGGACGCAATGCGGCGGCCCAGCGCAATGGGTCGAGGGCGGTCGGCGGCAGGTCGTGCGTAAGCGGCAGCGTCGTCATGGGAGGCAACTTGGCATGCCGGCCACATTCTGAGCACCCAATAAGCGTCCGTCATTTTCCTGATTCTGCCAGGCCGCCGATGTCGCCGGCGGCCCCCGCGGGCGCCGATGCCGATCTGCCGGCCGGAAGGCTGAGGTGCGCGACGGTGCCCTTGCCAATCTCGCTTTCCAGTGTCACTTCGCCAGACATGGCCTTGGCCAGCAACACGCAAATCGCGAGGCCGAGACCAGTTCCGCCGACATCACGCACGTAGCTGTCCGCCACCTGTTCGAAGGGGCGCCCGAGGCCGGGCAATCTATCGGCCGGAATGCCGCGGCCATTGTCCTTCACTTCGATCACCACCATGCCCGTATCGCTTTGCTGGAACACGCGCACGTCGACTGTGCCGCCGGCTTGCGTGAACTTTACGGCATTGGAGAGGAGATGACCGAGAATCTGCGCCAAAGCGGCCTCGTCCGCCCAAATCCGGCAAGCGGGATCTATCGCCGCTATCCGCAACGTCAGGCCGGCATCGAGTGCCCGCGCCCGGATCTGACTGATTGCATCATCCACTGCGACGTTGGGATCGACCACCTTGCAATGAAGATCGTACTTGTTGTTCCCAATCCGCGATAAATCCAGGACTTCACTGATCATGGAGAGGAGATGCATGCCGCTCTTGCGAATGTCCTCCGCAAATTCGACATATGGTCGCCGTTCAATCGGACCCAGTTGCTCGCGCGCAATCAACTCGGAAAAGCCGATGATGGCGTTGAGAGGCGTACGCAGCTCGTGGCTCATATTGGCAAGAAACTGGCTTTTGGCGACATCGGCGGCTTGCGCCCGCTTCGCCTCCAATTCCTTTTCGCCTACCAAACGCTCAAGGTCGCGTTCGCGATCGACGATTTCAGTCATGTCGCGGAAGATGACGGTCATGGTCAGGCTGCCCGCCACCTCGACCTTGGAGATCACCGCCATCATCTGGAAGATGCTGCCATCCCTGCGCACTGCCGTGACCGAGCGCCAATTCGACATTTTCTGCCGATCAATGCTGCCCGCAGCGAAACCGGCAATGAAGCCCTGGTGTCGCTGCCTTTTTTCCTCGGGCAAAAGTCGATCGAGCCGCTGGCCGATCATGTCGCCGGCGGTATGGCCGAAAATCACTTCCGCCTCTCGATTATAGGAGATGATCCGCCCCGCCTGATCGACGGAAATAATACCGACCATCGCTGAATGAAGGATCGAAGCATAGCGCGCCTCGGCATCGCGCGAATGCGCCAATGCCGAACGCGCCAGATCGAGCGCATCAGCCAGCGCCTTGGCCGAGATCACCCTGTCGGTCGCATCACGCAAGACGCCAACATATTGTTTGACCTCACCAGTGTTGTCGAAGAGCGGTGTGATGGTGAGATCGTTCCAGAACGTCGACCCGTCCTTACGGTAGTTGAGGACGTTGCCGGAGAATATCAGTGCCCGATCCAGCTGATAGCTAATGGCATCCAGGGTGTCGCGCGACGTATCCGGGCCATGCAGTATTGAGCAGCTGATGCCAAGCATTTCCGCCATGCAGTAGCCCGTCAGGCGTTCGAACCCTGCATTGACATAGATCACCCGTTGTTCGGCGTTGGCGATAACGATTCCATCTCCGGTTTGGTTGAGCGCTTCTTCGCGCATGACGAGATCGCGATTGGCCCGTTGCTGTCGTTCGGCAAATCCGACCAGAATCCAGGCCAGGGCAACCGCTGCACCCATGAAGAGCAACACTTCATTGACGGCATCATCGATCGAGACGGTTTCTTCGAGGAACGGACCGTAGCCATGGGCAGTTGCCCAGACCATTGCCAGCGGCACCAGGATGGCAGCCAAGGCGGTACCAAAGCGACCGACCGCGATGGCCGGCCAGACCATCAGCACGAGAGGGACAGAGATCAGCAGATGACCGCTGCTCGCGTCAGTCTGCCGCGCCAGGCCGACGAGAAACAGAATGAAGCCGGCAAGCCAGAGAGCTGCATGAAGGCGATTGCGATGTTGCGCCGCTAAATGCCGTCGTTCGCACATCACCACAAGTGGCGCCAGAATGATGACGCCGGCAACATGGCTGAGCCACAGATCAATCCAACCCGAGATGTCCGTAATCTGGATCGCAACATTGCCGCTGACAATCAATGGGGCGGCGATCATCGCGAAGACGGCACCTCCCAGGGCCGAAGCCAATAAAAACAGCAGCGCACTGCGCCAGTCGACCTGCCGCAAGGAGACATCGAGACGCCGAAGAATACCGTAGGTGACAAGGCAGGCGATCATGCTGCCAACGGCGGCAACGCTGGCCAGCCATAGATCGGTTCCGTGGATGAGGCCCACGCCCAGAATGCCGAGGGCGGCACACGCCCCTCCGCCCCAGCCGCGCCGCAGCAGCCAGCCGACCATGAGGCCAGCCGGCAACCAGATCGGCGGCTGCAACTCAGCACCTCTTTCCAATTGGAATGACAGCAGTCCAAGGAGGGTCGTCGCCGCGCCGATGGCGACATCCAGCCGGAAATCGCGCCGGCGGCGGCCGAAGCCGTTGAGTCCGACGGCGGTCAAGTCGCTCACCCGGTGCCGACGGTCGCTGCCGATCGCGTGTCGCGCAAATGGCGATGCAAGGCCCCAAGCACGATGTCCGGCGAGGTCATATGTGGCATGTGTCCGCTGGTCTCGAGTATTTCCAGCACGCTGCCCTTGAGATGATCGTGCAGGTATTGCGCCGCAGCCAGCGGCACGGCTGGATCAGTACGCGTCTGAAGAACAACCGTCGGCACTGTCATCGCATCGAGCCGGTCGCGGTAATCGCCAAGGAGGATCATCTGAGCCGTCGTCAGCGCGATATCGTTGCGCATTGCCATCAGGCTGTTGCGAAAATCGAGCGCCGCCGGATGTTCCGGGGGACGGCTGACCGCGTGATTGGCGTAAGCTTCAGCCCAAGCGTGGTAATTGGAGCCGATCGCGAGAAAAAGCTGGTTGAGCTGGTCGCGGTCGAGGCCGCCTTCATAGCCGTCGAGATTGAGATAGCAAGGCGAAGCGCCGAGGGTGATGATTTTGTCAAAGCGGCCACGCTGCTGTTCTGCTGCCAGCAGGCCGATCATGCCGCTCACGGAGTGGCCGACGAAGGTGCAGCATGTCAAAGAACTCAGGATCTGCCGCGGCGGAACAAGCCAGGTCATAGGTCACGACACGGAAATGCTCCGCCAGGATTTCGCGATAAGGCTGCCAAACATCCTGATTTGCACCGAATCCGTGTCCCAGGAGAAGAACCCTAGGACCCGATCCGAGTTGCCGCAGATTGAGACATTTAGCCGTCCAGGAAGGCATAAAATCCGATCCCGCGAGGTATTCCAATGATGGAGATTATTGTAGCCTGCCAATTCTTAAGCTGTGATTGACGCAATCAACAATAAATTGCGGCAATCGGTCAGCCTGGGGCGGCACGCGACGATCTGTTCCGGGTCGTCACTTCTGGCGCTGGTTGCGCTTGATGAGGGTCCGCAAGGCCTGGACATCGGCGGCAATCGCCGTTCGGCAGGCGGCTTCCATGCTGCGATAGCGAGTCAGCACTTCGTCGCCAGTGCGTGTCAAAGCTGCACCGCCGCCCTTCGCACCGCCGGTCACGGCATCGACCACGGGCGCCCCAAGATGCTGGTTGAGTTCGTCGACCAGCAGCCAGGCGCGGCGATAGCTCATGCCGAGCTTGCGGCCGGCTGCCGAGATCGAGCCGGTGTCGCGGATCGCTTCGAGGAGGTCCGCCTTGCCGGGTCCGATGGCGACGTCGGGTTCGATGACGACCCGCAGCCTTGGACCGGCAGGGCGTGGCCTGGGCGTTGAGGGTTTCGCCATCTGCTATTCCGCCGCCCTGGCAAGTGACACCGGCGCGTCTCTGAGGCTGTAGCGGGTGAAGTCGCGGCAATGCGCCGGCAGCGGCGCCACATCCATGGTACCGCCTGTCGTATCCATGATGATCATGGCGACGGTCGCCGAAAGATCGCCGGCGGAATTGGGCAGGACCGGCCGGCAGACCGCGAACGGGGCTGCGAAATCGTCGAAGAAGGCCGCCTTGAGATCGTCCGGCGAGATCTTGCCGTCACCCAGCAGTTTGCGGACGCGCCAGTCGCGATAGAAGCTGTCGCCGAGCAGGCCCGCATCCTTCAGTTTGGCAAGGGCCACCGGGCTCACCCAGTGATTGGCGTGCACGATCATGCCGTCGCTCGGATAGATCGGGAAGACCTCGTCGGGCGCGCATTCGAAATCGATGCCGAAGCCTTCCGCCTTGCTCAGCATCATGTTGTTGGAGCAGGCCTTGGGTGTCGCCGCCACCGCACGGACGGCCATGGCGAAATGGCGCTGCTCCAGCACCTTGCGGCGGATCAGCACCAGCGGGATGCCGGATTGCCGGTAGTCGCGCTCCGATTCCAGATAGTTCGCCGTGATGGCAATGCCGGCTTCGTTCATGCCGCAACGGGCGAGCGCCCCGGCTTCGACAAAGGTCATGAAATCCGGTCCATCGTCGCGGCTGACCCGCAGCACGATCGCCGTGTCGGCGCATTCGGCGCGCCAATCCCAGTTCATGCCGTGAATGACACGGCCGGTGCTGCTGCGTTCCTGGAGGATAATGGCCCCGGTGCAGCCATCTACAAGAGGGGCATCCCGCATCGTCCTCGGCCTCCGGCTTGTTCTTCTCACGCCGCGCCTGTGCCACGATCTCGGTCCGCGCATTCACCAGCACGATGTCGTCGACGCTCACACCGGCGCCGTCGGCGATGCCTCGCATCTCTTCCAGGTAATGCGCGCCGAAGGCCGCGATCTCCTTGGCAAACTGTCCGATGAGGCGCGCCTTCTCCCTGGCATCAAAGCCCAGTTCATCAAGCGTGCCACCATAGAGACCGATGCTGCGCTTCACCCGCTCCGGCACGGCCTTGCCATATTGCAGCCCACGCTCATAGGGAGAGCCGCTGACGGCGACGAAAGGAAAGGGTTGCGGATTAGGGGCGGTCATGGCGCTGCTCCAGCGATGTATACATCACTCTTAGCCAAAGTGCTGAGCGGTGACAATCGTGGCGCGTTTGATGACCTATTTGGTGGCTGTGGGCGACCGCATCGCCAATATCTCCTTGGCCACCATTTCCTGCAGGCGCCAGAGGTTGCGGTCGTAGATGCCGTGCTCGGCGAGCTTGCTCACCGTGTTGTAGAGATAGGCGGCACCCGAGCCCAGATGGCCGCAGGCCCGGGCCAGCATGTGAGCGGCAAGATTGAGTGTCGGCGGCTCGGGGAGATGGAAACCCTTGGGATGCGCCCAGAACACGAGCGCGCGGCGGATCTCGGCGCGGTCGCGTTCTGGGCGCACATTGATCCAGCGGACATAGGCGATATCCTCATGCCCATCGGTTTCGCGCTGCAGGGCGCGCGCCAATTCCTCGACGGTGCTCTCCTCAGGCAGGCGGAACAGGATGCCGTCGCAGGAGCCGCCGCGCTCCAGGGCCAGCATCAGCCCCGGCTGTTCCGGCGTGCCGCGCCAACGGGTCAGCTTCATCGAGAACTGCCGGTGCCAGCCATGAGCGGTGCCGCGCTGGTGTTCGACCGACGTAAAACCGGGGTTCCAGATGAGCGAGCCATAAGCGAAGACCCAGAGCGGCCCAGGACCGTTCTGCTCCACATATTCCCGCGCCAGGGTGAGATAGCCCGCCTCGTCGAGATAGGTGAGATCGGGCCGTGGGCCGGGATCCGGCACCATTCGCTCGCACAGCGCCACCATCTCGGCAGTGAGTGACATCGCTCTGCTGGTGGGTGGTGGCATGCCCTGGTCCGGTCGTCCTGCTGCCGCGTCGGGGCGGAGACTAGCAAGACGACAGGGCCACAGCAATCGGCACCAATCTCACATCAAAATCGCGAATTCCTCACAGGCGGGCAGGGATTTCCGGCCCGGCCCCGCCCTTCTCAGAAGGCGACCTGGTCGCCGCCTTTCAGCTTCAGCATGGCGCGTGCCTCGGCCGGCGTGGCAATTTCCAACGACAAGCCCTCGAGGATGCCGCGGATCTTGCGTACCTGGTCGGCATTGCTCTTGGCCAACTGGCCCGGCCCCAGATAAATGCTGTCCTCCAGCCCCACCCGCACATTGGCGCCCATGGTGGCACCCATGGTGGCAAGGTTCATCTGGTGGCGGCCGGCCGCCAGGATCGACCACTGGTAGTCAGGCCCGAACAAGCGGTCAGCCGTGCGGCGCATATGGGCAAGATCCTCGGGATGCGGGCCGATACCGCCCAGCACGCCGAAGATCGTCTGCACGAAGAGCGGTGGCTCGAGCAGCTTGCGGTCGAGGAAATGCGCCAGCGTGTAGAGATGGCCGATATCGTAGCATTCACATTCGAAGCGCGTGCCGCAACCATGGCCCAGTTCCCGGATCACCCGTTCGATCTGGGCGAAGGTATTGCTGACAATGCTGTCGCGGGTCTTTTCGATATAGGGCTTTTCCCAATCGTATTTCCATTCGGTGATCTTGTCGCCGGCGTGGAAGATGCCGAAATTCATCGATCCCATGTTGAGGGAGCAAAGCTCGGGCTTGGCGCGCAAGGGGGCGGCCAGCCGGTCGTCCATCGACATGCCGAGCGAGCCGCCGGTGGTGATGTTGATGACCGCGTCGCAGGATTGCTTGATGCGCGGCAGAAACTGCATGAACACGTCCGGGTTCGGCGTCGGCCGTCCGTCCTTGGGATCGCGCGCATGGAGATGAATGACCGAGGCGCCGGCCTCGGCAGCGGCGATCGAATCCTTGGCGATCTCGTCAGGCGTGATGGGAAGATAAGGCGACATGGTCGGCGTATGCACCGAACCGGTAACCGCGCAGGTGATGATCACCTTGCGGCTTTTGCCTGCACCCGGCTTCGCAGCACCCTGTTTGCCGGTTTCCTGATTGACGCTCATCTCCCCACCCTCTTCTTCAGTTCGTTGTTCAGTTCGCGGATTCCGGGAGCAGCCGCAAGATGATGTCAGCGGCTTCGGAAATGTCTTCCTGCAGGGCGACGCGCGCGCCGGCGCCATCTCCCTTACGCAACGCGGCGATCATCGCCTCGTGATGATCCATGCCAAGTCCCAGCGTCGCCTCGCCACGCATGGTGTTGAGGCAAGGCCCCACCTGCATCCACAGGCTTTCGATGATCGGCAGGAGCAGCGGCGAGCGCGCCGCTTTGTAGATGGCAAAATGGAAATCAAGATTGAGGTCGAGATAGCCTTCGGCGCTGCCAGCTCCCGCAGCGCGGTTCATCTCCGCCTGGATATCGGCCAGGCGCGCGAGTTCGGGCTTGGTGATGGTGAGGGCTGCCCATTCGGTGGCCTTGCCCTCGATCTCGCAGCGCACGCGGCGCAAATCCATGAGCCGGCCGGCGGTCATCTGCGGTACCTCGACCCCGCGATTGGGGTTGTTCTGCAGCGCCTGCTCAGCCACCAGGCGGCGCAGCGCCTCGCGGACCGGCATGGCGCTCGTGCCGAACAGCTTTTCCAGCTTCGAGACCACCAACCGTTCACCCGGTATGTAATGCGCCGACATGATGGCCCGCTTCAACCGGGCATAGATGTCCTCATGAGTCGTCCCATGGGGCACGTCACCCAAAGCCGCCATCTTCGTGCTGGCGATGCGCGGCTTTTTCCGCAAGGTCGTCGCGCGCCGCTTCGCTTTGGTCGGGCCGGTTGCCATGATGGTCCGTCTAGCTCCTCAATGCCGCGTCGGCAGGATCGAGCGGTAGTCGCTGAGGAAGTCGTCGAAGATACTTGTGAACACGCCGATATCGGCCCGGGTGAAGGGCAATGACAAGGCGATCATGCCGCGCGGCGTCACATATTGGCCGCGCAGCAGCATTTCAAGCTGCCATAGATGCAGGAAGCGGTGATCCGCCGCCTCGACATCATGGGGTGAGGTAACCTCGCCCTGGACGAAATGCAGATTCATCAGCGATCCAACCCCGGTGACGGTGCCGGCCACGTTCCGCCGCGCCAATTGCTCGTTCATGGTCGCGCGCAGATCGTCGCCCAGGGCGTTCATGTTCCCCAGCGCCGATTCGGTCAAGACCTGAGTGAAACCGGTGAAGCCCGCCGTCATGCTGAAGATGTTGTTGTTGAAGGTGCCGCCATGGCCGAAGGCATTGGGGGCGGACGGGTCGAACCGGTCGAGGATGTCGGCGCGGCCGCCGAAGGCGCCGAAGCTGCAGCCGCCGCCGATATATTTGCCCAGCGACACCATGTCCGGCTTGATCCCGGCCTTGCCGTGATAGCCGCGATAAGAGAGGCGCGAGGTCATCACCTCGTCGAAGATGAGGAGGATGCCGGCCTTTTCCGTCTCGGCCCGCAGCATGGCGAGAAAATCGGCCTTGGCCTCGATGCAGCCGCCACCGCCCATCATCGGCTCAAGGATCACAGCGGCCAGTTCGCCTGCATGCTGCTGAATGAGCGCCTTCGTTCCGGCAATGTCGTTGTATTGCGCGAAGATGAAGGGATAGGGCGCGTTCAGGGGCGAGCCACCATGGGCGAAGGTGAGGATGCCACCGTGATAGCCGCCATCAAAGACCAGGATGGCGGGTCGCCCGGTGACGGCACGCGCGGTGGAGAGTGCCATGAGGTTGGCCTCGGTTCCGGAATTGCAGAAGCGCACGCGCTCGATCGCCGGATAGCGCGCGACGATCGCCTCGCCGAGCTTCGCTTCATAGGGGTTGGGGCCACCCAGCACCCAGCCGGAATCGGCGACACCCTTGATCGCGTTGGCGATGAGTTCGTTGCGATGGCCGTAAAGACCAGCGGTATATTCGCTGACGAAGTCGACATAGGTATGGCCGTCGAGATCGCTGAGGCGATTGGACTCGCCGCCCGTGATGGTGAGCGGAAAGGGTTCGTAATAGAGCACGGCACGGGTGTTGCCACCGGGCAAGGCTTTCTTGGCGGCCTCATGGCGCGCGCGGCTTTCCGGATTGGCCTTGGTGAAGCGCTGGCGCGTGTCGGCGATGGCCGCATCGAGCTCGATATTGGTGCCGGGAGCTGGGGCTTGCATGTCTCACCTATTTGATCAAACTTCTTAAAAACTAGTCGGCGATACCGCTCCTGTAAAGAGCCGGCATTGATTCTGTCGCCATATTGTTGGCATTGACAGCTTTAAATTCGCACCGTAGCATTTGATCAAATCGACCACCAAAAAACACCAAACAGGAGAAGGAGCCGAGCAATGACGTCGAAAGTTATTTGGGCCGCGTTGGGCATGGCGCTGGCTGGCACGGGTGCCATGAGCAGCGCATCTGCCGAAGAGAGCTTCACCGCCGTCGGCTGGGGCGGTTCCTGGAACGAGGCCTATGACAAAGGCGTGTTCCAGCCCTTCACCAAGGAAACCGGCATCAAGGTGGTCGTGGATGAATGGGAAGGCGAGCTCGCGAAGGTGCGCGCCCAGATCGAAAGCAACGCCATCGTCTATGATTTCGTGAGCGTGGAAGCGCCGCAATTGGAGATCGGCTGCGCCGAGGGTCTGTTCGAAAAGCTGCCCGACGCCATCTATGCCCAGAAAGACGAGTATCTGCCGGGCACCATCCATCCCTGCGGGCTCGCCTCCGACACTTGGGCCACCGTGATGGTCTATGATGGCAACAAGATCAAGGACGGGCCGCAGAGCTGGGCCGATTTCTGGGATGTCGAGAAGTTTCCGGGCAAGCGCGGCCTGCTGGGCGGCGCGCAATACACGCTGGAAAACGCCATGATGGCGACTGGCGTCGCCCCGGCCGATGTCTATACCGAACTCCGGAAGCCCGACGGCGTTGACCGTGCCTTTGCCATGCTGGACAAGATCAAGCCGCATGTCGTCTGGTGGACCAGTTCCACAAAGGCCCTGCAGAACCTCACCGCCGGCGAAGTGGTGATGACTGATCTCTACAATGCCCGCGTCACCTCGGAAAACGAGAAGAACAAGACCAATTACGTGATCGCCTGGAATGCCGGCTTCTTCTACGGCACCGACATGTGGGCGGTGGTGAAGGGTGCGCCCAATGCCGCTGCGGCCGAGAAGTTCCTCGACTTCTTCGCCAAGCCGGAGAACCAGGCGGGCTTCCCGAAGCTCTATGCCTATGGCGTCGGCCACAAGAAGGCGGCCGATTTCCTCGACGCGGCGCAGCAGGAGCGTCTGCCCACCTCGGCGCAGAACCTGCCCCACGGCGCGGTTTACGACACCGATTTCTGGGCTGAGAATAAGGAAGCACTGGAACAGCGTTTCCAGGCCTGGCTCGCCCAGTAATTGTGACGTTCAGAATTGGTAGGGTGGTTTGACACAAGCGGGCTCTACCATCGTCGAAAGGTACCGGGCGCCAGGCTTCTGGCGCTCGGTCTTTTCCAGGCTGTTGTTCAGCGCTGAGGCGCGGCATTTTGCGCTGGTGCTGCCCCTTCTCCTGTTCATCCTGGTCACCGTGGTGGCGCCGGTCGGGCATTTCCTTTACCGCGCCATCGACAATTCGACCGTGGCGGAGAACATGCCGCGCACGGCGGCATCGCTCGGCGATTGGCAGCCGGCCGATGGGGTGCCGGGTGACGCGGCCTTTGCCGCCTTTGCCGAGGATATCCGCGCCGCCGCGAGTGCCGAGACGCTGGGACAATTGGCGCAGAGCCTCAACCAGCAGCTCACCGGCACGCGCAACATGATCCTGAAATCCGGCCTGGTGGTGGATGACAGCGTCACGGCCGACAATGCCAAGGCGATATTGCTGGAAAAACTGCCGGGCCTCGCCAAGCCGGAGCTCTGGGCTTTGTTCAAGGCGGGCGGCTCCGCCTATACCGATTTCTATCTGCTGCAATCCTTCGATCTGGAGCGCGACGTGTCGGGCGAGATCCGGATGGTGGGGGCAGACCGCGCGATTTTCCTTGCTGCCATCTGGCGCACCATCGTGATCAGCATCAATGTGACGGTCATCTGTGCCCTTCTCGCCTTGCCGGTCGCCCATGTGCTGGCGAGTGCGCGGCCACCTTATGCCGGCATCCTGCTGGCTTTGGTGCTGTTTCCACTGTGGACCTCGTTGCTGGTGCGCACGGTCTCCTGGATCATCATCCTGCAGGGCGAAGGGCCGGTGAATACGAGCTTGCTTTATCTGGGGCTGATCGACGATCCGTTGCATCTCGTCTATACCCGCGGCAGCCTCTATATCGCCATGGTGCAGGTGTTGCTGCCGCTGATGATCCTCTCGATCCTTGCCGTGGTGGTGAAGCTGCCCAAGGAATTGGTGCGCGCCGCCACCTCGCTCGGCGCCGATTGGTGGCAGGCTTACTGGCGGGTGCAATTGCCGCTGATTGCACCGGGCATCGTGACGGGTGCCGGCATCGTGTTCGTGTTTGCGCTGGGCTATTACATCACGCCGGCGCTGATCGGCGGTCCGCGCGACCAGATGCTGAGCTCCTACGTGGCGCTCTATACCAACAAGACCCTGAACTGGGGCTTGGCCGCGGCGCTCGCCCTCCAATTGCTGCTGGTGCTGGTCGTCGCCATGCTGGGCTGGGCGGCTTTCCAGAAACTCAGCAAAGGAAAGGGCGCCTGATGCATTTCTGGCCGCGCTTCCGCGCGCAGCTTGCCGGTTTCCATACCGCCCTGGTGCTGCTGTTCATCCTGGCGCCGATTGCCATCATGGTGCCGATCTCGCTCACCGCCGGCACGATGCTGACCCTGCCGGTGCCGGGCTGGTCCTTACAATGGTACGAGGTGGTGTTCACCGATCCGCGCTGGACCGGCGCCTTTATCAACTCATTGATCATCGGTGCCGCATCAACGGTGCTCGCCACCATCCTCGGCACGCTCGCTGCCATCGGCCTCACCTGGGGACAGTTTCCCGGACAGCGCATCATGCTGGCCGTGATCTCGGTGCCGCTCATCCTGCCCATCATCATCATGGGTGTGGCGTGTTTCAGCTTCTATGCGACCATGGGCCTGGTGGGGTCGCGCTTCGCCCTCGTCTTCGCCCATGCGGGCCTCGCCGCCCCGGTCGTCGTCACCACGGTGATGGCCAACCTCAAGAGTTTCGATCGTACCTTGATGCGCGCCGGGGCCTCGCTGGGAGCGAGTCCGCTTCTATCCTTCCGCCGCATCCTGGTGCCGCTGGTCTTGCCCGGCATATGTACGGGCGCGCTCATTGCCTTCCTCATCTCCTTCGATGAGGTGGTGATCGCCAGCTTCATCACCACCGCCGACCAGCGCACCCTGCCCCGCCAGATCTTCAGCGGCGTCCGCGAATCGATCAGCCCGGCGATCGCGGCGGCGGCGGTCATTCTCATCCTCTGCTCGGCCCTGGTCCTGGCGCTCACCGCCGAGATGCAGCGCCGCGCCCGCAAACTTCAAATGAAGCCGAGATGAAGGACGACTGCCCCATTCTCGATCTGCGCGGTGACGCGCGTGCCCGCGGTCGTGTCCACGGCGAAGCGGCCCGCACCCTCATCGCACAACATATCGACGGCTGGCGGACCGCGTCGGAAAAGCAGACCAGCCTCCCCTATCGCGACATCATCGGGCAGATGCTGAATGGCACCCGCTTCCCGCAGGCAGCGCAGAGATGGACACCGCATCTGTGGCATGAGATCGAAGGCATCGCTGAAGGGTCGGGCCAGGCGTTCGAGGATGTGCTGGTTCTCAACCTCACCGACGAACAATGGTGGTTCTTCGCCCAGCGCCAAGCCGAGGCCTGCACCAGCTTCGCCTATCGCCAAGGTGGCGCGGTGTGGTCGGGACAGAATCTCGACATCACCGGCTGGATGGACGGATTGCAGGTGGTGCTGCGCCATGACCTGGAACCAGCGACCGGCGGCACCAGCCTGGTAGCAACTCTGGCAGGCACGATCGGCATGACCGGGATCAATTCCTTTGGTGTCTCGATCTGCTGCAACACCCTGCTGCAACTGCCCCCGGCAAAGGACGGGCTGCCGGCTTTGATGGCGATCCGAGGCTTCCTGGACCAAACGAGCCTCGCCGCGGGCGAAGCCTTCCTGCGACGCGTCGAGCATGCGTCGGGTCTACATTATCTGGTGGCCGGGCCGGAGGGTTGGCTTGGATTGGAATGTGACGCCATTGGCGTGCGACGCATTGCCAGTGGCCCTGACTGGTACTGCCACACCAATCACCCCAAGCGCGCCCCGGAGCTTGGTTCCCACTCTTCGACCATCCGGCTTGAGGCGATGGAAGCAAGCTTTGTCGGGCAGTGAAGCGGCGCTGGCTTTGGCGACAAAGCCCATCTGCCGCGACGGCACGTCGCCCACCGACCCTATCGGATTCACGATCTTTCGACGCTGTGGCGCAACGCGCCGGGCACCGTTCCGCGCGTCGCCCCCGGCCCACCGAGCCAGTCGCGCTATCGCGACATTCCGCTCCTGGACTAGTTGGTCAGGATGAAATCGAGCCGGACCGGGTATTTCAGCCTGTCTGCTTCGATCTCCGGCGGGATCGGCGGCAAGGGCGAGGCGCGCTCGAAAGTCGAGATCGCGGCTTCGTCAAGCGCGGCAAAACCGGAACTTCGCGCGATGCGCGCCTCCAGAACATTGCCCTGACGATCGAACACGAACTCGACCACCGGCGACCCCTGCTGGTTCTTGCGTTTCGCGGACTTCGGATACTTCTGGTATTTCTTGATGTGCTTGCGGAAGGCCTGTTCCCACAAGATCTTGGCCTGCGCCACGCGCGCTTCATCGGCCGCGGTCGGGCCGGCAGCGACAGGAGCCGCGGCGACCGCCGGCTGCGGCGGCGATTCCACCTTGGTGGTCGACGGCGCGTCGGCTGCGCTCTTGAAGATCTTCGGTTGTGGCGGCTGATCCAGCTTCTTCTAGACCTTCTTGGTCTTGGTCGGCTCCTTTTTCTTCTTTTTCTTTTTCGGCTTGATCTTTTCCGGCACGGCAACCGCAACCTTCACCTCCGGCGGCGCCGGGGGAATGGCATCGAGTTCGGCAAGGGGCGGCAGCACGATGTCGGGCTCGACCTCAGGTTCGGGTTCCACCACCTTGGGCGGTGGCGGCGGCGCCACGGGAGCGGGCGCCAGTTCAAAGGCGATTACGGTCGCCGATGGCATGATGAGTTCCGCGGGTTCGCGTTCCCAATAGAAATAGCCGGCGGCACCACCGGAAACATGGAGCCCCACCATCAGCACGCCGGCCGAGAGCCAGCGCCGGACAGTGAGGCCAGGACTGTCGAGCGATGTTGACGGTTGCGGCGACATGGCCAGCGCCTCAGGGTGCCGGCGCAACGGCCGGTGCCGCGGCATCCGGTGCGAGTTCCAGGCCGACCAGGGCGATCTTCAGATAGCCGACCTCGCGCAGCATGTTCATCACGGTCATGATCTCGCCATACTCGACCGACTCATCGGCGCGCAGGAAGATGCGCGTCTCCTTGTCGCCCTGGGTGAGCGTTTCGAGGGAGGGGCCGAACGTATCGCGCGGCACCTTGTTGTTGCCGAGGCTGATTCCAAGCTGCGCATCGATGGTGAGGAAGAGCGGTTTGTCCGGGCGCGGCGACGGCGTCGCGGTCGAGGCCGGCAGATCGACCGCGACATCGACCGTCGACAAGGGGGCGGCCACCATGAAGATGATCAGAAGTACCAGGATGACATCGATGAACGGCGTCACGTTGATGTCGTGGTTCTCTTGGAGATCGTCGCCGGAATCGCCGCCGTGATTGAGCCGGACCGCCATGCCAGCCCCTATTCCGCCGCTTCGCGGAGATGGCCGCGGCGTTGGTCAAGATCGCGGCTGGTGAGACGCAGGATCTCTGCCGAGATGTCGGCCAGCAGGGCGCGGTAGCCGGAGATCGAGCGGGCGAATTTGTTGTAGATGACGACGGCTGGGATGGCGGCCACCAGGCCCAGCGCGGTTGCCAGCAGGGCTTCGGCGATGCCGGGCGCCACCACGGCAAGGTTGGTGGTCTGCGCCTTCGAGATGCCGATGAAGGCGTTCATGATGCCCCAAACCGTCCCGAACAGCCCGACGAAGGGGGCCGTCGATCCGATCGTGGCAAGTATGCCGATGCCGCGCGTGACATGGCGCGTGGCAGCGGCCTCGATCCGCTCCAGCCTTGAAGCGACCCGCTCCTTGATGCCGTCCGACGGCAGGCCGAGCGAAATCTCGACCTCGTGTGCCGCTGCGGTGATGAGGTCGCGGGCCGGGCCTTCCTTCAATTGAACGGTCACAACACCTTCGGCAAGCGACCCGACGCCGGCCAGTGTCTTACGCACCAGTCGCGCCTGGCGCCTGGCGCCCATCAGTTCGAGACTGGTCACCAGCCACACCGTCCAGGTGACAACCGAGGCGATGGCCAAGCCGATCATGACCGATTTCACGATCCAGTCGGCCTGCATGAACATGCCCCAGGGCGACAGGTCATGCGGCAGGATCGCGGGCGCGCCCACAGGCAGCGGCAAGCCATCCGGGCCAAGCACAACCTCGTCCGTCGCCGCGACCGGCAATGCAGGATCGGTCTGCACGGCAGTGCCGGGCACTGCAGATGGAACATCCGACGGCGCTGCCACGGCTGGTGCCGTCGGTGGGGCCGCCGTCTCCTGACCCGTCGCCAACTGTGGCGCCAGCACCAAGCCAGCCATGACGAAGAGCGCAAGGACTCTGGACTGCCCCCACACTCCCCAGCCCCAAGATTGGCCGATATGCTGTTGCTGCATAATATTTTTCAATCTGATCATTGACTTAGATGGGTCAGCCACCGCTGGCGCGCAATCCGCGTTTATCCTTATGATAGGAATGAGAATTAATTGCAATAGACTCATTCCGCCACCCGCGCCTCGGCCATTTGTCGGGCGAGCAGTCGTTCTGCCTCGCCCCTTTTGCGGCGTTGGCGCTTCATCCACCACATGGTGAGGCCAGTGATCGAGAAGAGCAGCGGCAGCAGGCCGGAGAGGAAGACCAGGAATTTCCAGATTTCGCCCCAGCCGAAGCCATAGTGGAGCGGCCGCTGATAGGCGGCGAAGGTGTCGCCTGCGTTGAAGTTCGCAGGATCGCGTATATCGATCACCTTCCCCGCCCAAGGGTCGATGAAGACGGTCGCATTGAGCATCGGTGTTTCCTGGTTGGGCCGCGCGTAGCTCAGGCGATAGGGCTGGTCGGGGCGCTGCGGCAGGAACAGGCTTTGGAGGGTGAGATCAGGTGCCACCGCCGCGTCGGCCAAGGCACGCGCCATGGTGACATCAATCGGCGTGGCGCCCGCCAACGGCTGCACGGTCACCGCATTGGGCCGCAGATCGCGCACCGGTGTCGCCAGACCCACGATCCAGTTGATCGGCTGCGGATAGACGATGTAGAGACCGGTGAAGCTGACGATGACAAAGACCGTGAGGCTCCAGAAGCCGAAGGTGTTGTGAAGATCGCGGTTGAGCCGCAAAGCGGTGGCGTTCTTCTTGATGGTGAGCTGCTGGCGCCACTGGCCCGGCCGCGGCCACCAGATGACCAGGCCGCTGATCCCTAGGAACAGCATCACCACACCGAGCCAGCCGACGATGTCGCGTCCGACTTCGGGGATCATCAGCGAGCCATGAAGCTGGTGCATGACACCCAGGAATCCGCCCTGCCGGTTCATGCCCTTCTGGACATCGAGAACGGCGAGTGAGACGGGATCGATCTTGACCGACCCGCCACCGCCCATCCCACCGGGTCCGGCCGGCGCCGCGCCGCCTGGATTGGCGCGGGCGAAACGGATGGTCGCTGGTTGTCCGGGCTCGGTCGGCAGCATCACAGCGGCGGGCTTCACCTTGTCCCCCATGGCCGGGATGGCGGCGGTAATCAGATCGGCCAACGGTGCCGGGCTGCCGGTTGCAAGTTCATAGCGCGGTTCGTCGCTGCCGAACCAGACCGGGAAATCGTCGTGATAGACCAGCACCGACCCAGTGAGGCCGAGAATCACCAGCGGCAGAAACAGGATGAGGGCCAGCCAGAGGTGGATTTCCTGCAGCAGTTGGCGGAACGTCATTTTCTTCATGGTCCTGCTCTCGACTAGAGATCCGCCCAACGGCGGAGGAGATTGTGATAGACGCCGGTGAGCGGCACGACCGAGGCGTGGTTCGGCACATCGACACCGACCTGCTGGATGGCACGGTCGAGATCGAACAGAAGGGTGCGCTGGCCGTCATCACGGATCATGCTCTGCAGCCAGAAGAAGGCGGCGATCCGCGTCCCCCTTGTGACGGTCGTGACAGCATGCAGGCTGGTCGAGGGATAGAGCACCATGTCGCCGGCGTTGAGCTTGACATGGTGGGTGCCGTAGGTGTCGTCGATGGCGAGTTCGCCGCCGTCATATTCTTCCGGCCCGCTCAGGAACAATGTGCAGGAGAGATCGGTCCGGATGCGCATCTCCGGCTGCAGCCCCTGCCGCACCGCGTTGTCGACATGGGCGCCGAAGCCGTCACCGGGGCCATAGCGGTTGAACAACGGGGGAAAGACGCGCGACGGCAAGGCGGCAGCAACGAAGAGCTTGTTGCTCTCGAGGGCACCCAGGATGAGATCGCCGAGTTCCTCGGCGACGGCACTTTCTTCCGGCAGTTGGGTGTTCTTTTTCACCTTGGCCGATTCATATCCGGCCGTCACCCGGCCATCGACCCACTCGGCCTTTGACAGCCGATCGCGGCAATAGGCGACCTGGTCGGGTTTGAGCACCCCAGGAATTCGCAGCAACATGTGGCAAGTCCCTCAAATTGGCTAAGCCCCGGCCGCGCGCGCGGCCGGGGTTTTGCTGTCAGTCAGTCGCTCCCAATCAGAACTGGCGCCCCCAATCAGAACTGGAAGCTGGTCGTGAGCAAGGCAGTGCGTCCCGGGCCGGGGGTCTGGAAACCACCACCGACCTGTTCGATATAGAACTCGTTGAAGATGTTGTTGACGTTGACCTGGATGTCGATGTTCTCGGTCAGGTGATAGGTCGCCATGGCATCGACCAGTATGTAATCGTCGATCTTTGATTCCGACTGATTGCCGAAACGATAGCGACGGCTGCTCATATAGGTGACGCCGGCGCCGAGATCGACGTCCCAGGGCAGCGCATAGGTGGTCCAGAACGACATCGAATGTTTGGGGACGTTGCGGAAGGTCGCGCCATCGGTGGCGGCCGTCGGTCCCTCTTCCAGGATCTTGTCCTGCATGTAGGTGTAGCCGGCGAAAACCGCCCACTCATCGGTGATGTTGCCGGCGACGCCCAGTTCGACGCCTTCGACGCGCTGCTTGCCGAGGAGGACATAGTCGGGTTCTGCGGCCGTGCCCCGGTTCTGCCGGACGCCATCGCGATCGGTGCGGAACAAGGCTGCGCTCAGCATCAGCCTTTCCTCGAACAGGTTCCACTTGGTGCCGATTTCGTAGGAGACCGATTCCTCAGGGTCGGCGCCGGCACCGTCCGAGGTAATGGCGACATCGGCCGCCAGCGGCGTGAACGACGTGCCATAGGCTGCGTAGATGCTGCCATAGGGAACCGGCTTGTAGTTGATGCCGGCCTTCCAGCTCAGCATGTTGTCGCTCTGCTCGAAATGGGTGGTGGCGCCGGTCGAAACAGTGTGCGTTGTTTGGGAAGCGTCGAACATTTCATAGCGGACGCCACCGCTGAGCTCGACCGTGTCCAGGAGGTTCATCGTCTCGAAGCCGTAGACGGCAACGGTATCGCCCTGATAGCCGATCTGGCTGGCCGGCGCCGAGGCGTCGGCGAGATCGCGGTCCGGATCCGGATCAAAAAAATCCGTGTTCGATGCGACCGACGAGTAGGTCTTGGTATCACGCTGCTCCAGGCTGTAGTCGATGCCGAGAACGAGCGCGTGATCGATATACTCGGTGGTGGTGAACTCCGCGGTCGCCGTCGTCTGGTTGTTGATCGTGAAATTGTCATAGGTGCGCAGCCCGTGGTTCACGTTGACCGTCGGAAAGGTCACGCCACTGCTGTCGGTGCGAACATGGCCGGCGATGCCATAGAAATCGTCCCATTGCACCCGGAGGATGTTGTTGAAGGTCAACCAGTCGTCGGCTTCCCACTTGGCGCGCGCCGTGATGATGTCGGAATTGGTATCCTCGGTCGCCACGTCCGCGATGTGATAGAAATTGTTCCGATCGAAATCATTGTCGATGTTGTTGCTGGCTTTGGTCGGAATGCCATAGTCGGGCACACTGCTCGCTTCGAAATGCTCGTAACCCAGGGTCACTTCGAGCGGCGTACCGAGGCCGATTGCGAGCGACGGTGCAAATCCCCAGCGGTTGCTTTCGGTGACGTCGCGCTCGGCCACTTCGTTGTGGTGCCACACACCATTGACCCGAAAGGCCATACCTTCGGCATATTCCTCCGGCGCCACCTGGTTGACGTCGATGGTGACACGGCGTGTATCGTCGGTACCGACCTGCGCGGAACCCGCATAGAAGCTCTCCAGCCCCGGCGTCTTGGTCACCTGGTTGATGCCGCCACTGATCGATCCGCGGCCGGCGGTGACCGAGGACGGTCCCTTGGTCACCTCGATCTGTTCGATATTGTAGACGTCGCGGAAGCTGCTGCTGGTGTTGTCGCGCAGGCCGTCCACCGAATTGTCGCTGCGATTGGCTTCGAAACCGCGGATGCGGAAGGTGTTGCCGCGGGTACCGCCCTCGCCCGACGCCACGGTGACGCCCGGCACGTTCTTGATGGCATCGCGCAGCGAGCTCTGACCGCGATCCTTCAACACCTTCTGTGGGACGACGACGATGGTCTGCGGCGTATCCAGCAATGGCTGGGTGTATTTGTTGGAACCGATGCGCAGCGGCTGGTAGCCCTCGCTCAATGGCGGGGCGGCTTCAGCGCTGTCCTCCACCGAAAGCGGCGCCAACTCGCCGTTGGCCGCCGTGCTGCGCTCCAGGGTCACGGTATTGTCGGCTGTCTGCCGATAGGCAAGGCCGGTCCCCGCGAGCAACGCCGCGAGCGCCTGATCCGGTGCCAGCGCACCGCTGAGCGGCGCCGAATTGAGGTCGGCGATGAGGGCCGCATCCGCGATGACGGCAATGCCGGTCGCTTCCGAGAAAGCAATCAACGCCTGGCCGAGTGGTTGGGCGGGGATGTTGAATTCGACCACGCCACCTGACTGCGCCACCTGCGTCACGAAAGTGTCCATCCGCAGGGCATCGCCGCTGGAAATCTCGCTCAGGCGCTTCTGCCAGTCAGTGCCCGGCGTTGCCTCCTCCGCCTGTGCGTGCCCCGACCCGGCGATCGCCGCCCCCCCCAGCAACATCGCCACATTGAGGTTGAACTTGCCCCCGCGCGCCCGCGCCGATTTGTGCGCAGCCCCACGCGCCCGCCCATCTTGATACATTGTTCGTCGCCCCATCCCACGGACCGGCTATTGGCCGGCTTCCCCTACAAACGCGAATTATTCGCATTTGCATCACGACCTCTAGGACGACTGCGACTGGCAGGACCATTACAAAGATTCTTAAGATTCTTTCGGTCGGACACGGTCGCTGGCCGGAGGCGACCCGTCAGGCGCTGATAAGGACCGTGAGGGCAGACCCAAAATTCAACGATTTCAAAGAGAAGGTCTCGGCGATGGCCAGCAGTGCCGCGTCTCCGCCATCGGATTTGAAGGTGCCAGTCACCAGCAAATCGTCGAGCCGCGGGTCGCCGATCAGGACACGGCCGGCACGATGGCGGTTGATGTCATCGACGACATCGACCAGCAGGGCACGGTCGAAGATCAGCCACCCGTCGCGCCAGGGGGCGATGCGATAGGCCGGCAACACACGGGGTTGCTCGACCAGGACGGGGCCAAGGGCAAGCTCGGTATTCGGCCCCATTTCCAGCGCGCCGCCGCTCTGCCGCCTGACCAGAACGCGGCCGGACTCCACCGCCACCAAGGCGCGCCGCCGCTCCAGCTTCAGGTTGAAGCTGGCTGTTGCGGCCTGCACCCTGCCAAAGGGCAGACGCAGGATTACTTCCGCGCCGGCCGCACGCTCGGTCGTCACAAACATCTGGCCCTTGCGCAGCTCAGCCATGGGATGCGGTTCGCCGGGCGCCATATCGATGGCGGAGAGGCTGTCGAGTTCGAGCGAGGCATTTGCCGCGAAAATCACGCGCCGGTGTTCGCCCCGCTCGGTCGCAACATCGCCGATGCGCCATTGGCTCCAGCCGACTGCGCCCGCCAAGGCGGAAAGACCAGCGCCCACAAGCACATGACGACGGCTTAAAACTCGCTGCGGCGCAGGGGCTATCTCGGTTCGGCGCGGATCAGGCAGCGTGTTGAGGCTGTCCCAGATGGCGCCCATCTCCTGCATCGCCGCAGCATGATCCGGCTGCTGCTGGAGCCAGTCGGCGAAGGCGACGCGCTCGGCATCCGACAAGGCCGGATCGCGCAGGCGCGCAAACCAGGTCGCGGCCTCGTCCGCCGTGGCGGCCGTGTCGGTGGGATGGGCGCGCGCCATACTGGTCCTGCCGATGATGTTCCCTTGTCCCTAATAGACGAATGGGGACGAGATCCGATTACTCCAGGTGGGAAAAAATTTTGCCTAGCTGCCATTGCCCCGATGCCGCAGCAGCGCCGCACGGCAATGGGCCAGCGAACGCACCATATGAACCACCACGGTATTCTTCGCAATTCCGAGGCGCGTGGCGATCTCGGCATAGCTCAACTGGTCGATCTTGTGGAGCAGGAACACCTCTCGTCCACGCGGTGGCAGGCTGGCGATCGCCTGTTCCAGGACCCGGAGTTCCTCGCGCGATAAAGCGCTGCGCTCGGCCGAGGGCTGTGGATCGGCAAAATCCGCGATCGCCTGTTCCTCGCCGGTGCTGGTCTGCTGGCGGCGACGGTGGCGGTTGTGATCGATGGCGAGATTGGCTGCCGTGCGGAAGAGATACGCCCTGGCGTCGACGGCATCCGGGGCGTGATCCGAGCGCATCACCCGATAGAACGCTTCCTGTGCCAGGTCTGCCGCTGCCTCCTGGCTCGCGACGCGGCGCGTCAGGAACAGGCGCAAGTCCTTGGCATATATGCGAAAAAGGTTGTCGAAATCGATCATAGGTGCGGCCGGACTTCTCCACCGGGTGAGGTGGCCGCAATCTATCGATAATGCGAATTAGTCGCAATAAACTTATCAGGCGGGTTTCAGCCAGCGGCTGCCTTCTGGTCTTGCCAGCCGCCACCCAGTGCCTTGTAGAGGGTGACGATGGCCTGGAGTTGCTGCAGTTTGATCTGGCTCAGCGCATCCTGGGCGTCGAACAGGGTGCGTTGCGCGTCAAGGAGGGTGATGAGGTCGTCGGTACCGCCCTTGTAGCGCGCGCTGACGATGCGGAAGGCGATGTCGGCCTGCTCGACCTGGACCTGCTGCAGGCGATACTGCTCATCCAGCGCATCGACGGCGCCCAGCGCATTCTCGACCTCCGAAAACGCCGTGATGATGACGCTGCGGTAGCTGAGGATCAGTTCCTTGCGCTGCGCCTCAGTAAGATCGGCATCCGCCGCCAGTTTTCCGCCATCGAAGATCGGCTGCATGATGCTGCCGGCAACGCTGTAAGCGGCGCCGGCCGGCCCGAACAACGTGGAGAGCACCGCGGTCTCCAGGCTGAGCGCGCCGGAGAGATCGACACTGGGCAGCATGGCAGCCCGCGCCGCCACGACATTGGCGTCCGCTGCGGCGAGATTGGCCTCGGCCTGGGCGATGTCCGGCCGGCGTTGCAGCAGGGCGGAGGGGATGCCGCTGGTAATCGGCGGGACCGGGAGTTCCGTGAGGGACCTGCCCATGATCTTGAGGTCTTCCGGGTTGCGCCCAAGCAACACAGCCAGCGCATTGAGGCTTTCGCGCTCCTGCTGGATGAGTGGGGCCAGAACTGCTTCCTGCGCCGCCACCACGCCGGTCTGCTGTGCGAGATCCGCTGGCGACACCGCGCCCAGCCGCGCCTTCGCCTCCACCACGCGCAGCACGTCGCGGGCATTGGCGAGGTTGTTGTCGGCGATGGCGATCTGATCGCGCAAAGACAGGATCTGCAGATAGGTGGTGGCGACCGCGGTGGTCGCGGTCAGCGCCACGGTTTGCTGGTCGTATTCGCTGGCGCGGAGCGATTCCTGTGCTGCCGTCCGGTTGGCGCGGTTGCGGCCCCAGAAATCGACCTCATAGGAGGCCGAGAGCGAGAGGCCGTAGGATTCGGTATGCAGCGACGAGCCGCTGCTGCCGCTTGAACTGCCGTTGCTGTTGCCGCTGCTGCCGGAATTGCGTTCCTTGGCGGCGGCACTCTCATCAAGTGGGCCATTGCGCGAGACATCCGCACCCAGGGAAAGCTGCGGCCAAAGGCTGGACGACGTCGAGCGCATTTGTGCCTCCGCCTGTTCGACCCGGGCGGCGGCCATGCCGATGTCGAGATTGTCGGCCTTGGCGGCGAGAATGAGGCTGTCGAGTTCGGGACTGCCGAAGCGGCGCCACCAATCGGCGGCCGGCCAGATCTCGGCTGTGGCGGGCACCGGTGCCACCCAGGCGACCGGCGTCTTGATCGGCGGCTCGGTCGGATCGGCGAGCAGATCGCAGCCGGCGAGCAGCAGGGTCGAGGCGAGCAGGACGGATAGGAGACGCATCGTTGTTCTCATTCGCTGGCCAGTGCTTTGACCGGATTCATGCGGGCGGCCTTGATCGCGGGCGCCATGCCGAAGACGAGGCCCACGGCGGCGGCGCAGGCAAAGGCCAGCACGATGGTCGGCACGGAAAACTGGATGCTCATGCCGAAGGCGCCGATGATGATGGCGGCGATGATGCCGAGCGCCACACCGATGAGGCCGCCGAGCGCCGAGACGATCACCGCCTCCACCAGGAATTGCTGCAGGATGTTGCGTGTGCGGGCGCCGGTCGCCATGCGGATGCCGATCTCCCGCGTGCGTTCGGTGACGCTCACCAACATGATGTTCATGACGCCGATGCCGCCCACCACCAGCGAGATGGCGGCGATCGAGCCCAGCAGGATGGTCATGGTGCCCGCGGTGGCGGTCGCCGCCTCGACGATCGCCGCCATGTTGCGCACCTGGAAGTCTTCCAGCCGGTGGCGGTCGATGAGCAGTGCCGTGATCTTGGCCTGCGAATCCTCCATCATCGATTCATCGGCGACCGACACGGTGATCGAGCGCAATTTGGTCTGGCCGAACAGGCGCAGACTGGCCGTGCTCAGCGGCACGAAGACATTGTCGTCCATATCCTGGCCGAAGGCGGCGGCACCCTTGGGCGCCATCACGCCGATGACCTGGAACGGCACATTGCTGATGAGCACCACCTGCCCCACCGGTTCGACGCCAACGGGGAAGAGGTTCTTCACCACCGTCTGGCCCAGAACGGCGACGGCAGCGATCGCGGTCACGTCTTCATCTGTGAAGAAGGTGCCTTGCGCCATCTTCCAGTCGCGGATGATCGGCAGGCCGTCATTGGTGCCGGTGACCTGGGTCAGGTAATCGGCATTACCATAGCGCAGGGTGACGCTGCCATTCATTTCCGGCACCGCGGCACGGATGTTGGAAAGTGTCTCGATCGCATCGGCATCGGCCGCCACCAGCGAGGTGACGCCGGCGGCCGAGGGGCCGCGCTGGTTCGGCATGCCCGGGCGGATGACAAGCTGGTTGGAGCCCATGGCATTGATGCGCGCCATCACGTCCTGCTTGGCGCCCTCGCCCACCGCCATCATGGCGACGACCGAGCCCACGCCGATGACGATGCCGAGCAGGGTGAGGATCGTGCGCAGCAGGTTGCGGCGGAGCGCGCGAAGCGCCATCTTGGCGGCCTCGCAGGCATCGGCGAGAAGACCGATCCGGCCGGTGCCGGCCAGCGCAAAATCGCCGCTGGTCGCAGGGAGACTGGCGAGATCACGGGTGCCGCTGTCGGATGAAATGACACCATCGGCGATTTCGATGAGCCGGTCGGCATGGGCCGCGACGTCATGATCATGGGTCACCAGGATGATGGTATGACCGGCGTCGGCCAATTGCCGCAGCAGGGCCATCACCTCGGCACCGGAGCGACTATCAAGCGCGCCGGTCGGTTCGTCGGCGAGGATGATGCGTCCGCCGTTCATCAGCGCCCGGGCGATGGAGACGCGCTGCTGCTGGCCGCCGGAGAGCTGCATCTGCCGGTGATCGAGACGGTCGGCGAGGCCCAGACCGGTGAGCAGCATCTCGGCGCGTTCATGCCGGTCGACTCGCGCAAGGCCCGCATAGATGCCGGGGATCTCGACATTCTCCAGCGCGGTCGCGGTGCCGATGAGGTTGTAGCTCTGGAACACGAAGCCGAAGGCGTCGCGGCGCAGTTCGGCCAATTCGTCGCGGTCGAGGTCGGCGGTGTTACGCCCGCCGAAGGCATAGCTGCCGGAACTCGGCTGATCGAGACAGCCAAGGATGTTCACGAGCGTCGACTTGCCGGAACCCGACGCACCCATGATGGCGACGAATTCGCCCCGATGGATGGCGAGTGAGACGCCATGCAGCACCTCCACCGCATAGCCGCCGCCGGTGACATAGGTCTTGCGCACATCGCGGATGTCGATGAGCGGCGTTACGCCCAGCTGCGGTAGCGCTTCTTCGGGAAGGCGAGCAATGTTCATGTTCGAAATTCTCGACCGTCATGCCCGGGCTTGGCCCGGGCATCCACGAGTTTGCGAGTGCGATAGAGAAAGTCGTGGATCCCCGCACCAAATGCGGGGATGACGGTGATAGGGAGCTTCATCACGGAAAGCCCCGCAACGCGCTGCGGTTGCCGCCGGGGGCGGCGGCTTCCTCGCTGTTGCGCTGGCCGACCACCACCCTGTCGCCGGGCGCCAGGCCTTCCAGCACTTCGGCGACACTGCGGTTCTTGACACCGATCTTCACATCGCGTGGTGCGAAACTGCCGTCGGCCTGGGCGAGGAGCACCTGATGGGTCTTGTCAGGTCCCGAGCGCAAAGCGACGCTGGGCACGGTGATCGCGTTCTTGGCTTCCGCCACCATGAAGGTGACCTGGGCGCTCATCTGCGTCATCAGGCGCTGATCGGGATTGGCGACGTCGAACAGCGCGTTATAGAGGATGACGCCGTTTACCTCTTCAGGTGTTGGCAATATCTGGTGCAGCACGCCGCTCCAATTGCGTTCCGGCTGGCCGAGCGTGGTGAAGGTCGCAACCATGCCGAGATCAAGACGCGAAATATCCGCCTCCGACACCTGGGCTTTCACGGTCATCGTGTTGAGATCGGCGATCCGCATCAGGAGCGGCGCCGATTGATTGGCGTTCAAGGTCTGGCCGAGACGCGCATCCAGGCTCACCACCGTACCCGACATGGGCGCGAAGATGCGGGTGTAACCGAGATTGGCCTCGTCACCCTCAAGCTCGGACTGGGTCTGCTGGATCTGCGCCTTGATAGCGGCGATCTGGGCCTTGGCGGCACGGAGATTGGCATCCGCCGTGTCCAGCGCATCCTGGCTGGTCGCGTCCGCAGCCATCAGGCCGGACTCGCGCTTGAATTGTTCGCTTGCGAGCTGAAGCTGCGCCTGGCGCTCGTCAAGCTGAGCGCGGAGATTAAGCAATTGCGCCTGGTTGGCGGCGACCTGGGATTTCAGGACGGCAGCGTCGAGCTCGGCCAGGAGTGCGCCTTTTTCCACCTCGTCGCCGACATCGACCGGGAGATTCACGATCTGCCCGGAGACTTGGGCGCCGACATCGACATAGTCGCGTGGCTCGATTTCGCCGACCGCAGAGACCGTATCCGTAACGTCGCCTACCGCGACGTCGGCAAGAATGTACTGGCTGCCGGGCGCGGCTTTTTCGCGGTTCATGAACCAATAGGTGCCACCGCCGGCACTGAGCACGAGCAGCGCAAGGACCACCCAGGGCCAGCGCGCAGGCCTGCGCCGGATGCGCGGCGCGTGAACACCCGGCGTGAAACCGGCGTTCAGAATCGGGTCGGCACGGCTGGTGCTGTCCAGCGGCTTGCCGGGGCGGATGGTTCGAGACTCTGGGGTAACGGTCATGATGTTCCGGTGTCAGATGATCCTGGGTCAAACCCAACCCATTGATCGCGTGACAGAATTGGCTGGACGACCGGAACGGATCGTCATCTGGCGGCCTGTCGGCGGCGCGAGCAATGCCAAGATAGCACGGGCAGAAGTCGGATTCCCTGCGCAGCTTTCAGCCGAGGAGGGTCAGACACATTTTGACACCGGTGGCGCCGAGGAAGAGTGCGAAGGCTTTGCGCAGGAGGCCGACCTTCATGGTATGGGCGGCACGGCGCCCCAGGGGGCGAGCAGGAGCGAACTGGGCACGATCGCGGCAAAGCCGATCAGGCTGACATAGCCCAGCGAGAAGGGCGGCAAGCCTTCTGCCTGCCAGCCGTTGATCGCGAACCCGACGGTGCCGGGCACAGCGATGATAAGGCCGATCGCCGCCGCCGTGCCGATGGCGCGGCGGAGCGGGAAGTTGAACAGCGAGAGGATGGGGACTGAGAGTGTCCCGCCGCCGATGCCCATCAGGGTCGAGAGCGTGCCGATCACGACGGCAATGAGACTGCGCCAGGGCTGGCGCGGGAGATCGTCGCGCAGGCGCGCCCCTTCCGGCGTGAACATCATATGCGCACAGACAATGAGCGCCACCGCCCCGAAGATGCCGGTGAGCGCCGCGCCGTCGATCCAGGCCGCGATGATGACGCCGATGAGAACGCCGATGGCGACAGCGGGCGCCCAGCTTTTGAGCAGGCCGGTATCGACCGAGTTACGTTTGTGATGCGCGCGCAGCGAGATGATGGAGGTGGGGATGATGGTGGCGAGCGACGTGCCGACCGCCAGATGCGCCCGCACGCTCTCATCAATATCAAGAAAATCGAACACGTAGAACAGCGCCGGTACGATGACGATGCCGCCACCGACGCCGAGCAGGCCGGCGAGGAAGCCGGACAGGCAACCGACCGCCGCCAGCGCCGCAATGAGCAGCGCCATTTCGGTGGGAGTCATATCGAACAAGGGGGACCTCAGACTACTCGGACAGCACGCCGATTAAAATGCACGGGAGTTGCCGGTGATGCACGCCCCCTCTCCCCTCGCGGGAGAGGGTCGGGGTGAGGGGGTGCATCAACGCGCTCGTTACCGCCACCCCCTCACCGCTCGCTCCGCTCGCCGCCTCTCCCGTCCGTCTGCGACGGCCGACATGCGTCGGCGGGGGAGAGGCAAACAATCGCCTTACCCGACCTTGATCTTGATTTCGCCAATGCCCTCGACCGTGCCGAGCATCTCGTCGCCGCGCACGACGGGGCCGACACCGGCCGGGGTGCCGGTATAGATGAGGTCGCCGGCTTTCAGGTCGAACAGGCCCGAGAGGTAGGAGATCATCTCCGGCACTTTCCAGATCAGCTGGTCGAGATCGCCCTTCTGCTTCACCGCCCCGTTGACCTTGAGCGTCACAGCACCCTTGGCCGGGTGGCCGATTTCGCTCGCCAGCACCAGTTCCGAGCACGGCGCCGAATATTCAACCGCCCTGCCAACTCCCCAGGGACGGCCGGCCTTCTTGGCCTCACCCTGCAGCTCGCCCCGCGCCATGTCGAGACCGACGCCGTAGCCCAAAATATGATCCAGCGCCTTCTCGATCGGAATGTCCTTGCCGCCGGATTTCAGCGCGATGACCATTTCCAACTCGTGATGCACGTCGTTGGATTTGTCCGGATAGGGGAACACACCGCCCGAGAGCACCAGCGTGTCGGGGTTCTTCTGGAAAAAGAACGGCGCTTCGCGGTTGGGATCATGGCCCATCTCGATGGCGTGGTCGGCATAGTTGCGCCCCACGCAATATATCCGGTGCACCGGGAACACCTTGGTTGAGTTGCGGATCGGGAGATGCGGGACCGCGTGGGGCGGAAAGGCATAGCTCACATTGGGGTTCATCGCGGTCATCTTCTTACTCCTGCATGCTATTGAACGTGGATTTCGACATAATCATCGGGCGGCGCCTGCTATCGCTTCGCCGCGTAATAGGCGACGCGGCGCTCGAGATAGGCGAGAACTTCCGAGATGGAGAACGCCATGGCGAACAGGACCACCAGCACGGCCCAGAAATGTGTCATCAGGAAGTTCGAGGAATAGAGCTCGAACAGGGCTCCGAAGCCGACGATCGAGATCAGCAACTGCCCGATGATGACGCCCTTCACCGCACGGATAACACCGATGCGCACGCCGCCCAGAATTTCCGGCAAGGCCGCCCAGAAATAGATCTTGAAGAAGGCTTCCAGCGGCTTGGCACCGAAGCTGCGGGCCATCTCGACCATCGAGCGGTTGATCTGCATGACGCCCGCCCGCGTGTTCAGGATGATGATCCAGATCGCAAACAGCGTCGTCGTAATGATGATCGACGTCATGCCAAAGCCGAAGAGGACCATGAGCACGGGCACCAGCGCCGTCAGCGGTGCGCTGAGGAAGATGTTGACCCAGGGCAGGATCATTTCATCGAGCAGCCGGCTCTTGCCGATCAGGATGCCGACCGGAATGCCGATCACGATCGATGCGACCACACCGCCGAAGAAGGCATAGGCGGTTTCTGACAATGCCTTCAGAAAGGCCGGGGTACCGATGATGTCAAACAGCGTGACGATGACGTGGGAAAGTGGTGGGATGAAGAAGGTCAAATCGACACGGCCGATGATTTCCCACAGCAGCGCCCAGATGACGAGCGACGACATCGCTGGCAGCCTTAGTCCGAATGCTGTCATCTCGTCCTCTACTCGACGTAATTGCGCAGCGACGCCCAGATCCGGTCAATGATGTCCAGATATTCCGGGTCCCGGCGGATGTTGGCAGCGTCCTTGTGGCGAAAGCTCGAGGGTCGGATCACTTCCGAGACGCGACTCGGGCGCGGCAGCAGGACCGCGATCTGATCGGACACATAGACCGCTTCCTCAATGGAATGGGTCACGAATATGAAGGTCTTCTTCTCCTTTTGGACCAGTTCCAGCATGTCTTCCTGGAACTTACGGCGGTTCTGCTCGTCGACCGCCGAGAAGGGTTCATCCAGCAACAGGACCTGTGCATCCACGGACAACGCGCGTGCCAGACCGACCCGCTGACGCATGCCGCCCGAGAGTTCATGGGGATAGCTCTTCTCAAATCCGGCGAGGCCCACATTCTTGATGTATTTTTCGGCAATCGCCTCACGTTCCGATTTCGCGGTCCCGCGCAGCTCCAGGCCAAAGGCGACATTGCGCATGACATTGGCCCAGGGCAGCAGGGCGAAATCCTGGAAGACGAAGGCCCGGTCCGGGCCAGGTCCTGCGACCTTGACGCCATTGACCTCGACATCGCCCGAATCCGCCTTGAGCAGGCCGGCGATGATTTTGAGAAGCGTCGTCTTGCCGCAACCGGATGGCCCGAGCAGCGATGTCAACTGGCCGCGCGGAAACTCCAGCGACAAATCGCGCAAGGCTTCGACCTTGCCGTATCCCTTGGACACATTGCGCACGGACACGGCACTCTCGGGAGCGACGACCTGCAGGTTGTCGTAGGACTTTTCAATCTGATGCATAGCCACGGTTGTTTCCTGCAAACAAGAAGTTTTCAAATCGCTCAAGCACGTTCAGAAACACGACCGCCAGCGCGATGATCGAGAAAATCGCCGCATACATGCTGGGGTAGTCAGCGATCGAGCGGCTATAGGTGATGATGTCGCCGACACCTGTCGGGGTGATCTTCAATTCGGCCAGAATGGCCCCGATGAACCCCGCCGAAATGCCCAACCGCAAGCCTGAGAAAATGACCGGCGACGCGGCGGGAATGATGATCTTGAGAATGACGTCCCGATCGCTTGCCAGAAATGAGGTCGCCATCTCCTTGATCGAGGCCGGGGTGTTGCGGACCGCGCCGCTGGTGTTCAATACGATCACCGGCATCGCCATGATGCAGACGACGAAGACCTTTGACGTGAGGCCGATGCCGTAAGCCATCACCAGCAGCGGAATGAGGGCGGCCAAGGGTGCTGCCTGCATGACGATGAAAACCGGCGAGAATAGCCAGTCGAAGCGCTGGCTGAGGCCAATCCAGAGTCCAAGGCCGATGCCGAAGACGGCCGAGATAGCTATGCCGACGACCAGGGGCTTCAGGGTCTCGCCATATGCGACGAAGATCCTGCCGTCCAGCGTCATCGCGAGGAGGGCCTGCATCGCTTCGAGAAATGTCGGGAAGGCGAAGCTTACCGGAATTCTGCCCGCAATCTCCCACGCCCCGAACACGATGAGCGCAGAGAGGAGCTTGAGGAGCAGTGGTCTGTGTTTCATGCGCGAGCCAACTTTGCCGTCTGGAAATAACGGCGGCCATCCGGCGGACTGCCGGCATGGCCGCCGTCCGTTGCCTACTTCAATGCCGCGTCGAGCGGCGCGAAGTACCAGAAGTCATCGATGTTGAGCGTCTTCGGATCGCCCTCAAGCTGGCCGGCGCGGGTATACCACTCCAGATCCGCCGTCGCCGCCTTCCGGCCGCCGCCATTGGGGTCATAGAGACCGCCTTCGACGGCTTCCGCGTAGAAGCCATCCAGTTCATCGAGGACTTCCTTGGGCAGCTGGCCGATGGGACCTTCCGGGTTGGTTTCGCGGCGAATGATGGTCGGATCCTTCGCCATGTCCTGCCAGACGCTGACCAGGGCCTTTACGAAGATGTTCACCTGTTCTTCGTTCGACTTGATCCAATCGAGATTGGCGAACAGGGCCTCGTCGCTGGCATCGACATCGAACATTGGCAGGGAGTGGAACTTGTCCGGAGCTTCCTTGACGATCTTGTTCTTGTTGGAGATGTCGAGAATGGTCGCTTCGCCCTGGCCGGCCAGCAGTGCTGCGACGCGATTGCCGGAACCCGGCACATAGGAGCGTTCGCCGAACTTGATGCCTTCGCGTTCTTCAATGACGTTGGCAATGGAATCGGTGCCGCCGCCGCGCGAATGCAGCATGATGGGCTCGCCGTTCAGATCCTTCAGCGTCTTGTATTTCATGGTCGTGACCGGGAAGAACTTCAGCTTCGAGAGCTGGAACACGATCCTGACCGGCGCCTTCGACCGCTGCATGATGGCATAGGGCGTGCCGAAGCCGATATTCATCTGCCCGCTGAGCACGGCCTGAATAGCCAGCTCTTCGTCGGCAAAGGCCGTCCATTCATAGTCGAGGCCGGCGGCCTTGGCCCGGTCCAGGGCCACAAAGAAGGCGGCCATCTCGTCAGATGGCGTTTCGGCGAGGGCGATCTTGAGCGTTTCGGCCTGAGCCGACGACATCATCAGCCCGACCGCTAATGCTGTTGCGCTGACGAAACCCGCGAATCTCTTCGATAGAGTCTTCATTTCATCCTCCCACGGACGGTTTGGCGCCTTGCTGGCGGTGGTTCTTTCTGAACCAATTGCAGATTGGTTATATTTGGTTTTGACTTAGAGTCAACTGGGCACGGATAAATCGCTTGAAAGCCCGCCGTGTTTCGGGGATATTCGCCAAACCAATCATCAAATTGGTTTTGACCGATGACTTCAGGACTTGCCGAAGACGGTGGCGCCCTCACGCAGCTCCGGGCCTATCTCGCCCAGATGGAATTGCCGCCGGACAGCCGCCTGCCGCCCGAACGCGACCTCGCTTTGACGCTGGGTGTGAGCCGCGCTGAGCTGCGCAAAGCGCTCGCCACGCTGGAAAGCGAGGGGCAGCTGTGGCGCCATGTCGGCAAGGGCACCTTCGTCGGCAGCCGCCCCATCGACACGCTGGCCGACATCGCCGCCATCACCCGTCGTACCAATCCGACCGAGGTGATGCGCACGCGCCTGTTGCTGGAACCGGAGGTGACGCGCGCCGCGGCTCTCATGGCGACGTCCGGCCAGATCGCCGAGATGCGCACCTGCCTTGCCAAGATGAAGAACGCGCAGACCTGGCGGCAATATGAGGCGTGGGACAACCGCCTCCACCGCGTGGTGGCAGAGTCCAGCCAGAACTCGCTGTTGCTGGCCTTGCTCGACACCTTGAACGCCGTGCGCCGCGCGGTGGTGTGGGGGCGCTTACGTGCCAACAAGGTGAAGCCCGATCCCGACCATCACAGTTTTGCCGAACATGAGGCGATCGTGGCGGCGATCGAGGATCGCGACATGGACCGCGCCGCCGGCGCGATGCGCCGCCACTTGCAAAGCGTCGAACGCAAGCTGATGAAATCGGACAGCGACGAAGGTCAGCCGACAGGGGTATCCAACGCCGATCTGGCGCTGGCGCGCTAAGAGGTCTTTCGGCAGAGTCGCCGCCACTGTCTCGCCCCAGGCGCTCTCACCCATGCGCTTTGCCACCAATGCAATATCCGGCGAGAGGAAGCGGTCCTCGTTATAGGGCGCAATCTCCTGGCGCAAGATTGCATAGGCGGCCTCGGTGCCGCGGCCGCGCTTCAAGCCCGGATAGAATTCCATCGCCTGGGCCGCCAGCAGATATTCGATGGCGAGGATGTGCCGCGTATTGGCGATGACCTGCAGGCATTTCAGCGCCGACGGCGTGCCGAGGCTCAAGTGGTCCTCCTGCTGCGCCGAGGTGATGTAATTGTCGGTGACATAAGGATGCGAGAGCAGCTTGTTCTCGGCCGCCAATGAGGCTGCCGCATATTGCGCGATCATCATGCCGGAATTGACGCCGCCTTCCGCCACCAGGAAGGCCGGCAAGGTGCTGACCGCCGGGTTGATCAACCGGTCCAGGCGACGTTCCGCGACGGAACCCAGTTCCGCACTCGCCATGGTGAGGAGATCCATCGCCATGCCCAGGCTCTGCCCATGCGGATGCGCATTGGAGATGACGCGGTAATCGTCAGGCGTGCCGATCACCAGCGGGTTGTCGGTGGCCGAACCCAGTTCCACCTCGATCTGGCGGCGGACATGGTCGATCTGGTCGCGCGTGGCGCCATGGATCTGCGGAATGGAGCGGATGGAGAGCGCATCCTGGGTGCGGAAACCCTGATACTTGGCAACGATCTCACTCTCTGCCAGCAGCGCCCGCAAGCGCTTGCCGACATGGAGGAGGCCCGGATGCGGCTTCAGCGCCAGCACCGCTGCGTCATAGGCGGCAAGCTGGCCCTTCAAGGCCTCGAAGCTCATGGCGCCTATGATATCGGCCCAATCGGCGAGCTGCTCGGCCTCGGCCAAGGCAAGGCAGGCGAGCCCTGTCAGACAGCGCGTGCCGTTGACCAGGCACAAGCCATCCTTCGCGCCAAGCTCGATGGGTGGCAGGCCCGCCATCTTCAGCGCTTCATTGGCCGGCATCTGCTTGCCATCGACGACAACATCGCCGATGCCGATCAGGGCGAGGCCGATATGGGCACCATGAACGATGTAGCCGACCGACCCCTGGGACGGCACAACCGGCGTGATGTTGTGATTGAGCAGCGCCGCCAGTTGACTGACCACCGCGACATTGACGCCGGATTTGCCGTGGCACAGATCGTTGATCAGCGATGCCATGATGGCCCGGGTGGCCGTGATGGAGAGCGGCACGCCCACGCCGCAGGCATGGCTCATCAGTGTGTTGCGCGACAGCTGCGCCTGCTGTGCGCCGGTCAGCATGATCTCGGACAGCGCGCCAAGCCCGGTGCTGATGCCATAGGCGCGTTCGCCGCTGGCAATGATGCGCTCGACAATCGCGCGGCCGTTCTTGAGCTGGGCGATCGCCGCACTGCCAATGCTGATCTGCGCCGCACCCTGGGCAACGGCAACCAACTGCTTGTAGGTGAGCGCACTGTCGCGCCGTTCCAACGTCACTGCCGCCATGATCCCGCTCCGCTTGTCTTGACTGTACCTGTATATACAGGTGGCGAAATCGCGGCAAGCATCGCCGGATGAGCTTTCCGAACAGGGCAATGCGATCCGTTACTTCTCGCGTGCGAAGGCCACGAAGGCGGCGGCCAAGGGCGATTGGCGGGCCGCGTCCAATTGGGCCAGCACGACCCGCTGCGGCGCCAGCTTTTCCGTGATCGGACGGCAGGCGATGGCAACACCGTCATAGCTGCGGTCGCCAGCGGGGCGTGTGCAGGACAGGGCCACACCTGCACCATGGGCCACCAGGCCGCGCTGCATCTCGAATGTCTGGGTGTATTGGCTGACCCGCGGCTGATGCCCATGGGCCCAGAACAACGACATGAAATACTCGCGCGACTGGGCCATGTCCTCAAGGATCAGCTTCTCCTTCGCCAGCGCCGCCAGCGAGACACTGCGGCGCCTGGCCAAGGGATGCGTCGCCGGCAGCAGCGCATAAGGCGGCAGTTCGGCCAGTACCCAGCGCTTGATATCGGCTTCGATGCCCAGTTCATAGGTGACGGCCAGCTCGCTGCGGCCGCCGACCAGGCTTTCGCGCACGGCGGTGAAATCGCCTTCGAACAGATCGACGATGGCATCCGGATGCAGCTTGCGGAAACCGGCGAGCAGGCGCGGCAGGATATAGGGCGCGAGATCCTTGAAGCAGCCCAGCGTCAGGCGCCCCTTCAAGGGACCAGCCGGCGGAATGGCGGCGCTCGACATCTGCGTCGCAAGCGACAGGAGGGCGCGCGCCTGGTCGAGCAGGATGCGGCCGGCCGGGGTCAGCGTCAGGCCATGGCCGGCGCGGCGATGGAACAGTTTCTCGCCCAGCAAAGTTTCCAGCTGGCCGATTGCCATCGACATGGCCGGCTGCGCCACGTGCCGCGCCCGCGCCGCAGCGCTCACATTGCCGTGCTCGGCGGTGGCAACGAAGTAATCGATCTGGCGGAAGGTGAATTGTATCATTAATACCTTATATCTCTCTATCAAGATCATCTATTTCTCATGATGCCCGGCATCTGGCAAGTCTGGGGCGAGATGAATTAAATGAGGTCGTAATGAAGATCGGTGCGGACGAGATCGCAGCCTACGCCCGGGACGGCGCCATTGTGCTGAAGGGCGCCTTCAAGGATTGGGTCGAACCCTTGCGCGCCGGTGTCGCCCGCAACATGGCCGAGCCCGGCCCGTTCGGCACCGAGAATGTCCGCCCCGGCGATGGCGGCGGCAGCTTCTTCGACGATTACTGCAACTGGCAGCGCATCCCGGAATTCAGCGACTTCGTCACCAACTCGCCGGCGGCGAAACTGGCCGGGCAACTGATGGCCAGCCGCACGTCGCAGATCTTCCATGACCATGTGCTGGTGAAGGAGCCGGGCACGGCGAAGAAGACACCCTGGCACCAGGACATGCCTTATTACTGCGTCGACGGCATGCAGACCGGCAGCTATTGGATTCCGCTCGATCCTGTCACCAGCGACAATACCCTGCGGCTCGTGCTGGGCTCGCATCTGTGGCCGAAACTGGTGCGCCCGAAGCGCTGGGCGGGCGGCGAGGATTTCTACGCCGACCAGGATCAGTTCATGGATATGCCGGATGTGGAGAGCGCAACTTTCGGCATTCTCGCGCCGGCGCTTGAACCGGGCGACGCGATCCTCTTCAACTATCGCACCGTGCATGGCGCCAACGGCAATACTGGCACAAACCGCCGCCGTGCCTTCTCCTGCCGATTCCTCGGCGATGATGCGGTGTTCATAGAGCGCCCCGGCCGCACGTCGCCGCCTTATCCCGGCATCAACCAGCAAAGCGGCGAGCGGCTGCGCGAAGACTGGTTTCCCATCATTTGGCGACAGGACGCCACAGCCTGACCAGAGACGTTAACTTGCCCGACCGTTCAGACTGAGGCAAGCTCACCCGCATCTCCGTGCCGACGATTGACGCAGCGTTGCAGGTGCTGGAATGCCATTTCGATCGCTGATCTTGGCCGGCCTCCTCGCCGGCTTCTGCACGGCGTCGGCGCAGGCCGATCCTGTGACCTTGCGGCTTGGCTATTCCGATAAGGAATCCGCCTATTTCCTGGTTGGCAACGGTGCAGCTATCCCGGAAAGGCCGGGCGTTGCCATCGAGATGGTTCAGGCGGCGGCGGCGAGCTGCGATGTCACGCCGGAATTCACCCGCTATCCCGGCGGGCGGCTGGTGGCCCTGGTGACCGATAATGTCATCGATGCGGTTGTGATGCTGTCCTTCAGCCCGGAGCGTCTTGCGATGGGCGCCTATCCGATGAAGGGCGACAGCGCCGATCCGGATTTCCAGATCGCAACGCTGAGCTATGCCTTCTATGTGCGCAGCGACAGCGACATCGCCTGGGATGGCAAGACAATGACCGGCCTTGCCCGGCCGATCGGCGCCAATCTTGGCTGGTCGATCGTGCAGGATCTCATGAAGATGGACCTGCCGGTGGAGCCCGCCAAGGACACCCAGAACAACTTCAACAAGCTGCTGCTGGGTCGCATCGATGCCGTCGCCATGCACACGACAATCGGCAATGCCTATCTCGAGGATCATGCCCTCGCTGGGAAGGTAAAGTTGCTGCAGCCGCCGATCACCAGCAAGCCCTATTACCTGGTTTTCAGCCGCGCTTGGCATGCCGCCCACCCTGCGATTGCCGATTGCATGTGGCAATCCATCGCCCGGCAACACAAGACAAGCCTGCCGGACTTGCTGGCGCGCTACCGGAAAACCATCAATTAATCGAACGAACAAAGGCTTGGAGCAGGAAGGCGACCCCGGGGGCCGCCTTTTTCTTTATGCGGGCTTTATGCCCTGCCGGCGCAACTCATCTCGATTCCTTATGTCGAAATGCCGAAATTACCGTGGATGACAGTCAGTTCACGGAATGCGTCATGGTTGATGTTTTCTACACAGCAATAGCAGCGGCACTGTTCATAGCCGCCTGCTTCTACGCCTGCGCCTGCCCGCATATCTAGAGAGGTGAGCGATGACGCTTGATTTCTTCCTCGGTGGCGCCGCAGCGGCTCTGCTGCTCGCCTACATGACCTTTGCGGTCGTGTGGCCTGAAAAACTCTAATCCGGTGATGTAAGATGACGGCCAACGGTATTCTCCAGATCGCCCTGTTCTGTGTGCTGGTCATTTTACTGACTAAGCCGCTGGGCGCCTACATGACCCGCGTCTTCTCGGGCGAGTCCAATTTTCTTTCCCCCGTCTTGCGGCCGGTCGAGCGCCTGATCTACGCCATCAGCGGTGTCAATCACCGGGACGATCAGCATTGGACGATCTATGCGATCTCGATGCTGCTGTTCAACGGCGCCGGCTTTGCGCTGCTCTTTGCCCTCTTGCGGCTGCAGAATCTGCTGCCGCTCAATCCGCAGGACTTTGGCGCGGTACCAGCCGACCTCAGTTTCAACACCGCCATCAGTTTCGTCACCAACACCAACTGGCAGAATTATGCTGGCGAGTCGACCCTGAGCTATCTGACACAGATGATAGGCCTTACCGTCCAGAACTTCGTCTCGGCAGCAACCGGCATTGCACTCGCCATCGCCTTGATCCGCGGATTTGCCCGCAAATCGGCGAGCGGAATCGGCAACTTCTGGGTCGATCTCACCCGCTGCACCCTTTACATTCTGCTGCCGCTTTCCTTTGTCATCGCCATCTTCCTGGTGACCCAGGGCATGCCGCAGAATCTGAATGCCTATGTCGAGGCAACGACGGTTGAAGGCGCCAAACAGGTCATCGCCCAAGGACCGGTCGCGTCTCAAGTCGCTATCAAGATGCTGGGCACCAATGGCGGTGGCTTCTTCAATGCCAACGCCGCGCACCCATATGAAAACCCGACCGCGCTGTCCAATCTGGTGCAGATGCTGGCGATCTTCGCCTTGGGAGCGGGCCTCACCAATGTGTTCGGCCGCATGGTCGGCAATCAGCGTCAAGGTTGGGCCGTGTTCACCGCCATGGGTGTGCTGTTTCTCCTCGGCGTCGGCATCTGCTACTGGGCTGAAAGCCAAGGGAATCCGGCCTTCGCCGCCTTCGGCATCGACCAGGCGCCTGGCCTGTTGCAGAACGGCGGCAACATGGAAGGAAAGGAGGTGCGCTTCGGCATTGCAAACTCTTCGCTCTTTGCCGTCATCACCACGGCAGCATCCTGCGGCGCGGTCAATGCCATGCATGACAGTTTCACCGCCCTGGGCGGCATGGTGCCGATGGTCAACATGTTGCTTGGTGAAGTCATCATCGGTGGTGTGGGTGCCGGCCTCTATGGCATGCTGCTGTTCTGCATCATGACGGTATTCATCGCCGGCCTGATGGTAGGTCGCACCCCGGAATATGTCGGCAAGAAGATCGAGGCACGCGAGGTGAAGATGACTATCCTCGCCCTGCTCTGTCTGCCGCTCGTGGTGCTTGGTTTCACCGCCATCGCCACAGTGCTCCCCGAAGCTCTCAAGAGCGTTCAGGACGCCGGCCCGCATGGGTTCTCGGAGATCTTCTATCTCTTCACATCGAGCGCAGCCAATAACGGCAGCGCCTTTGGCGGCTTCACCGGCAACACGCCATTCTACAATATCACTGGTGGCATCACCATGTTCGTTGGCCGCTTCTTCGTCATTCTGCCGATGCTGGCTATCGCCGGCTCATTGGCCGCGAAGAAGGTGACACCAGCCAGTATCGGCACCTTCCCGACACATGGGCCGATGTTCATCGTGCTGCTGGTCGGCGTTGTGCTGATCGTCGGCGGCCTCACCTATTTCCCGGCCCTCGCCTTGGGTCCGGTGGTCGAGCATCTGATGATGCAGACCGGCCAAGTGTTCTAACAGGACAAAATCATGTCAACGCAATCACGTAATATCTCTCTGTTCGATCGTCAGATCCTGATCGAAGCGGCCGCGGCATCATTCCGCAAGCTGGACCCACGCCAGCTCTTCTCGAATCCGGTGATGCTGGCGGTGGAGTTGGTGGCGGCCGTCGCCACGATCCTGGTCGTGCGCGACATCCTGCAGGGCGCCAGCGTGCTGTTTGGCAGTCAGATCGTGGTCTGGCTGTGGTTTACTGTGCTGTTCGCTAATTTTGCCGAAGCGGTCGCTGAAGGTCGTGGCAAGGCGCAGGCCGACGCGCTCCGGAAGACGCGGACCAAGGCAACGGCGAAGAAGCTTACGGTATCGTCACACCAGCATGAGATCGTGTCGGCGCTGACCCTGGAGCCGGGTGATATCGTCCTGGTCGAAACCGGCGATCTCATTCCCAGCGACGGTGAAGTGATCGAGGGCATTGCATCGGTCGATGAATCGGCGATCACGGGTGAATCGGCGCCGGTCATCCGTGAAAGCGGCGGAGACCGTTCGGCCGTCACCGGCGGCACGCGTGTGCTCTCCGATCAGATCAAGGTCAAGATCACCGCGGCCCAGGGGTCGACTTTCCTTGACCGGATGATCGGACTGGTAGAAGGCGCCAGGCGCCAGAAGACGCCAAACGAGATAGCCCTCGGCATTCTCCTCGCCGGCATGACCATTATCTTCCTGTTCGCGGTGGCCAGTATTCCTAGCTTTGCTCACTACGCGGGCGGCAATGTCTCGATCATCATGCTGATCGCCCTGTTCGTGACACTGATTCCAACCACGATTGGTGCGCTGCTGTCGGCCATCGGCATCGCCGGCATGGATCGGCTGGTGAAGTTCAACGTTCTTTCCATGTCCGGCCGCGCCGTCGAGGCGGCGGGCGATGTCGACACCTTGCTTCTCGACAAGACCGGCACCATCACGCTGGGCAATAGGTTGGCGGCGGAGTTCGTGCCCGTGAGCGGCGTCAACGCCGAGGAATTGGCAAAGGCGGCGCAGCTCTCCTCTTTCAGCGACGAGACACCTGAAGGTCGCTCGATCGTCGTCCTGGCCAAGGAAAAATATGGCTTGCGGGGGCGCGACATGGCACCGATGCATGCTGTCTTCGTAGCCTTCACCGCACAGACCCGCATGAGCGGTGTCGATCTTGACGGCAAGAGCATCCGCAAGGGCGCCGTCGACGCGGTCATGGACTATGTGCGGGCACGCAAGGGCGGCGTCAGCATCGTCTCGCAGGAACTGACCGAGATCACCGAGCGGATTGCCAAGAGTGGCGGCACGCCGCTGGCCGTGGTCGAAGATGACCGAATCCTCGGCGTCATTCACTTGAAGGACGTGGTCAAAGGCGGCATCCGCGAGCGATTCCAGGAACTCCGCCGCATGGGCATCCGCACGGTGATGATCACCGGCGACAATGCTCTCACGGCCGCCGCTATTGCCGCAGAAGCGGGGGTCGACGACTTCCTCGCCCAGGCGACACCGGAAGCAAAACTCAAGCTGATCCGCGAAGAACAGGCCAAGGGAAAACTGGTCGCCATGTGCGGCGACGGCACCAATGATGCCCCGGCTCTGGCTCAGGCAGACGTCGGTGTCGCCATGCAGACAGGAACGCAGGCCGCCCGCGAAGCCGGCAACATGGTCGACCTCGACAGCAATCCGACCAAGCTCATCGAGATCGTCATGATCGGAAAGCAGCTGTTGATGACGCGCGGCGCCCTGACCACCTTCTCGATTGCCAACGATGTGGCAAAGTACTTCGCCATCATCCCGGCGATGTTTGCGGCCTTCTATCCGCAGCTGAGACTGCTGAACATCATGGGCTTGGAAACACCGAAAAGCGCTATCCTGTCGGCCATCATCTTCAACGCGCTGATCATCATCGCCCTCATCCCGCTATCCTTGCGCGGGGTCCACTATCAACCCAAGAGCGCCGCCAGCCTGCTTGCACGCAACCTGGTGATCTACGGTCTTGGCGGTCTGATCGTGCCCTTCATCGGCATCAAGCTGATCGATGTACTGATCAACGCCGTTCATATCGTGTAATGGAGACTTCCATGTTAGCCCAATTTCGGCCCGCCCTTGTGCTACTCATTCTCCTGACTGTGATTACCGGCATCGCGTATCCGCTGGCAGTCACCGGGGTGGCTGGCCTGCTCCTGCCGGAAAAGTCTAATGGCAGCCTCATGATCCGCGATGGCCAGGTGATCGGTTCCAGTCTTATCGGTCAGAAATTCGCCGGTGCAAACTACTTCAACTGTCGCCCCTCTGCCGCCGGTGCCGATGGATATGATGCCGGTGCTTCATCTGGCTCCAATCTGGGACCGACCTCGAAGGCGCTGGTCGACCGGGTGTCGGCCGCGGCCGCGGCCGCGCATGCCGATTCTCCGGCTCCGGTGCCTATCGATCTGGTCACCGGTTCGGGCAGCGGGCTCGATCCGGACATCACGCCGGCGGCTGCCTATTTCCAGGTCCCGCGGATTGCCAAGGCGCGTGGCCTCACCGAGGCTCTACTCAATGAACTGGTTCTCGCCCATACCGAGGGTCGCACTTTCGGCATCCTTGGCGAGCCACGCGTCAATGTGTTAGCGATTAATCTGGCGCTGGATGGGTTGAGTGCCAAATGACGTGTAACTGGGCGCGGTTTCTTCCATGACCATGCCTTCGATCCGGGTATGGGAGTGACATGGCTGCAACACCCGATCCAAGCAACAGGCCTTCCGCCGACGCCCTTCTCGACACGGCCCAGCGGGAACAACAGGGGCGCCTCAAGGTCTTTCTGGGGGCTGCCCCAGGTGTTGGCAAGACCTATGAGATGCTGCTCGCTGGCAGGAAGCGACGGGCTGAGGGCATCGATGTCGTTATCGGAGTTGTCGAGACGCATGGCCGTGCCGAGACCGAGGCGCTGATCGAGGGCGCTGAAATCGTCCCGCGCAAGATGGTGAGCTATCGGGGCCGCGAACTGCCGGAGATGGACATAGATGCCATCTTGGCACGCAAGCCTCAATTGGTGCTGGTCGACGAGCTGGCGCACACCAATGCGGAAGGCAGCCGCCACACCAAGCGCTATCAGGATGTCGAGGAACTGCTCGAACATGGCATCGATGTCTTTTCCACGCTCAATATCCAGCATCTGGAAAGCCTCAACGATGTGGTGGCGCAGATCACTCATGTGCGGGTGCGCGAAACCTTGCCCGACCGCATCATCGACCGTGCTGACGAGGTCGAGCTTATCGATCTTACGCCAAAAGACCTGATCCAACGCCTCAAGGAGGGCAAGGTCTATATGCGCGACGCTGCCGATCGCGCATTGCAGCATTATTTTTCCGAAGGAAATCTCACCGCATTGCGCGAACTGGCCCTGCGCCGCACCGCGCAACGGGTCGACGACCAGATGCTCAACTATATGCAGGCCCATGCCATCGCCGGACCCTGGGCGGCGGGTGAGCGGGTGCTGGTGTGCATTGACGAGCATCCGGCCTCCTTCGGCCTGGTGCGCTATGCCAAACGAGCTGCCGACCGCATGCAGGCACGCTGGACGGCCATTTATGTCGAGACAGTTCGCTATCATCACCTTTCCGAGAAGGAGCGCGACCGGGTCGCCGAAGCCCTGCGTCTTGCCGAACGTCTGGGCGGCGACGCAGTGACGCTGCCGGGCAACCAGATCGCCAGCGATCTTATCGACTTTTCCCGCGCCAACAACATCACCCAGATCATCATCGGCAAGTCGACGCGATCCCGCTTGTTTGAGCTAATGCATGGGTCCGTGGTGCGGGATCTGGTCCGGGCGTCGGGCGACATCGGCATTCATGTCGTCCCCGGCACACCATCTAAGGAAGACAGCCCAACGCGCGACGTGGCAGAGGCGGCATCCACGATTTCGCTCGCACCCTTTGTCGGCAGCGCGGTCACTGTGGGATTTGCCCTGATCGCCAGCCTCACTATCGACCGATTTATCGATTTGCCCAACATCTCGATGATGTTTCTGGCGGCTGTCCTGTTCTCTGCCGTTCAGTATGGACTGTTCCCTTCGCTCTTCGCATCCATCCTCAGCACGCTGGCCTACAACTATTTCTTCCTTGAGCCGATCCATACCTTCACGGTCGCCGATCCCTCCAATGTCATCGCCCTCTTCTTCTTCCTGATGGTGGCGATCCTGACCAGTAACCTTACGGCCAGGGTGAGGGCTGAGGCTCAAGCCTCGCGGCAGCGCGCTGCATCAACCGCCGCGCTCTATAATTTCAGTCGCAAGGTCGCGGCGATCGGTGAGATGGACGATCTCCTCTGGGCGGTGGCGCACCAGATCGCCCTCATGCTGCGAGTCCACGTTATCCTGCTCTTGCCTGATGACCGGGGAGGGGGGAAGGAAGACATCTCCGTGCGCATCGGCTATCCGCCGGATGACGAACTCAATGAAGCGGACCTCGCTGCGGCACGCTGGGCTTGGGATCATGGCAAACCGGCTGGCCGCGGTGCGGGTACGCTGCCCGGGGCGAAACGCCTGTTCATCCCCTTGGCGACTGAGCGCGGCAAGATCGGCGTCATGGGGCTGGACCGCGAGGAGGCCGGCCCGATGTTCACGCCAGATCAGAAGCGCCTTCTGGATGCGCTCTGCGATCAGGCGGCCGTGGCCATCGAGCGCATCAGTCTCATGCAGGATATCGACAAAGCGCGGGTGGTGAGCGAGACAGAACAATTGCGCACCGCCCTCCTCAACTCGATTTCGCATGACTTCCGCACGCCTTTGGCCTCGATCATCGGCTCGGTCTCCAGCCTGCGCTCGCTCTGGCACCGTTTTCCGGAGGAAACGCGCGAGGAATTGCTGCGCACGACGCAGGAGGAGGCCGAGCGACTAAACCGGTTTATCGGCAATATCCTCGACATGACTCGGCTGGAAGCCGGCGCCCTTGCTCCACGCCTGCAGCCGGCCGATCTCGGCGAAATTGCCGCCAACGCGATTTCCCAGGCAAAGCAGATTCTGTCACAGCATATTGTCAAACTCGACATTCCTGAAAATCTGCCCATGCTGTTGATCGATGCGACCTTGACCGGACAAATTCTCATGAACATGCTCGACAACGCGGCCAAATACGCCCCGCCGGGAAGCGAAATCCGCGTGAGCATAGCCGAGGATCGGGAAGCCATCTCGCTCACCGTACGTGACGAGGGGCCGGGCATCCCGCCGGGTGACCTGGAACGCATCTTCGATCGCTTCTTCCGGGTCGAAGGTGGCGACCGCCGCCGTGCCGGCACTGGTCTCGGCCTCGCCATCTGCCGCGGCTTCGCCGAGGCGATGAGCGCTGATATCAGTGCCACGAACCGTACCGACCATAGCGGCGCCCTCTTCACCGTGCGCTTTCCGGCACGTTTGAAAACCGCACCATGACCGCTGCACAGGAGATCCTCATCATCGATGACGAACCGGCCATCCGCCGCTTCCTCAAGAGCAGCCTCCTCGCCCATGGCTTTGCCGTGACCGAAGCCGACACCGGCGCGGCCGGCCTTGCTGCTTTGACGCGCGGCAACTTCGCGCTGGCCGTGGTCGATCTTGGCCTTCCGGATATAGACGGCCACGCGCTGGTACACGCCATCCGCACTCAATCACCGCTGCCGATCATCGTGTTGTCGGTGCGCGACGACGAGGCCGGCAAGGTCGCCGCGCTCGATGGTGGCGCAGATGATTACGTGACCAAGCCTTTCGGCATCGAGGAATTTATGGCGCGCATCCGCGCCGCCCTTCGCCATCGCCTGCAGGAGCAGGGTCGCACGGCAGTTTTCCGCAATGGCGATCTCACCATCGATATTCTCGCCCGCGAGGTGATGATGCGCGGCGAAGTCGTGAAGCTGTCACGTCGCGAGTTTGACCTGCTGCTCTACCTTGCCGAACATGTCGGCAAGGTTGTGACACACAGTCAAGCACTCAGTCACGTTTGGGGGGCTGCGCACGGTGAAGACGTCGAGTATCTACGTGTCTACATCCGCCAATTGCGGCAGAAGATCGAAGCCGACCCGCAGCAGCCGGCCCTCATCCTGACGGAGCCGGGCGTAGGCTATCGGATGAAGCTTGCGGACGCAATTTGAGAGCCGCCATGTTGGTGGTTGATGGGGTCGAACAGCGAGCTCTTTGTTTAGGCCCTACCGAGGTCGTTCGACATCGAGCCTGTCGAGGTCATCATAAAGCGACTGGGAATGCTGGTAGATCTTGTTGAAGACCAGCTGCATGCGGGCATAGGTCTCGGCCCATATCGGGTCTGGGTAGACTTCACCGGTATAGTGAACAAGGGCCGCTGCCGCGTCTTCGGTCCGTGAGAAGCGGCCGGTCGCTGTGGCGGCGATCGCCGCACATCCGACCACGCCGCATTCCGCTTCCTGGGGCACCAGGATCGGGATGTTATAGGCACTGGCCTTGATCTTGAGCCAGAGCGGCGTCTTCGCCCCCCCTCCCGAGGCAATCACCCGCTCAATCTTCCGCCCTGCCGCCTGTTCCATAATGTGCATTTGGCGCGTGACGGCAAATGCGACCCCTTCCATCACGGCGCGGTGAAGATGCGGCAGTCCATGTTCCGCACTGATACCGAAGAACTGAGCGCGCGAATTGCGGTGGCGTCCAAAACGTTCACCGGTCAGATAGGGGAGAAAGAACAGGCGATCGGCGCCGGCCGGCGCAAGTGCTGCCTTCGATACAATCTCTTCATAGCTCAGTGTCTTTTCATGGAAGGCGCGACGCGCCCAGCGCATGGAATCACCACCTGATTCCAGCAGCACAAAGCCGCCCCAGCCACCCTCGACCGTACCGATGTTGGAGATCTCAGGATCCAGCAACGGTGTCTCCGACACCAAGGTAATAATGGAGGAGGTGCCGGTGACATCAGAACAGAGTCCAGCGCGGGAGACGCCTGACCCCAGCAAGGCCACGGGAAAGTCGCCGCCGCCAACCAGCACGGGAATGCCTTCAGGCAAGCCCGTTTCGCCTGCGGCCGGTCTATTGACGGCACCCAATATGTCGGTCGGCTTACGGATAGTGACCAGCTTCCGGATATCGAGACCGAGCATATCGCACATATGCGGCGACCAATTCCCATCCGCCGGGTTCATGAGAAAGCTGCAGGCGGCCTCGGTTCGGTCCATGGCGATCTCGCCGGTCAGGCGAAAATTGACATAATCCTTCGGCATCACCACGGCGGTGGCGGCCTCATAAGCGGCGCGGTCATGATCGCGCAGCCATTGCAGCTTGAAGCCCGGCCAGGCCGGCGTCGGCGGGTTGGCGGATTCAGCCAGATAATCGGCTGGCATGTGCGCCGCCTCGAATGCGCGGACCAAGGCCGCCGTGCGCTTGTCATTCCACAGCGGCACAGTACTGCGCGTGAGATTGCCATTGCCGTCGAGCAGGGTCGTGCCATGCATCTGCCCGCAGGCGCAGATGGCGGCGATGCGCGAGCCGGCATCGGATTCCTTGCTCAGGAGCGCACGGATCGCCAGCACGACGCCGGACCACCAATCGAGCGGCCGCTGCTCCGACCAGCCATATTGGGGCACGATCTGGTCGTACTCCTGGGCGGCGATCGCGCGAATGCGACCGCTGAAATCGACCAAGGCCGCGCGGGCGCTGCCGGTGCCGATATCGATGGCGAGGTAAAGATCCTGTGGCAAAGGCACTTCCCTGACTTGGCAGTCTTTTCAGTAGCATAATTACAGGAATTCCGTCGTCAATCCAGTCTATTGGCGCTCTGCGGTGCAATGTAGAAATATTTCAGCCGCTGTTCTTGCTTCCCATACGGTCATTTGGTAGTATTACTACGGAAATCGGGAGCGAATGGATGGCTTTGATGGAACCGGCGGCCTGCCGCGTCGATATCGCCCACGGCACCATGTTCGGCGCTACCGGAAACTACCAGAAACGGCTGGGCGATCTTGCCGGACTCTACGCCGATGCGGCGGCATTTTCAGCGAAGCTCGCGACCGAGGCCAATCCGGTCGTCTATGACGTCGCCGATTTCCGTCCCTCGGCTGCTGCCGGTGATCTCATCTTCGGGATCACGCGCATGTCGCCGGGCACGATCGCAGCGGAGTTCTACCTGACCCGTGGCCATATCCACGCCCAGGCCGACCGCCCGGAGATCTATTACGGTCAGGCCGGCCAGGGCCTCATGCTGATGGAATCCCCGGACGGTGAAACCCGCATCGTGGAGATGGCGGCACAAACCATCTGCTATGTGCCACCCTATTGGATCCACCGCTCGATCAACACCGGTGATTCCGATTTCATCATGGTGTTCACTTATCCGGCCGATGCCGGGCAGGATTACGGCATCATCGAACGATCGAACGGCATGCGGCACCGGGTTATGCGCGGCGGTGACAAGGGCTGGCGCCTAGTCGAAAATGCCGACTATCGCGGTCGCAGCCGGGATGTCGTTGCCGGGTTGATGGCGCGATGAGTTATCAGCCGGCCACGCGAACGACGCTCTATTTCATCGGCGTCACCACGACCAAAAGTTCAATCATGCAGGTCTTTCCGGCCTGGGCAGATCATCTGGGGCTGAAGGATGCCGCTATTGTCGGTATCGACTTTCCGCTCCATGCGGACCCCACCGCCTACCGGGAGGCCGTGGCTTTCATCAAGAGCGATCCTTTGTCCCTGGGCGCGCTGGTGACGACCCACAAGATCGACCTCTACGCGGCCGCTCGCGATCTCTTCGACGAGATCGACCCGTATGCCGCCTTGATGGGCGAGACCTCTTGCATTTCCAAACAAGGCGGCAAGCTCATCTGTCATGCCAAGGACCCGATCTCCTCCGGGTTGACGCTGGACGGCTTCCTCCCGCCGGACCATTTCCGGAAGACCGGGGCGGAACTGTTCTGCATCGGCGCCGGCGGGTCGACCATCGCCATTACCTGGCATCTGATGCAGGCCAGCCGCGGCGCCAATGTGCCCTCCCGCATCATCGTCTCCGACCGCGACCAGCATCGCCTGGACGAGATCATCCGCATTCACCGGGACTTCAAGGGCGTCGTGAAGGTCGAGTATGTGAAGGCCGACAATGCCGGCGCCAATGATTCGATCTCCGGCGGATTGCAACCGCACTCACTGGTGATCAACGCCACGGGTCTCGGCAAGGATCGCCCAGGTTCGCCAATGACCGACGCCGCGCGCTTCCCGCACCAAGGCATCGTCTGGGACCTCAACTACCGCGGTGACCTCATCTTCCTGGAGCAGGCCCGGCGCCAGCAGGCAGAAAGAGGCCTGCGGATCGAGAATGGCTGGAGTTACTTCATCCATGGCTGGACCCAGGTGATTGCCGAAGTCTTCCATGTCGACATTCCCACCAGCGGCGCCGGGTTCGACACCATCTCCCGCATCGCGCAACGTGCTACCAACGGCTAAGTGACACATGTCGAACCGCATCCTCATCACGCCACGCTCCCTCACTTCCGGCCCACATCCCCAAGTGGAGCGCCTCCATCAAGCCGGCTTTGAGGTCATCACCTGCAAGCCCAATGCGCTGCCGACCGAGGACGAATTGATGACATTGCTGCCGGGCTGCGTCGGCTGGCTGGCAGGGATCGAGCCGGTTTCGACCAAGGTCATCGCGGCGGCACGCGACCTCAAGATCATCAGCCGCAACGGCACCGGTATCGATAACCTGCCGATCGAAACCCTCAAGGCTCGTGATATCAAGATCGCCGTCGCCGGCGGAGCAAACGCAGCCGGCGTCGCCGAGCTCGCGGTGGCCCTCATCTTCAGCGCGCTTCGCAACATTCCCCAGGCCGATGCCGGCATCAAGCAGGGTGCGTGGCCGCGCCGGCGCGGGCGTGAATTGCGCGATCGAAATGTCGCCGTCATCGGCTGCGGTGCCATTGGCGGCGAGGTAGCGCGGTTGCTGTCAGCCCTCGGTGCCAAGGTACTGGGCTACGATCCAATGCAACGGGATATGAACCTGCCGGCCGACAGGTTCCGCTGGGTTGATCTGCCGACTGCCTTGCGCGAAGCGGATGTGCTGACCCTGCATTGCCCGCTGCAGCGAGACGGCAAGCCGATCCTCGACCAGACTGCAATCGCCAACCTGCGGCGTGGCGCCATCATCGTCAATACCGCACGCGCAGCCCTGGTCGACGACTCCGCGATCCTCGCCGCTTTGCAGTCCGGGGCGCTCGAAAGCTACGCAACCGACGTGTTTGCAGAGGAACCGCCGAAGGATCTCATCCTCACCGGCCATGAGCGCGTGATCGCCACCAGCCATATCGGCGGCTTTACCGATGAGAGCGTCGAGCGCGCCACCTCCATCGCCATCGACAATCTGCTGGCCGAGTTGCAGCCGGCCCCCCACGCCCATGTCGGCTGAGCTGATTGCAACTGGTTTCGCCGGCGATCTGCGCTCGCAGCTGGCGCAGCCGCCCGGCCAGCGCCCGACACTCTATTGGTTGGGCCAGGCGGGATTCGTGATCGATGCCGGCGGCTACCGGCTGGTGATCGATCCCTATCTCTCGGATTCGCTCGCCGAAAAATATCGCGGCAGGCTTTATCCCCATCAACGCATGATGGCGGCTCCGATCGACACGGATGGTCTGGGGCATGTCGATCTCGTCCTCAGTACTCACCAGCACACCGATCACATGGATCCGGCCACCCTGCAGCCGCTGCTGGCAGCGCGGCCAAAGACGAAGCTGGTGGCGCCGCTAGCCGCTGAAGCTGAGGCCCTGAAACGGGCGCAAGTCTCCCCGGATCGCCTGATCCTCGTCGATGCGGGACAACGCATCGCCGTCCTTCCCGGCGTCTTCGTGACGGCAACCCGCGCCGCCCACGAGACGCTGGAGCGCGACGAACTCGGCCGCTACCGCTTCCTCGGCTATCTCATCGATATGGGTGGTGTGCGCATTTGGCATTCCGGCGATACCGTGCCGTTCGATGGCATTTCGGCGGAAGTGGCGGCACTCAAGCCCGACATCGTGCTGCTGCCTGTCAATGGCCGCAGCGCGGAGCTGCTTGCCAACGGTGTCCCCGGCAATCTTGCGCTTGATGAGGCGATCGACCTCGCCCGCGATGTCGGTGCACAGGCCCTGATTGCCCATCATTTCGGCATGTTCGACTTCAACACCGCCGATCCAGCAGTGATCGATGCCCGCGCGGCGGAGGGACTCCGCCTGCGCCTGTTCCGTGCCAGTCTCAACACGATCTATCATTGGGGATGAGATGATGGCCGACGCGCCCAACCAGAACATTCTCGAAATCGTGCGTGTCACACAGGACGCCCTGCGCAAATCCGACCGCAAGGTGGCCGAGGCGATCCTTTCCGATCCGCATCGCTTCCTCAGCGCGACGGTCGCCGAGACAGCCAGCATTGCCGCCGTGAGCCAACCCACCGTGATTCGCTTCTGTGCGGCGATCGGCTGTGCCGGCTTCCAGGATTTCAAGCTGCGCCTCGCGCAATCCCTGGCCCTGGGCACACCCGCCACGCATTCCGTGCTGCTGGAGAGCGACGGGCCTGAGACGATCTTTGAGAAGATCTTCGACTACACCATCACCAGCCTTGATTGGGCCCGGAATCGCATCGACACGGTGGCCCTCTCCCATGCGGTCGACCTGCTGGTCGCCGCAAAGGGTATCGAATTCTTCGGCTTCGGCGCCTCAGGTATCGTAGCACAGGACGCGCAGCAGAAGTTTCCCCTGTTCGGCATACCCTGTGGCGCGCAGACCGACGCCCATCAGCAGATCATGACGGCGAGCCTGATGGGGCCGGATCAGGTCGCGGTCGTCATCTCCAACACCGGCAGCACCAGATCCATCATCGAGATCGCCGACCTCGCGCGCGGCACCGGCGCCAGGGTGATCGGCCTCATCGGCATGCCGTCACCGCTGATGGCGCATTGTGACGTCACGATCCTCATCGAGACATTGGACAATACCGACGTCTATACGCCGACCATCTCGCGGATCGCGGCCCTCACCGTGATCGATGTATTGTCGACCGCCGTCGCCATGCGGCGCGACCCTGCGCAACGCGCGCGTATCGCCGCGATGAAACAGCATCTGCGCGATCTCAGGTGCGCCTAAAGTTTCGCCATTTCCGCCAGCAATTCGTCGGTCGAGCGCTGCCGGCAATAGCCTTTGATCGCCTGTTCGGAAAAGGCCTGGCGTTCCGGCGTATAGGTGGCGCAGGCGTCCGGCACCAGGGTGACGAGATAGCCGAGATCGCCGCCGCCCCGCACCGTATTCTCCACACATTGGTCGGACAGCACACCGAACACGATGATCTGCTCGAAGCCCATGTTGCGCAGGATGTAGTCGAGATTGGTGGTACCCCAAGGCCCCGACGCGGTCTTGCGGATGATGATATCATCATCTTCCGGCGCCACCTCGTCGATCACCTTGGCTTCCCATGATCCGCGCGGATTATTGATGAAAGAGGCCTTGTGATCGACGCCGCGGTCACGACCATCGAGCGTCAGGCTTTCGATGATGACATAGATACTCTCTAGCCCAAGCTTGCGCGCCGCTGCATGCAGGCGCTGCTGATTGGGGATGGCGAGATTGTCGAGCCGGTCATAGAAATAGCGGTACTTCTCGCTCTCCGGCGAGCGCGCCTGGCGCTTCGCAGCGGCACAATCGGCATTCTGCATGTCGACGCTGATGAGTGCCGTTTTCGCCGGCACGATCGCCCGCTGCCGATAGGCGGGGCCCATGATCTCGGGGCGATCGGCGGAGGTGGTCTTGGTCATGGCTTTGATCCTTTGCGAGGCAGCGACTCTTTGGCAAGGCGGTCGATCTCCGGCTTCAACCGGTCGATGAGGGCAATCAAACGTTCCGACCACGTGCCAATGGCGGTCGGGGTCGCCAGCGTGTCCTGGCGAATCTCCACCAGTACATGCGGCAGACCACGACGCTCACCATGCTGTGGAATGGTCTGGTCACTGTCATCCTCGACCGCATAAGGGAGATTGTCGCCGACGACAAGGCCGGGTACGTCGATATTGTCCAGCAGCAGGCCAGCGAGACGCCGGTCACGGTGGTAGGCGAAATCGACATGCCAGGGCCGCTCTTCGCCGGGGTAATCCGGTGTGAAGCTGTGGATGGCAAAGAGCGCGGTCGGCACATCTCGTGCCGCCCTGCTGTCGAGCAGTTCGCTGATCGCATCATGATAAGGGTGAAAAAAAGCATCCTGCCGTTGCTTCTGGGCGGCCGCAGACAGTTCGGTATTTGCAGCGATCGCGATTCCGGCACTGGTGCGGGGAATTGAGCCGTCGCTCACCAGCGGCCTGTTGCAATCGATCACCAGGCGCGAATAGCCGGTCAGCACCAAAGGTGCTGCAAAGGCCGAAGCGAGGCTGCGGGCGAGTTGTGCTGCACCAATATCCCAGCCGATATGAGCCTCGATCTCCACACGCGACAGCCCAAGGTCATGTAACGCGTGCGGAATGCGGTGACTGGCATGGTCACAGACGAACAACAGCGTCGCATCGCTGTCGCGATTGACGATTTCGACGGCCGGCGGTTCGTCGGCTCTAAGCAGGGGCGGCAGGTTCGTATGATGCAGCATGATGTCGGTTCTGGTTACGGGCGCACGCTGTGGGCGGTGCCGAAAAGTCCCTGCGGACGGTAGAGCAGCACCAAGACGACGAGGCTCAAGGCGATGGCGTCGCGAAACGGCTGTACCGATTCCGGCAACACGGCCTGGAGGCCGATTTCGATGGCGCCGAGGAAGAAGCCACCGATGACAGCACCTGTTAGGTTGCCGATACCGCCCAGGATCGCCGCGATGAAGGCTTTGAGCACCGGCAGGAAGCCCATCAGCGGATCGACCGAGCCGCGCTGGGCGATCCATAACAAGCCGGATACGCCGGCAAGCAGGCCCGAAATCGCAAACGCCGCCAGGATCACGCGATTGGCACGCAAGCCCATGAGGCGCGTGGTCGGGAAATCGACCGCCGCCGCTCGAATGGCGATGCCAAGCATGGTGCGCTTCAGGAACAGCGTCAGCAATCCCACCATGGCGAAGGTCGCGAAAATCGACAGGCTCTGAATGACCCCGATATGGAACGGGCCCACATTGAAGGCACCGGTAAGAGCCGCCGGGATCGGCACTGGCCGCGGTCGTGCCGAGATAAAATTCTGGAACAGCATCTGCAGGATGCCACTCACCGCAAAGCTGGTGATAAGGAGCGAAGTCGGACTGGCGCCTCGCAAGGGACGAAAGGCGATGCGCTCCATCAGGGCCGCCGACGCCATCGCGACGAGAAGGGCGAGGGGGATGATCAGGATCGGCGGCACCGCGCTGATGATACTGAAAAACACGGTGTAGCCGGCGATGGTGAGGATCTCGCCATGGGCGAAGTTGATCATGCCGAGCACGCTGAACACGACGGCCAGGCCCAGCGCCAACAGGGCATAGGTGCCACCGAGGCTCAGGGCATTGACGCATTGCTGGATCAGCGTTTCCATATCAGGCGTGCCCCAAATAGGCTTTCTGGACGTCGGGTGAGGTCTTCAGTTCGGCGGCACTCCCCGCGAGGACAACCGTGCCGCCGCTCACTACATAGCCGCGGTCGGCGATGTCGAGGGCCTGGTGCACATCCTGCTCCACAAGCAGGATGGTGAGCCCCATCTGCCGCAACCGGCCGATGAGGTCGAAGATCATCTCGACCACGATCGGCGCCAGTCCCAGTGAGGGTTCATCGAGCAGCAATAAGCGTGGCTTCGACATCAACGAGCGGGCGATGGCGAGTTGCTGTTGCTCGCCGCCCGATAATGTGCCGGCCAATTGCTTGCGCCTTGTGGCGAGGATGGGGAACAGCTCCATCATCTGGTCCCACAGCTGCGAGGTGTCGCCGCTGTTCTTCTGCGTCGCTGCACCGATGCGGAGATTCTCTTCGACCGTGAGGGGCGCGAAGATGCGCCGCCCCTCCGGTGTCAAGGTGAGGCCCCGGCGAACGATCCGTTCGGTGTTTTCGCCGGTCACAGCGACACCATCGAACCGCACCCGCCCCTGCTGGATCGGCAGCAGGCCGACCATGGCCTGCAGGCTCGTCGACTTGCCGGCACCATTGGCACCCAGCATCGTGACGATCTCGCCGCTTTCGACAGTCAGGCTGACGTCACGGACCGCTTTGATCGGTCCGTAACTGACTGCCAGACCCTCGATTTCCAACAGGGGCATGCGCGTAGACCTCAGAGTTCTTGGCCTTAGAGCTTAGGCGCCGGGATGAGCGCTGCGTCAGGCGCTTCCTGCAGCACCAACTCGCGGCCGCCCTTCACCACCTTGATGAGCGAGACCTGGCGCAACGGCACGCCGTCGGTCCCCTTGTAGGTGATGGTGCTGGTGGCACCCTGGACATTCTCCAGCTCGCGCACGGCCTCCCAGACCTTAACTCGGTCAACCGAATCCGCCTTCAGCACGGCGGCCTCCAGCACCTTGATAAGGTCGTAGCCAATGGCGATGTAGATCGTATCCGGATCGGCGCCGGTCGCGGCCTTGTACTTGTTGTTGAAGGCCTCGAGCGGGCTGCCCGGGGCAGCGAAGCCCGCGGTGGAGAAGACGACGCCCTCGGCCACGTCACCCAGCGCAAAGGTCGTCGGCGAATCGATGCCGTCGGAGCCGATCACCGGCGCCGTGATGCCGGCCGCGCGCAGCTGCTTGATGAAGGCCGGGAAATCCGGCTCATAGGCCGCTGTCATGATGACGTCGGGGGCTGGCGACAGGGACTTCACCTTGGTCACCTGGGCGCTGAAATCCTGCTGACCCATGCTGTAGTTGTCCTCGCCCACCACCTTGCCGCCGAGCTTCTCGAACACGGTCTTGAAGTAAAGCGGCAGCTGGGTATAGGCGGTGTCCGGTGAGATCAGGATGTAGGCATTTTTGTAGCCGCTATCGATCGCGTATTTGGCCGAGACCGTGGCCTGGACATTGTCACCGGGGAAGTTGGTGAACATGTGATCGCCCACCGCCAGCGGCAGGTTTGGCGACGACGCGCAAGTCGAGAACGCCGCGACGCCGGCGGCTTGCGCCATCTGACCGGCGCCAATCGACGGATCGGCATCACAGGGTGTGACCAGGACCGCTGCGCCGTCGTCAATCAGTTCCTGTGCCGCGATCGAGGTCTGCGCCGGATCGGAGCGCGAATCCTTGAGACGCAGATCGATCTTGTACTTGCCGCCAATGCCGCCGGCCGCATTGATTTCGTCGATGGCGAGCTGCATGCCCTTTTGCGCGGGCACATCGGCATAGGCGAGACCGCCGGTCAGGCTGATGGCGGCACCCACCACCAGATCCTCGGCGGCTGCCTGTTGCGGGGCAAGTGTGGCGAGGCTCAGGACCCCGGCCAGGGCGTAGATGGGAACAAGTTTCATGACACGCTCCTCTCTGTGGTGGTGATGTTGGAATGGTCGACAACGGGTTTGTGGTTGCGGCCGATATAGGCTTCGATCACAACCGGGTCATTCTGGACATCGGCCGGCAGGCCGGTCGCAATCATCTGGCCTTTGTTGAGCACGACAATGCGGTCGCACAGCCGCATGACCAGGTCGAGATGATGCTCGACCAGCAGCAGGCCGAGCCCGTATTTGTCGCGGATCTGGCGCAGCAGGCCCATCAGAGCCTGGGTCTCGGCGGAGTTCATCCCGGCGGCGGGCTCATCCAGCATCAGATAGCGCGGCTTGGTGGCGAGTGCCCGCGCGATCTCGACCCGGCGCTGTTCGCCATAGGCCAGCGCCCCAGCCCGGCGGTCGGCAAGATGCGCCACACCCAGCTCGGTCAGGGCCGCCATCGCCTCAGCACGAATGTCATCGCCGCGCCCACTCGCGGAAACGGCGACCTCGATATTCTCAAGGACCGTCATCTCCTTGAAGAGGCGGATGTTCTGGAACGAGCGACCGAGGCCGAGGCGCGCGATGCGGTGCGCCGGTAGGCCCTGCACAGCGATTCCGTCCAGCGTCACCGTGCCGCTGGTGGGCGGCACAGCGCCGGAGATCGCATTGAGCATCGTGGTCTTGCCGGACCCGTTTGGCCCGATCAGGCCGACGATCTCGCCCGGACGGAGGTCAAGGCTGACTTGGTCGAGCGCTTTCAACCCAGCAAAATTTTTGGAAACGGCGCTGACCTGAAGCAACCCGTCCTTGGTACTGGCGACAAAGGATGTCGCCGCCGGCTTCACTGCCGCAACCAGCCTGTCCTTGAACCAGTGATCCACTTCGGCCAAGCCCAACATGCCGCCTGGCCGCCTGTACATGACGAAAAGAATGCCAAGGCCAAGCGCCAGCTGCGTGAGACCGAAGATCTGCGGCAGGCCTAGCGCCGGCAGGATCGGCCCCTCTTCCAGCCGCCGCGCCAATTCCATGACGATGGTGACTAGGGCCGTGCCGGCGACAGCACCCGACACCGAGCCGATGCCGCCGATGATGAGCATGGCGAGGATGCTGAAAGTGTCGACGAAGAAAAACTTCTTGGGGCTGAAGGCGCCCAGAAAATGGGCAATCATGGCGCCGGCCACCGCCATCATCATGGCGGACAGAACCCAGGCTACCAGTCGCCGACGCGAGATGTTGACGCCCATTGCTTGTGCGGCGAGTTCATCCTCCCGCGCCGCCCGCACTTCGAGTCCGGCTGGCATGTCGCGGAACACGCGGGCGACCAGGATGGCTGCCGCCACCCAGAACAGCAGCGACGGCAAGGTCACCAATCGGTCGACGCCAAAAAAAGTCTGGCTGCCGCGGGTGAAATCCTTGGCGCCGTTGAGGACGCTGTGCACGATCACCAGAAAGGCCAAGGTCGCGATCGAGGCCGCGGAACCTGTGAGGCGTGAAATCGGCACGCCGGCCACCAGCGCAAAGAGGCCAACCACGACGATGCTGACCAGGCAGGCCTCGTTGAGGCTCATCTGCGCCTGCATCAGGAAATCCGGCAAATTGGGCAACGTCATCGCCTTTTTGGCCGGCGCCATGGTGAGGATCGAGGTGAGATAAGCGCCGATCCCCATGAATCCGACATGGCCGAAGCTCATGATCCCGGAATTGCCGGAATAGAGGCCGTTCGCGACAACGGCGATGAGATTGATGAGGAATATGATGACAATGCGCTGCTCGGACGCGCCGAACAGATGGCCCGACGCCAGCGTCAGCAGCGCCACGGGCAGGATCAGCAGCAGCGATCCGGCGACAGCCGGCCGCGCACGACTTGGCAAGGCGAAATCCACGATCTGTTTGATCGCCGGTCTCCCGATTCTAACTTGGTGATCGTCTTTGGCGTCCCTGCGCGGCCTCTCCGGGTCGCTGTTCAATAATAGTAGGTATTTCGTTCTTGCTGTCAATCGTCGTTTCTGTAGTATTCACTACGTCACGTGGCGGGGAGGCGAAAACGGCCAAGTCAGCATCACATCCGGTCACCATCGAGCAACGCGTCCGCGCATTGCTGCCGCAACTGACGCCCGGCGAAAAGCGCGCGGCACGTGCTGTGCTGGCGGCCTATCCCATCGCGGCCCTTGGCACGATCGCCGAACTGACCACCCGCGCCGACGCCTCGGCACCCACCATCCTGCGCCTCACGGCAAAGCTCGGCTTCGACGGCTATTCGCATTTCCAGCGGGCGGTGCGCGAAGAAGTGCAGGAAAAGATGCAGTCCCCGCTGACACTCATGGACAGCGCGCCACGCGTGCCCAATGCCAAACGCGGCTTCTTTGGCGCCTTTATCGACGACATCATTGCAGCACTGCAGCGCACGCAGCGCTTGCTCGACAATGATGTGCTGGAAAGCGCCATCGCGACGCTCGCCGACCCGACCAAGCGGATCTATGCACTGGGTGGCCGCTCCAGCCATGTGCTCTCGAAACATCTTGTCTTCCATCTCCATCAGTTGCGCCCGGCCGTACAGGAAATCACGGCGGGTTCGGTGCCGATTTATCACCAATCAGCGGATATGAATCGCGCCGCCGTGATCGTCGTGTTCGATTTCCGCCGCTATGAGCGCCAGACCATCGAATTCTGCCAGCAGGCAGCGAAACAGGGGGCCAGGATCATCCTGGTGACCGATCCCTGGCTGTCGCCGGTGGCCGAAATCGCCCATTGGGTGCTGCCGGTCGAGGTCGATGTCCCGTCGCCCTTCGACAGTTCCTTGGCGGCCATGGCGGTGGTCGAGGCGATGCTGGCCGGCACCCTCGCGCGCCTCGGGATCGCCGCGCGCCAACGGATGGAACGGCTGGAACAGGTCGCCGGCGTTGATAAGGTAATCGGCGGGACCGAGACTACAGCGCCGGAATCGGCGCAGAAGAAAACCCAGGCGCGGAGAAAATCGCGGTGAGCCAATCCTCTGACCTAGCCATCTTCCTGACCAACGACCTCACCGGCATCAGCCGCGGCCGCGCCTTTCCGGCAGCCGATCTCAAGGACCGCATGCGCGCTGGCGTGGGCTGGGTCCCGGCCAACCTCGCCCTCACACCCTTCGGCGTGATCGGCGCCAACCCCTTCGGGCCGTTGGGTGATCTGCGCCTGCAGCCTGACCCCGACAGCGCTGGTTTCCAGATGACCGGTATCAACGGTGAGCCGGATCTTCACGCCTTCCTGTGCGACATCGTCGAAACCGACGGCTCGCCCTGGGGTGGCTGCGGACGCGGCTTCGCCAAGAAGGCGCTCTCTGATCTCGCCGCTGAATTCGGCCTGACGGTGAAGGCTTCCTTTGAACATGAATTCTTCCTGCTCGGCGACAATGAGATCGGCGATGCCGCCTTCACGCTCCAGGACTTCCGCAGCCAGCAGGGCTTCCTGGGTTCGGTCATCGCGGCACTGACCAGGGCCGGCGTCGATCCGGAGATGATCCTGCGCGAGTATGGCCCCAAGCAGTTCGAAGTCACCATGAAGCCAGCGCGCGGGTTGTTGGCTGCCGACCGCGCCGTGATCCTGCGCGAGATCACGCGTGATATTGCGCGCCAGTTCCGGCAGCGAGCTTGCTTCTCCCCTATCATCGATCCGCTCTCGGTCGGCAGCGGCGTGCATGTGCATTTCAGCCTGGAGACCCTGGACGGCAAGCCGATTACCCATGATCCGACGCAACCCGGCGGCATCAGTGCCCAGGTAGGCAGTTTTGTGGCCGGTGTGCTGAAGCACATGCCGGCCCTTTGTGCTTTGACGGCACCCAGCACCATTTCCTATCTGCGCCTGACGCCGCATCGCTGGAGTGCCGGCTACAACTGCTTCGGCTACCGCAATCGCGAGGCGGGTGTCCGCATCTGCCCGGTCGACGACACGCCAGGCCATGACATTGCCAAGCAGGTGCATCTTGAATTCCGCGCCAGCGATGCCACTGCCAGCCCCTTTATGGTGCTGGGTGCTCTGGTTCGCGCCGGTATCGAAGGCTTGCGCGGCAAGGCAAAGGCGCCGCCGCTGGCCGAGGGCGATCCTGCCGATCTCTCCGCCGCGCAATTGGCTGCCATGAACATCCGCCGCTTGCCAGACTCCCTCCCCATGGCCTTGCAGGAGTTGGACAAGGACACAGTCGTCTCCTCCTGGCTGCCGGTGCCGCTCATGCAAGGTTACCGTGCGCTGAAGCATGCCGAAATGGAGAAGACCGCGGGCCTCGATGCGCATAAGCAATGTGACCTCTATGCCGGATATTACTAGCAATGCCCCCTCTCGATAACATGGGCCTGATCGCGCGCGATGCCGGCGCCATCGCCGGCATCGAGAAACTGCGCTTCGGCCCCTTCGCGCTCAGATCCGGCGAGGGCAACCAGCTCATCGCCGAAGATGGTCGCAGGCTCATCGACTTCTCTGCCTCCTGGGGGGCAGCGAGCCTTGGCCATGGCCATCCGGCCTTGGTCGATGCTGTCACCCGAACGGTCAGGAACATGCCGGGAGCGAGCATCCTCTCCACCGTGCATGAACCCGCCGTGGCGCTGGCCGAGAAGCTGCTGGCACTGACGCCCGGGAAGGATGATCGCCGCGTCTGGTTCGGCCATTCCGGATCTGATGCCAACGAAACCATCATCCGTGCGGTCGAGGCGGCTACGGGCAGGAAGCGCGTCATCGCCTTCATCGGCGCCTATCATGGCGGCACGGCGCTCTCGATGTCGGTCTCCGGCCACACCGCACAGGCCCATGCCGCACCACGCCCAGGCCTTTTCCTGCTGCCCTATCCGAACATCTACCGTCCGCATTTCCCGGGTGCCGTAGGCGAGGTGGCGCTGGCACAGCTCGACTATCTCCTGGCCACCGTCTGCCCGCCCCATGACACGGCGGCCATCATCATCGAGGCGATCCAGGCCGATGGCGGCCTGCTGGTCCCACCACCCGGATTCCTCGCGGCCATCGCCGAACGCGCCAGGCGACATGGCATCCTGCTGGTCTGCGACGAGGTGAAGGTGGGCCTTGGCCGCACCGGCCTGATGCATGCGTTCGAGGCCGACGGCATCACGCCGGACCTCATCAGCTTCGGCAAGGGCCTGGGCGGCGGCCTGCCGCTCTCCGCCGTGGTGGGGCCAGCCAGCATCCTCGACCGTCAAACAGCCTTCGCCATGCAGACGTTGTGCGGCAATCCGATCAGCTGTGCTGCCGGTCTCGCTGTCCTCGATACCATTGCCAATGAGAACCTCGTCGCCAATGCGGCCGCGCGCGGTCGACAGCTCGATGCCGGCCTCCGCAAACTCGCCGAGAAGCACACGCTCATCGGCGATGTGCGCGGGCGGGGTCTCGCTATCGGCGTCGAACTGGTGAGCGACCTTACGACCAAGGAACCCGCCGCCAAGGCCTGCCAGAAGACTGTCTTCCGCTGCTTCGAGCTCGGTCTCTTGGTCTTCTATGTCGGCATGAAATCGAACGTCCTTGAACTGACACCGCCTCTGACCCTGACCGAAGGCGAGGCTGCGGGCGGCCTGGCGATTCTCGACCAGGCCCTTGACGATGTCGCAGCTGGTCGCGTACCCGATGCTGCCCTTGCCGATTACGCTGGCTGGTAACCACCCTCACCCGAAGTTGAAAGAAGCCATGTCCGTCCTCACCGCCCTGCCACCGACCTTCACCATGGAGAAGGTGGAAGCCATCGTCCGTGACCTCTATGGGATCGGGGGCACTTTCACGCCGCTCGACAGTGAGCGCGATCAGAATTTTCGGTTGAAGGAGGCGACGGGGCAAAGCTGGGTGGTGAAGATTGCCAACCAAGCCGAGGATCTGCAAGCCCTCGATTTCCAGGCGGGCCTGCTGCGCCATGTCGCAGAGATCGATCCGACTCTTCCCTTGCCGCATCTCAAGATGACTCTGGGTGGCGAGATTCTCGGTCGCTGCCAGGGTGCGGACGGCCGGTCGCATTTCGTCCGCGTCGTCAACTATCTGCCCGGCAAACCCTTCGCCAAGGGGCACAAATCGCCACCCTTGTTTGCAAGCTTCGGCGACGTTCTCGGCCGCCTGACGCGGGCTCTCCAGGGCTTCGGCCATCCGGGCGCCGCGCGCGTGTTCGACTGGGACGTGGCCCAGGCCGGCCGGTCGCGACTGCGCGTCTCCTTCATAGATGATCCGCAGCAACGTGAGATCGTGGAGTACTTTCTTGGCCGTTTCGACCGCATCGTGGCACCGGCCCTGCGACGTTGCCGCGCCCAGGTCATCCACGGCGACGCCAACGATTACAACGTGCTCGTCGACGAGGCGACTGGCGAGCGCATCGCCGGCGTCATCGATTTCGGCGATGCCATCCACTCACCGCTCATCAACGAACTGGCCGTGGCCGCCGCCTATGCGATCATGGACCGGGAGGCACCGATCGACGATGCGGGCGTCATTGCAGCCGCCTTCCACAAGGTCAACCCGCTGCTGGCCAGCGAGCTCGACCTCCTCTTCGACCTTATTGCGCTTCGCCTCGTCATCAGCGTCACCATGTCCGCCTCGCGCCGCGACCGGGTAAAGGATAACGAATATCTCAGCATCAGCGAGGCGCCGGCCTGGAACCTGCTGAAGCGCCTGCGCGCCATGGACCCGCTGATCGCGACCGGCATTCTGCGCCAGGCCTGCGGCTTCGAGGCCGCCCCCGGCGCCCGCGCCCTCATCGCCTGGCTTGCCGACAACCGGCGCAGTTTTGCGCCCGTGCTGGACCATGCGCCGGCCTTGCAGGCCAAGGGACTGGTACCCTTCGGCGACAAGCAGCATCGAATTGCCATCGCCTCGGCCGCACGCCAACCGGATGAAGCTGAAAAACTCTGGCTGGAGATGGCGGCCAAGAATGGCGTCGACCTCGGCATCGGCCCCTGGGGCGAGGATCGGCCGGTCTATACCGCAGATGCCTTTGCCTCGACGCTCGTCACCGGCCAGCGCCGGTCGCTGCACCTGGGTCTCGATCTGTTTCTGGCGGCGGGCGCCAATGTGCGCACACCCATCGCCGGCCGCGTGGTCGACGTCTATGCCTCCGACCTGCCGCTCGATTACGGCCATGCCATCCTGCTCGAACATGCGCCGACACCGGACCTCACCTTCTACAGCCTGTGGGGCCATCTCTCCGCCGCCACGGCGAAGACGCGCAAGGTCGGCGAAGAGTTGAAAGCCGGGGACGTTGTCGGCCAGCTCGGCACAAATCAGGAAAATGGCGGCTGGCAGCCTCATGTGCATCTGCAGTTGATCAGTTATCGCCCGCAAGGTGCCGCCGACGTGATCGGTGCCGGCGAGCCCGGCTACCGCGCCGTTTGGGCGGAACTCTTCCCCGATGCCATGCATTTCGCGGGCCTGCCGCCGGAGACCTTCACCCATGCCGGTCGCACCTCCGACGACTTGCTGAAAGTGCGCAAGGAAAAGCTCATCCGCAACCTCTCCATCTCCTACAAGACACCGATGAAAATGGTGCGTGGCGAGGGCGTCTATCTCATCGACGATCATGGTCGCGCCTATCTCGACTGCTACAACAATGTGGCCCATCTCGGGCACGCCAACCCCGAAATCGTGGCGGTACTAGCGCGCCAGGCCGCCATCCTCAACACTAATACGCGGTATCTCCACGACAACATCATTGCCTATGCCGAGAAGCTGACCGCGACACTGCCGAGGAATCTCACCGTCGCCGCCTTCGTGTGCAGCGGCAGCGAAGCCAACGATCTTGCCTTGCGCATGGCGCGCAATCATACCCAGGCACAGGGCGTGGTGGCGCTGGATTGGGCCTATCATGGCCATGCCACCTCGCTGATTGAGGTCAGTCCCTACAAGTACAAGCGCAAGGGCGGCAAAGGTCGCCCCGCCAGCACCGGCGAAGCGATGCTGCCCGATGCCTATCGCGCCCCCGCCGATTGGCCGAAGTCAGAGATCGCACAGCGCTACGCGGTGTCGGTGACGGCCGCGGTGGCACAACTCGCTGAAGGTGGCCACAAGCCGGCAGCCTTCATCGCCGAGTCACTACCTAGTTCCGCCGGCCAGATCGTGCTGCCGGAAGGCTACCTGCCCGCAGCCTACGCCGCCGCGCGTGCTGCCGGCGCCGTGGTGATCGCCGACGAAGTGCAGATCGGCTTTGGCCGCGTCGGCTCTCATATGTGGGCGTTCGAAGCGGAAGGTGCCACGCCCGACATCGTCACCATGGGCAAGCCGATCGGCAATGGCCATCCGATGGCGGCCCTCGTCACCACCCGCGAAATCGCCGACAGCTTCTATAACGGCATGGAATACTTCAATACCTTCGGCGGCAATCCGGTTTCCTGCGCAATCGGCCTGAAGGTGCTGGAGATTCTGGAGCGTGACAGTCTCCGCGCCAATGCGCTTTATCTCGGCAACGATCTTCTCAAGCGCATGGGCAAGCTGATGGACAAGCACGATCGCATCGGCGATGTGCGCGGTCGTGGCCTGATGCTGGGCATCGAACTGGTCGAAGACCGCAGGACCAAGACGCCCGCCACCGCCTATGCCGGCCGCATTGTCGAGAAATGCCGCCAGCTCGGCGTTCTCCTCGGCACCGACGGTCCCCATGACAATGTCATCAAGATGCGGCCTGCCATGGTGTTCACCGCAGCACATGCGGATCTGCTGATGCATGTGCTGGAGACGGCCTTTGCCGAGGTGGAATGAATTGGGGCGGCGCTGTTGTGGCGCCGCCCTCCCCTCACCCCTTCGGGATCATGATGCAATAGTATTTCTTCACATACTCGGTGCTGTGCCATTCGACATTGGCGCCCATCGGTACGAAGAAGGTGTCGCCGGCCTTGAAGGTCTGCTGCCAGCCATCCGGATCGGACAAGGTCACCGATCCCTCCAATAGATGCATCAACTCATGGCGCGGGAATGGCATCGCCTTGCGGCGATAGGGTGTCGAATCCCACACACCCATGGTCCATTGCTGGCTCGCATCCTCGAACCAGTTGCGCCCGCTCTGCTCGGGGCTCGCGCTCAGCAGCATGTCGGCCGCCGGTGACGCGGTCTTCGTGCGCGGCAAGGACGCGTCGATCTTCAGGATCTGTTGCGCGCTGCCCTTGGCCGGGTCGACGCCGGAAGCATCATCGAAAATCACGTAGTACTTCTTGATATAGCCGCTCTGCCGCCATTGGCAGACCAGCCCCTTGGGGATGACGAAGCTTTCACCGGCGGAGATTGTCGTCTCGCGCCCATTGCCCTCGACCATCGTGACCGCGCCTTCCAGAACGATCATGAATTCGTTGACCGGATAGGGCCCCATTTTGGTCGTGAAGGCTGTGCAGTCCCAGACACCCGCCGTGAGGCCGATCTTCGGATCATGGAAATACTCGATGCCCCGCTGGACCGGCTTGCCGCTCTCAAGATCGCTTGCCGGAATCTCGCTCATCGGCGCGAGGCCCTCGTTGTTGACGCCGTTTTCGGCGAATTTGGTCACTCGTTGGATCGTCACGTCCCGCTCCCCTAGCCAGTTCGGCAGGCATTTGACGTGGGAAGAGGCCGGTGGGTCAACCCCACATCGTCGAGGGAGAAACGTTCAACGCGGCCAGCTTTCGCCACCTGGCTGTCGCTTTGCGCCCACTCCGCCCTGCCGTCGATGACACGTTCGATTTCTTGCCCACACGGATGGTCAAGTGGACGTGCGATTCCTGACGCCGGAGACGTACGATACGCTTTGAGATCGGCGCGGGCATCACTTAGCCTCGTCATCATTCACTTGAACGAGGAGTACGGGATGGCGGCAAGACAGAAACTTTACTCCGGCGGCTGCCTTTGCGGGGCAGTGCGGTTCGAGGCCAGTGGCCCCGCCGCCAAGCCGCACACCTGTTCCTGCAAGATGTGCCAGCGTCATTCCGGCGCGCTCACCACGGCCTGGGTTGAATTTCCACGCGCTGCCGTGCGGTGGGTTGGGCCTAGTGGCGCGCCCGCGCAATTCCGCTCGTCTGACTATTCGAGCCGCGCCTTCTGCCCGGCCTGCGGGAGTTCGCTGGGTGCAATTGACGATGCACCGGTGATTGCCTTGCTGCTCGGCGTTTTCGATGCCCCGAACCGCGAGGAACTGAGGCCGACAGCACATTCTTTTCGTGGCGGGCGGCCGAAATGGTGGCATGTCGAAACCGCCTAGGGATCTCTGCGCGAATGCGTGAATTGGGTCGGCAGTGAAGCCGCTCCTACAGACACATTACTAAGACAATAGCCCTAGTATACTTGACTCGCGGACTATGGTGCCGGGTAAGTCACGCGACTGAGGGCGCATTGATTCAATGCCTTAGGAGAGGTTTTGACGCGACTCAAATTTAAGGTTAATAGTTTGTTAAGGGGATTGGGCGTTCCTACCACGATCGGGCTGGGTCGGGGTCCGGGCCGCCCGCCTTCAGAAGGACATATCAACCCGGTTTGAGCCCGCTTTGGCTAAGCGCTCGCGCTGGTCCGCGGCCGGGCTCGGAAGTGACATCCAGGCGATGAGCACAGCGCGCAGGTATTGGCTGGTCGTGATGGTGGTCATCACCTTTCTGGCCGCGCTCGGCATCAGCGTGCAGATCCTCATTTCCAGCGCTGTCGATGGCCATCGCAGTCTCAAGAACGTGGCCTGGGCCGCAGCGCAGCTTGAGATCGAGTATCTGCAGTTCAAGCATGCCTTCAGCGGCTATGTCGGCGCCACACAATCGGTGCCCGTCACCTTCATGAAGACGCGCTTCTCCGTATTCCAGAATCGCATTCGCGTACTCAAGCAGGAAACGGACCCGACCGAACTTGGCGCCGATCCCGCCTATGACAAGCTGATCACCGACCTCAACAACGCCATCGCCACCAACTCGCCCATTCGCCAGGCGTTGGCCAGCGAAGACGAAGAAACACGGAAGATGGCGCTCAACAAGCTGGCACAGCTTGATTCGCCCATCCGATCCTGGGTGCAGGATGTGATGCTGCACAGCAATCCCGACCGGCAGAAGGAAGAACTGATCGAGGCGGAACTGCAGGCGGCGGGGGTGATGGCCGTGGCGATCTGCGCGGGTGTCGCCCTCATCGCCATCCTGCTGCGCAGCATCAAGCGGCTGGAAGCCTCGCGCGAGCGAGAACGCGAGGCGCGCATCCGCGTCGACCAGGCAAGCCGCGTCAAGGATACGTTCCTCGCTGTGGTGACGCATGAACTGCGCACACCGCTCAACGCCGTCATCGGCTTTTCCGAACTGATGAAGTCGCGCACCGGCAAGACCCAGGACAAGGAAATGGACGCCTGGACCGACGAGGTGCTGCTCGCCGGCAAGCATCTTCTTACCCTCGTCAACCAGACCATCGACATGTCAAAGATTTCGGCCGGCAAGCTGGCTCTGTCGCCGGCGCAGTTCGACCTCAGGATGCTCATCGCCGACAGCGTGACCAGCATCAAACGGCAGATCAACCACGATCCCTCCCTTGACCAGCGACAGGAATTGACCGCCAGCCTGCCGCAGCAGGATGTCATGATCTGGGCCGACGAAGGCTGGCTGCGTCAGGCCCTGCTCAACACCATCCTCCATGGCCGCCGCCATTTGGCCAACGCCAAGCCGATCGAGATCACTGTCCTCCATCAGGGTGCCAGGGCGAAGATCCATATCGGCAATGATCTGCGCGCCGGCGACCAGCGCATGGTGGCCGACGCCGATGGCGCTTTTGATCCCTTCCTGCAGGGCGAACTCGGACTCAACCGTGGTGCGCGTGGGCTGGGGCTGGAACTGCCCATCGCCAAGGCCATCGTGGAGGCCCATGACGGCACGCTGCGTTATGAAACAGCCCCCAATTTTTTCCGGGTACTGATCGATCTGCCGTTGAACGCGACGGCATAGCGCCGGTTTGGTTGAGGTTGGGCCGGGAGCCTTCTATGATAGCGCTATCATTCAAATGAGGATCGCCCGATGCCCTATCTTGCAGCCGAGAACCGCTACGAATCCCTGCCCTATCGCCGGAGCGGGCGGAGCGGGCTGAAACTGCCGGCGATTTCCCTGGGCCTGTGGCAGAATTTCGGCGGCATCGATGCGCTGGAAACGCAGCGAGCGATCATCCGTCGAGCCTTCGATCGCGGCGTCACCCATTTTGATCTCGCCAACAATTACGGCCCCCCGCCGGGCTCGGCCGAAGAGAATTTCGGCGTCATCTATGCGCAGGATCTCAAACCCTATCGCGACGAGATTCTGGTCTCGACCAAGGCCGGCTACCTGATGTGGCCCGGGCCCTATGGCGAATGGGGTTCGCGCAAATATGTTCTGGCGAGTCTGGATCAAAGCCTGAAGCGCATGGGCCTCGACCATGTCGACATCTTCTATTCGCATCGGCTGGATCCGGAGACGCCGCTCGAGGAGACGATGCAGGCGCTGGATCACGCGGTGCGGTCCGGCAAGGCGCTTTATGTCGGCATCTCGTCTTACTCGCCGGACGCGACCCGCAAGGCGCAGGCGATCCTCAAAGATCTCGGCACGCCGTGCCTCATCCACCAACCTTCCTATTCGCTGCTCAACCGCTGGGTCGAGGATGGCCTGCTGGGTACGCTCGCAGAACTCGGGCTAGGTTGCATCGCCTTCTCGCCCTTGGCGCAGGGCTTTCTCACCAACAAATATCTCAAGGGTGTCCCGGCGGATTCGCGGGCGGCGCTCAACGGATCGTTCCAGCAGAGCTTCCTCACCGACGCCAATCTCCAGCGCATCCGTGGCTTGAACGCGATTGCCGAGAAGCGCGGGCAGAGTTTGGCGCAGATGGCGATCGCCTGGGTGCTGAAGGACCCGCGCATCACCTCCGCCCTCATCGGCGCGCGCAACGTGGCGCAGCTGGATGACTCGCTGGGCGCCCTCGACAAGCTGACCTTCAGCGAGGCTGAGCTCAAGGAAATCCATGCACTGGCGACCGATGGCGGCATCGACCTGTGGCGCAAAGGGTCCGGCGACAAGCCGCTCGTCTAGCTAGCTCAATCGCTTGATGATCGCCATGGCGGCCGCGGGGTTGGAGACCTTGTGACCACTGATCACGTAAAGAAAGACGTCGCGCTTGGTCTTGTCGGGCTTTGCCGCCAGCACATAGTCGAGATCCTTGGGCGCGCCACCTGAAGCCCATTCAGCCGCGCGTTGCGCCCAGAGGTCGAGAGCCTTCTTGGCATAGCCGAACTTTTCGCCCTCCTTGGTGCCCATGATGCGGGCATAGACGAAGGGTGCTGTAAGGTCGGCGATCTGCGGAAACTCCCCGTCCGCTGCAATGATCACGGCGACACCATATTGCCGCGCCAAGGCGATGAAATCCGGATCTTTGAAACTGTCATGGCGGACCTCGACGGCGTGCCGCAGCGCCAGGCCATCATGGGATTTCGGCAGCAGTTTCAGGAAATTCTCGAAATCTGCCGGATCGAACTTCTTGGTCGCCATGAACTGCCAGTTGATGGGACCGAGCTTGTCTTTCAGTTCGGTAATCCCACTGCTCAAAAAGCGCTCGATCGAGGAGCCAGCTTCGGCCAGCACGCGGCGGTTGGTGGCAAATCGCGGGCCTTTGAGCGCGAAGACGAAATCGTCCGGCGTTTCGGCATGCCATTTGGCGAAGCTCTCCGGCTTCTGCGAACCGTAATAGGTACCGTTGATCTCGATTGAGGTGAGCGCGCGGCTGGCATGTTCCAGTTCCCGCTTCTGCGCGAGACCCTCTGGATAAAAGGGGCCGCGCCAGGGCTCGAAAGTCCAGCCGCCAACGCCGATCCGAATGCCGGTCCTGGGTTGTTTCGCCACGTCCGAACGCTCCCGCTGTTGGTCAAAAAGATAGGTAGTTGAGGACTTTATCAATCGAATTGTTCCATCCTAGCGGCTGGGATACATTTGTCACGATCGGAACGAGATGCCGGCCACGGCACAGGCGTCGAGACGGAGGAAATGCACCGGTGGTTCCCGCACACGAGCCATGGCTCGTCGCACTCTCATTGTTGGTGGCGTTCCAGGGCAGCTATGTCGGGTTGCATCTGGCGCGGCAGATTCGCGGCGCGCGCAATGGTACTCAGCGGGCGCTGATCACCGGATCGGCGCTGACCCTGGCGCTCGGGATCTGGACCATGCATTTCGTCGGTATGCTGGCGGTGCAATTACCCGTGGCGATCGATTTCCTGGTGCTGCCCACGCTCCTTTCCTTCCTCATCTGCGTGCTGGTGGTGGGTTTTGCCGTGTTCGCCGTCGGCACGGGCGCCCCAAACCGCCTGCGCGCGGGCCTTGCCGCAATCTTCATGGGCGGAGGAATCTTCAGCATGCACTATCTTGGCATGTATGCGCTCCATGCCAGCACCCACATGACCCATGATCCATTCTACGTCATTGCCAGTATCGTGATCGGCGTCGGCGCCTCGGGCATCGCGCTGTGGTTCGGTTTCGGCCTTGGCGTCAATCGATCGATCCTCATCCCTTCCTGCATCATGGCGCTTGCCATCTCGGCGATGCATTACACGGCCATGGCGGGAATGGAATTGCATCTCCACGGCGGCGTGGTCGACATGCCGGCGCTGTCGCCAGGGCTCCTCGCCATCGTTGTCTCCGTGGTAGCCTTTGTGGTTTCGGGCCTGTTCCTGCTGACCCTGGTCCCGGTGCAAAACCGGATTGAGGCAGAAACGGCGGTGGAGGCACCGCCGATGGCGCAGTTGCTTACGGTGCCCGCACCGATCCCAGCGAAGGATCACGGGTCGGGCCATGTTGCGTCGCAGCACGCAACGCAGCGCAGCCTGCCGGTGGAAAAGGACGGGCGGCGGCTGCAACTCGACATCGCCCGGCTGGTCGCCGTGCAGGCACAGGCCCATTACACCAGCCTGTTCGATGGCGAGACGATCTGGTTCTGCCCGCTGCCGATCTCGGAAGTCGAGGCTGCCCTCGATCCGATGGTGTTCGCGCGGGTCCATCGCAGCCATATCGTCAATCTCGATCGGGTTGCTTCGGTCAGACGTGCCGCCGATTCGGATGTCGTCGCCATGGCCGCCAAGATTCCCTACCAGGCACCGGTCAGCCGATCACGCCGCTCCTGGCTGAAGCAACAGCTCGATGCAAGGGCAAGCGCCGCCTGACCTGCTGGCTGACACTGCCGCAGATACGGCAGATCGCTTGACGCAATTCGTACAGAGAGACCGCCATTCGTGCACGGAAACCACCTTCCGTGCAGCTTGCGTTGTTGCTGCAGCGCAACCGTTTCTATCGTCGGAACAACGAAAAGAGTTGCTACCCAACCGGCAGCCAGTTCCACGGAGGAAACAAATTGATCCCGGGACCCTTTACCTACCACCGCCCGTCCAGCGTTGCTGAGGCGCTCGCGGTGCTCGCGGCCCATGGCGATGAGGCACGACCCCTCGCCGGCGGCCATTCCCTCATCCCCATGATGAAACTGCGCATGGCGACACCGGAACATCTGGTGGACCTTGGCGCCATCAAGGAGCTTGCCGGCATCCGTGCCGACGGAGCGGAGATCGTCATCGGCGCCACCACCACCCAGGCCGAACTGATCAAGTCCGAGCTGCTGGCCGCGAAGGCGCCGATCATCCGGGAGACCGCGATGCAGATCGCCGATCCGCAGATCCGCTCCAAGGGGACGCTGGGCGGCAATGTCGCCAATGGCGATCCCGGCAACGACATGCCGGCGGTGATGCAATGCCTGGATGCCCGCTATGTGCTCCAAAGCAAGGGGGGCGAGCGCATCGTGGCGGCCCGCGACTTCTACCAGGGGGCCTATTTCACGGCCCTGCAGGAGGGCGAGATCCTGGTCGCGGTGCGCATCCCCACGCCGGCGGCGGGCCATGGCTCGGCCTATGAGAAGCTGAAGCGCAAGATCGGCGACTATGCGACCGCGGCCGCCGCCGTGATCCTGACGGTGAGCGGCGGCAAGGTTGCGAGTGCGGCCATCACCCTCACCAATGTGGGCTCGACGCCTCTCTTCGCGGAAGAGGCCGGGAAGCTGGTGATCGGCACCAATTGCGATGCCGCCACGGCGAAGAAAGCCGCCGAGGCCGCGATGGCGATCACCGACCCGGCCACTGACGGCCGCGGGACCGCCGCCTATCGCCGCGCGATGGCCGGTGTGATGACCGCCCGCGCCCTTGCCAAAGCCTTCGCCCGCGCCAAGACCGGAGCTTAAGACCATGACAGATACAATCGAACAGGTGGCGGTAGCCGTCACCGTCAACGGCAAGCGCGTGAAGCGCTTCGTCGACCCGCGAACCCTCCTCATCCATTTCCTGCGCGAGGAAATGAACCTCACCGGCTCGCATATCGGCTGCGAAACCAGCCATTGCGGCGCCTGCACGGTTGAAATGGACGGATTGTCCGTGAAGTCCTGCACAGTCTTCGCCGTCCAGGCCAATGACACCGAGGTCAACACGGTCGAAGGCATGGCCAATGCCGACGGCACGCTCCATGCACTGCAGGAAGGCTTCCGGCAGATGCATGGGCTGCAATGCGGCTTCTGCACACCGGGCATGCTGATGCGCGCCAAGGTCCTTCTGGCGGAAAACCCGGATCCATCCGAGGACGAGATCCGCTTTGGCATCGCGGGGAATTTGTGCCGCTGCACCGGCTATCAGAACATCGTCAAAGCCATCCAATACGCCGCCGACAAGTTGAACGGCCGCGCTCAGAAGGAGGCCGCGGAATGAACGACATGACTCCGGCACAACGCGAAGCCCGCCTCGAAGGCGTCGGCTGCAAACGGAAGCGCGTCGAGGATGTGCGCTTCACCCAGGGCAAGGGCAATTATGTCGACGACATCAAGATGCCCGACATGCTGCATGGCGATTTCGTGCGCTCGCAGTACGGCCATGCGAAGATCAAGAGCATCGATACCAGCCGCGCCAAGGCACTGCCCGGCGTCATCGCGGTCCTCACTGCCGAGGATCTGAAGCCCTTGGGCCTGCATTGGATGCCGACATTAGCCGGCGACGTGCAGGCGGTGCTGGCCGACGGCCGCGTCTCCTTCCAGAACCAGGAAATCGCCTTCGTCATCGCGACCGACCGCTATATCACGGATGATGCCATCCAGCTGGTCGATGTGGAATATGAAGAGCTGCCGGTCGTCGTCGATCCGTTCAAGGCGATGCTGCCGGATGCACCGGTCCTGCGGCCCGATCTCGAAGGGAAGATGACCGGCGCCCATGGCCCCCGCAAGCATCACAACCACATCTTCGAATGGGTGATCGGCGATAAGGAAGCGACCGATGTCGCGTTCTCGAAGGCCGATGTGACGATCAAGGAATTGATCTCGTACCACCGCACGCATCCCTCGCCGCTCGAAACCTGCCAGTGCCTGGCCAGTTTCGACAAGATCAAGGGAGAGCTCACCGTCTATGGCACCTTCCAGGCGCCGCATGTGATCCGCACCGTGGCCTCGCTGCTCTCCAAGATTCCGGAGCACAAGATCCACGTCATCGCCCCCGATATCGGCGGTGGCTTCGGCAACAAGGTCGGTGCCTATGCCGGCTATATCTGCTCGATCGTCGCCTCCATCGTTACCGGCCTACCGGTGAAATGGGTCGAGGACCGGATGGAAAATCTCTCCACCACCTCCTTCGCGCGCGACTATCACATGACGACCGAGATAGCCGCGACCAAGGACGGCAAGGTCACGGGATTGCGCGTGCATGTGCTGGCCGATCATGGCGCGTTCGATTCCTGCGCCGATCCCTCCAAATGGCCGGCGGGATTCATGAACATCGTGACCGGATCCTATGATTTTCCGGTGGCGCATCTCTCCGTCGACGGGGTCTATACCAACAAGGCGCCGGGCGGTGTCGCCTATCGCTGTTCGTTCCGCGTGACCGAAGCCGCCTATTGCATCGAGCGGGGGATGGACATCCTGGCGCAGAAGCTCGGCATGGATCCGGCCGATCTCAGGATGAAAAACTTCATCCGCCGCGAGCAATTCCCCTACCAATCAGCCTTGGGCTGGGAATATGACAGCGGCGATTATCATGTCGCCATGCAGAAGGCGATGGATGCCATCGGCTACAAGGCCCTGCGTGCCGAGCAGAAGGCCAAGCAGGAAGCCTTCAAGCGCGGCGAGACCCGCGAGATCATGGGCCTCGGCGTCAGCTTCTTTACCGAGATTGTCGGTGCCGGCCCGTCCAAGAATTGCGACATTCTCGGCATCGCCATGTTCGATTCGGCCGAGATCCGCATCCATCCCACCGGCTCGATCATCGCCCGCATGGGATCGAAGAGCCAGGGCCAGGGCCATGAGACGACCTGGGCGCAGATCATCGCCACCGAGCTGGGCATTCCGTCCGACGACATCATGATCGAGGAAGGCAATACCGATACGGCGCCCTATGGTCTGGGGACCTATGGCTCGCGCTCGACGCCGGTTGCTGGTGCTGCCATCGCCATGGCGGCGCGCAAGATCAAGAACAAGGCGCAGATGATCGCCGCACACCTGCTGGAGGTGTCGGAATACGATCTCGAATGGGATATCGACGGCTTCCGGGTGAAGGGCAATCCCAGCCGCGCCAAGACGATGAAGGAAATCGCTTGGGCCGCCTATAACTCGCCGCCGCCGGGTCTCGAGCCGGGGTTGGAAGCGGTGAATTACTATGATCCGCCCAACATGACCTATCCCTTCGGCGCCTATTTCTGCGTCATGGATATCGATGTCGATACCGGTGTCGCCAAGACACGGCGCTTCTATGCGCTCGATGATTGCGGCACGCGGATCAATCCCATGATCATCGAAGGCCAGGTGCATGGCGGCTTGACCGAAGCCTTCGCCATCGCCATGGGCCAGGAGATCAAGTACGACGAGATGGGCAATGTCGTGGGAGCGTCCTTCATGGACTTCTTCATCCCCACCGCCGTCGAGACGCCGAAATGGGAAACCGATTTCACCGTGACCCCCTCGCCGCATCATCCGATCGGGGCCAAGGGTGTCGGCGAAAGCCCGAATGTGGGTGGCGTCCCGGCCTTCTCCAACGCCGTCAACGATGCGTTCCAGTTCCTGGGGTCGACCCATATCCAGATGCCGCATGATGCCTGGCGGATCTGGGAGACAGGCCAGAAACTCGGTGCCTGAAGCGCCGGCAATGGATCGTCAACTGATGGAGCAAAGACAGGACATCGCGGATCGCCTGGCCGCCATCGGCTATATTGCCGATGGCGAGCTGGCGACAGCACTTGTCCTCATGGAGATGCTGCAGCGGCCGCTGCTGGTCGAGGGTGCGGCAGGTGTCGGCAAGACCGAGATCGCCAAGGCATTGGCCGCCCTGCACGGCACGGAACTCATCCGCCTGCAATGCTATGAAGGGCTCGACCGCAGCGACGCTCTCTATGAATGGAATTATCAGCGCCAGCTCCTCGCCATCAAGGCGCGCGAAGGGCAGGATGCCGCCGCCACCGAGGCGCATGTCTTCTCGGAAGACTATCTGATGGAGCGACCGTTGCTGGCAGCGATCCGTCGACCCATCGCCCCGGTGCTGCTCATTGACGAGATCGATCGTGCCGATGAGGAGTTCGAGGCCTTCCTGTTGGAAGTGCTGTCCGATTTCCAGGTATCGATCCCGGAATTGGGCACGATCCAGGCAATGACCATTCCGCGCGTGGTACTGACGTCGCACGACACCCGCGAGCTGTCCGACGCGCTGCGGCGGCGCTGCCTCTATCACGCGCTGGATTTTCCCGATGTGGATCGCGAGGCGCGCATCCTGCTCACCCGCCTGCCTGGCATCGACACAACGCTCGCCTTGCAGATCGCGCGCCTGATGGAGCAGATCCGCCGCCAGGAATTGAGCAAGGTGCCAGGGATTGCCGAGACGCTGGTTTGGGCCGCGGCTTTGGTCGGACTCAAGGTCACGAGGCTCGAAGAAGACCGCGCCGCTGTCTATGAGACACTGAGCTGCGTATTGAAGACCCGTGAGGACCGCGCGCGCATCAGCCGCGAAGTGGCGGACCGCCTCATCGGCAAGGTAGCTTGAGGTGAACCTGGAACGCGCAGACGATTTGGGTCCGGCCGTGCGCCAACGGCTGGCCGGCTTTGTGCGCACGCTGCGCGACAATGGATTCAAGGTGGGACTGGCGGAAAGCAGCGATGCGCTGCGCGTGCTCTCCACAAGCGGCATAGATCGCGCCGTTCAAGCGCGCCCGGCCCTGAAGGCATTGCTCTGCGGGCGCCGGTCGGATTGGGACGGTTTCGACACCCTGTTCGACGCCTATTGGAGCGGCCGCAATGTGAAGCTGCGCATTCCCATGTCAGGCAATGCAGCACTCGCCAGCCAGCGCACCATCAAGACCTTGTCCGAGCAGACATCGCACGCTGGCGAGACGGCACTCGCCAGCGATGTCGAGCGACGCGAAGCGGATGGCGCGGGCGAAGCCGCACCGGCCGGCAAGCGCGAAGGGGCCAGCAGCTTTGAGACGTTGACGCGCACGGATTTCCGCAAGATCGCCGACCCGGATGCCATCGCAGCCGCGCACAAATTGGCCGAACGCCTGTCGCACAAGATGCGGACACACCTCACGCGGCGTGAACGCATCGCCAGACGCGGGCGACACATCGATCTTCGCCGCACCATTCACGCCAGCCTCGGCACTGGTGGAACACCGATGCGTCTCGTCCTGCGCAGGCCGCGGCACAAGCCGCTGCGACTCGTCATCCTGCTTGATGCCTCCGGCTCCATGAGCCTCTATACCGGCGTATTCATCCGCTTCGTCCATGGCGTCCTCGATCATTTCCGCGAGGCAGAGGCGTTCCTGTTCCACACGCGACTGGTGCATGTCTCCGATGCGCTCCGCGAAAAGGACACGGTACGCGCGCTCGACCGATTGGGCCTGATGGCGGAGGGCGTGGGGGGCGGGACGCGCGTTGGCGAAGCGATGGCGACGTTCAATCGCTGGCACGCCGCCCGGGTCGTTCATTCGCGGACCTGTGTCATGATCTTCTCTGACGGATATGACACGAGTCCGCCGGAACTTCTCGGCGCCGAGATGGCGCATTTGCGGCGGCGCTGCCGACGTATCGTCTGGCTCAACCCATTGATTGGCTGGGAAGGCTACGAACCATCCGCGCGCGGCATGGCGGCGGCGCTGCCGCATATCGACCTATTCGCGCCGGCGCACAATCTTGAGAGCCTGGCGGCCCTCGAACCCTATCTTGCGCGTTTGTGACGGAGATCAACATGCCGACACATCCCGAAATTCTCGATCTCGTCGCGAGCCTCAAAGCGAGGGGGGAGTCCTTCGTCCTGGCAACCGTGGTGCGGACCGTGTCGGTGACTGCCGCCAAGGCCGGGGCCAAGGCGGTGATCCGCGCCGACGGCGCCATCTCCGATGGCTGGATCGGCGGGGGATGTGCGCGCGCCGCCGTGCTGAAGGCCGCCAAGGAGGCGCTGGCCGACGGCCAGCCGCGCCTTGTCTCGATCCAGCCCAGGGATCTGCTCGCGGAACAGGGTTTGCGCCCGGGCGAGGAGCGCGACGGGATCCGCTTCGCCCGCAATGCCTGCCCCAGCCAGGGAACCATGGATGTGTTTGTGGAACCGATGCTGCCTCGCCCCAATCTCATTGTCATGGGTGCCAGCCCCGTCGCCGTTGCCATGGCGGACCTCGCACCTCGTTTCGGCTATCAGCTGACCATCTGCGCCGGCCGCGAGGACCAGCATCTGTTCGCCGAAGCCGATGCGCGCGTCGAAGGCTTCGAGCTACCGCCCAGCAACGAGAAGCAAGGCTTCATCGTTGTCTCGACCCAGGGCCGCGACGATGAAGCGGCGCTGAAAGCCGCCGTGCTCAGCCGGGCGGACCATATCAGTTTCGTCGGCAGCCGGCGCAAGCTTGCCGCGATAACCGAAGGTCTCATTGCGGAAGGTGTCGACGCGGCCTTGTTCTCCCGCGTAAAAGGGCCTGCTGGACTTGATATCGGCGCCATCACGGCAGACGAAATTGCTCTCTCCATTCTTGCCGAAATCATCGCGTGGCGCCGCCGGGGCGAGCGCGCTTCCATCACGACGTAAGGACGATCGACATGCAGATGACCGACAGCCAGCGCATTCCCGCATCCCGCGACAAGGTTTGGGCAGCTCTCAACGATCCCGTTATCCTGCAGCGCTGCATTCCCGGCTGCGACAGTCTCGAAATGACCTCGCCCACCGAGATGAGTGCCAAGGTGACGTTGAAGGTGGGCCCGGTGAAGGCAAGTTTCGGCGGCAAGGTGACCCTGTCGGAAATAGATGCTCCCAACGGCTATCGTATCACCGGCGAAGGGTCGGGCGGTGTTGCCGGTTTTGCCAAGGGCGGCGCCCTCATCAGCCTCAAGGAGGATGGACCAGACGCGACCATCCTCACCTATGAAGCCGATGCGCAGATCGGCGGCAAGCTCGCCCAATTGGGCAGTCGTCTCATCGATTCCACGGCGCGGAAACTGGCTGGCGATTTCTTTACGAGCTTTGCCGCGGCTCTCGGCCCGGTAGCTGCCGAGACGGTGCCTGCCGAAGCCGCGCCCGTGGCGGATGGCGAAGCGGTGGAACCGGAAGCCAAGAAGGGCTGGTTCAAGAACCTGTTCGGCAAATCGGATGTGGTGGTGCCGGTGCTGGCTTTGTTGGCCCTGAGCCTGGGGGCGGTCCATTTCTGCTGCCTTGGTCCAGCCCATGCGGAGATGGACTTCCCGATCTGCAGCGCAGCACAGGCGAGTTGATGGAATAGACCGCAGTTCGACAGCGACGGCGGCAGTAAATGTCTTGTTAACCAAGAAATGCCGCGCGCACCATCTTTGGTCGAATATAACCCGGGTATCAGCAGGGCCTTGCGAAATGGCTGCATCATCGCCATATCTAAGGGATCGAGTTTCGGCCGAATACCTTGGCTATGCGGTACCATCCCGCGCCTGACGAGCGACTTCCTCCCCAGACCTCGATGCGCTTCATCGGCCACCTGCTCGTGTCCGGATTGTCATGCAGATGAGAGGGATGCCGTCGCGATGCCAGGTCTTCTGAAATTGCCGTTGAAGGATCGCTGACATGTCTCAGGACAGCAGCGCCGTGGATGGCTCCAACCGCATCAATTATCCGTCGGCCGTGCCCTTTGTGCTGGTGCATCTCGCCTGCTTCGCGGCGATCTGGACCGGTATTACTTGGCAAGCCGTGGTACTGGGCGTGGCACTCTACTGGCTGCGCATGTTCGGCGTCGTCGCCGGCTATCATCGCTACTTCTCGCATCGCGCATACAGCACCAGCCGTGTCATGCAGTTCCTGTTGGCCTTTCTCGCCCAATCCAGCAGCCAGAAGAGCGTATTGTGGTGGGCGTCGAAACATCGCCACCATCACCTCTATTCCGACACCGAAGAGGATGTGCACTCGCCCCGCCGCAAAGGCTTCCTCTACAGCCATATGGGCTGGATATTCGACCAGAAGCACGACCTTGCCGATCTGACCAAGGTGGCCGACCTCACCCGCTTTCCCGAACTGCGCTGGCTGCACAAATACGAGCAGGTGCCGGCCATTGCGCTCGCGCTATTCTGTTTCGCCATCGCCGGTTGGCCTGGCCTGGTGGTGGGATTCTTCTGGAGCACGGTTGTGCTCTACCACGCTACCTTCTGCATTAACTCCCTCGCGCACGTGCATGGCAGCAAGCGCTATGTGACCGGCGACGATTCCCGGAACAATTGGTTGCTGGCGATCTTCGCCATGGGCGAAGGCTGGCATAACAATCACCACGCCTATCAGAGCAGCGTACGCCAGGGTTTCAAATGGTGGGAGGTCGACCTCGCCTACTACCTGCTCTGCGCCATGTCCTGGGCGCGTATGGTTTGGGATTTCAAGTCGCCGCCGGCGCAGGTCCTGCGCAACGAACAGCGCCTGGGGGCAAAAGTCATCAACCGTGCCGCCGAGGAACTGGCCGAGCGTTTCAATGCCGAGCGCATCGCGCTTTCCATCACCGCGGCGCTCCATGGCCCGGATCTATCCGCGCTGCAGGAAGCGCTCACCCGTGCCCAGAACCGCACGGCGGAAGTGCTGGCCAATCTCTCCCTGCCGCATCTCCCCAGCCGCGAGGAGTTTCTGGCCGAGGCCAAAGCCATGTTCGCCCGTACCATGTCTCTCAACGAGATCGTCGACCGTGCCTATGAACAGCTGCTGGCCGCGGTCGGCACGCGCCTCGCCACGGCCAAGGCGCAGGCGTCATAGCGACGTTTGACGCGCCCGCCGGCCGATACGACCTTGGGCACCTCAGGAAGGCCTCCTGTGCAGCCAAGCCGGGCGGGTTCCAACCCGAAATTGCGTGTGGCTTGACGCAAGTCAATTGTTCCATGCGTCGACGCGCCGTAATATTGCGAGGTTATGATCGCCCGGAATTTGGCCAGGGATGGTCAACAGCGTTAGAAAGCCGGAATCCGCAATGCTCCAGAAACCGATCGATCGACCCCATGACAAATATCAGCGATTGCTGGAGGCGGCGCGGGGCGAAGCACCGATTCCGACCGCGATCGCCCATCCATGTGACTCGGTCTCTCTGGAATCGGCACTCGAAGCCGCCCGCCTGAATCTCATCGCGCCGATCCTGGTCGGCCCGAAAGCCAAGATCTCAGCGGTGGCCGCCAAAGCAGGCCTCGACATTTCGGCCCTCCCGCTGATCGACGCCGCGCACAGCCATGACGCCGCCGACCGGGCCGTGGCCCTGGTGCGCGAAGGCCGGGCCGAGGCACTGATGAAGGGCAGTCTCCATACCGACGAGCTGATGGCGGCGGTCGTGGCACGGGAGACGGGCATACGCACGGCGCGGCGCCTCAGCCATTGTTTCATCATGGACATACCCGGCCATCCCTTTCCCTTGATCATCACCGATGCGGCAGTCAACATCGCCCCCTCGCTCGAAGACAAGGTCGACATCGTCCAGAATGCCATCGACCTTGCCCACGCCCTCGCCTTCGGCGAAGTGCGCGTCGCCATCCTCAGCGCCATGGAAACGGTCAATCCGAAGGTTCCCTCAACACTGGAGGCTGCCGCCTTGTGCAAGATGGCAGATCGCGGCCAGATCACCGGCGCGCTCATCGACGGGCCGCTGGCGCTCGACAATGCGATCAGCGAAAGTGCCGCCGAGATGAAGGGCATCAAATCGCCCGTGGCCGGCCGCGCCAACGTCCTGGTGGTGCCGGACCTTGAGGCCGGCAATATGCTGGCCAAAAGCTTGTCCTTCCTGGCGGGCGCCGACGCAGCCGGCATCGTGCTGGGCGCCAGGGTCCCGATCATCCTCACCAGTCGCGCCGATTCCCTCACGACCCGCCTCGCCTCCTGCGCCGTCGCTGATCTCTATGCTGCGTGGCGCCGAAGAAATGCAGCGCGCGCCATCGCCTGACGTTTGCGCGCGCAGGCTCGTCGGTCAAAAGGGGTGACACCAGCGCGTACGGCTGTTCGATGCCGCCCTGGATCTTGCTGAAATTGCGCGCCGCGCTGTTGCCGAGTTGAAAATTCTTCATCTCAATTGCTCAGCGGGCCGCCATGTCAGCAGCAGCGGCGGCGTTGCCGCGCACCAACCATGCAGTGACCTGACATTGGGGAGCAGCCCATCACGGCCGCGGATCTGGCGTTCCATGCAGCCCAGGCAACTGGCCGAGGCGGCCGACGATCCCTGGAGGTGCCGCTCCGTCAGTGCAACGGCAACTCAAACCAGGATATCGGGGAAGCAGCGAGTTCAAGAAAATTGGCGGAGGGGATGGGATTCGAACCCTCGTTAGGGGTTTACCCCCTAAAACGGTTTAGCAAACCGTCGCCTTCAGCCACTCGGCCACCCCTCCGCGCTCCGTAAACAATCGAGTGGCGCGTTTTCACGACGTATGCGGGGCCTTTACTAACGGTGACCTCGCGGAATGTCAAACCATCGTCTCGGATGCTGGTTTGGTCGTGAAAAATTACGCTGGATCAGATGCTTGGGGAAGGGAGGGGTCAGGAGCGCCGATCAAGCTGGCCAGCCCCGAACAGGATCTCGCGTTCCTGCTCGGTGAAGGGCTTGGTCCGACTGCGATCGGCCAGGACCTGGAGGCCGCGGATCACGGCCGGACGTGCGGCTATGGTATCGAACCAGCGCTGAAGGTTCCGGTGCGCGGGGAGGTCCTGCCCCTGCTTGTCCCAATAGCGCAGCCATGGCCAGGTCGCGATGTCGGCGATGCTGTAATCGGCACCGGCAAGATAGGGACTCTCGCCCAGCCGGGCATCGAGCACCTTGTAGAGCCGTGTCGTCTCATCGGTGTAGCGCTTGATGGCATAGGGCAATTGTTCCGGGGCGTAAGTGCGGAAGTGATGGGTCTGCCCGAGCATCGGGCCGACGCCACCCATCTGGAACATCAGCCACTGCAGCACCGCCATGCGGCCGCGTGCATCGACCGGCATCAGCTTGCCGGTCTTCTCAGCGAGATAGAGCAGCATGGCGCCGGATTCCATCATCGCCAAAGGCTTGCCATCATGACCCTCGGGATCGACCATGGCCGGAATCTTGTTGTTTGGGCTGATTTTGAGGAAGGCTGGCTTGAACTGGTCGCCGGCGCCGATATCGACCGCATGGGCGACATAGGGGAGTTCCATTTCCTCAAGCGCAATATGGATCTTGTGGCCGTTCGGCGTTGGCCAAGTATAGAGATCGATCGGTGCAGGCATGGCGGCTCCCTCCTCACGCAGCCGCGCTGAACGCATTGAGGCCACGTTGCACCGCCGGCCGCGCCGCGATGCTGTTGATCCAGCGCGTGACTTGGGGAAAGTCCCGCATATCCTGACCATATTTCTCGCTGCCCTTGACCCAGGGCCAAGTGGCAATATCGGCGATCGAGTATTCGGGTCGCCCAGATAGGCACTGTCCGTCAGGCGATGCTCCATCACCCGGAGCAGGCGGGTCACCTCATTGGTGTAACGATCGACCGCATATGGCAGGCGCTCAGGCGCGACGCTGCGGAAATGCCAAGCCTGGCCGTACATTGGGCCGATACTGGCCACCTGAAACATCAGCCATTGCAGCACGTCATAGCGGCGTCGTGGCACGGTGGGCAGGAACTTGCCGCTCTTGTCGGCGAGATAGATGAGGATGGCGCCGGATTCGAATACTGTGATCGGTTTCCCGTCCGGTCCATCGTCATCCACAATGGCCGGAATCTTGCTGTTGGGATTGATCGCCACGAAGTCCGGGCGGAACTGTTCGCCCTTGCCGATATCGACCTTGTGCAGCCGAAAGGGCAATCCCGTTTCCGCCAGCATGATGTGGGCCTTGTGGCCGTTGGGCGTGGCCCAGGAATAAAGATCGATCATCGGAAGGGTCCGCTCACATTTGGTCGTCACTGCCTGCGCGATATCCGCAGCATTGAGGATGAAGAACACTGTCGCGGGAAAAATCAGCCCGCGCAAGAGCCGCTTTACCCGCCGGGTGCAAACAGGCAGTGTGACTTTGAAAAGAGGCCACCCGGCTGCGGTCGCCGCCGCTTGGGGAGCGCGCTTCTAGCAATAGTGTGTGACGGTTTGACGATGGAAAGACCCTATAGCGGCTATGCCGACTTGATCGGCTACCAGCTGATCGACAAGGCTAAGGATTTTGCCCGCATTGAACTCATGGTGGGACAGCAGCATCTCAACCGGATGGGTGTGCCCCATGGCGGGGTGCTGGCCACGCTTTTGGACACAGCCACTGGGTTCGCTGTGGCCTTTGCCGATGGGCCGGACCGGGTACTGCGCGCGGTCACCTTGTCCATGAACGTTCAATTCATCGGCCAGGGAAAGGCGGGGGAGCGGATTATCGGCGAGGGGTATCGGATCGGCGGCGGCAAGACCGTGGCCTTCGCCAAGGCGGAACTGCGTACCGAGGCCGGGCTGGTGCTGGCACGCGGCGACGCAGTCTACCGGTTCCTGGACAAGCCCAGCTGACCTGTATGGCGTCTATTCTGCCGGCTGACGGTGGTGGCGTGGTTCCGGAGCACCGAGGCCCAAGCGCGCATACTCCGCACCGATGCGGCCTGTCAGGGCCAGCCAGCACATGCGCAGATCGGCGAGCGCGCCGTAGAAGGCGTTGACGCGGATAAGCGGCCGGTTGTGCTCGACCCACCAATGCGAGGTGACCGCCATGGTGACGGCGAAAGCGATGCCAGCCACACAAAACAAAGCTTGCTGGTGCAGGATGGCCAGCGTCGTCGTGATGATGCCCACCACGGTGGCCGAATAATGCATGCCCCGGGTCATCGGGTGGCGATGGGCGTCGAGATAGAGGCGCCAGAATTCGTGAAAGGGCATCTTCAAACCGTCACGGAAGGTCTTGTCCGTGAGCACGCCCTGCGCTGACCGCTTCAGTTTAGGTCCTGGTGCCGCCGCTTCTTGATTCATTGGGGCATCTCCCGTCCTTTATGGGCTCTTGCAAGCCCCTCACCGCCATCCCTGATAATGATGTTAACGCCTAATTCTGACAGCTGTCTAACATTCATCCATGTTTTTCGCTGTTCCTCACTTGCCTGTGAATTCGCTGAAATCATGGTTTATTTCACCCCGACCGTCATTGGCCGGTGAATACCGGGCGCCGCTTGGCAAGAAAGGCTGCAATCCCTTCGCGATAGTCGGCGCTGGCCACAGCAGCATAGCTCTCCTGCAGCTCGGCGGCGGTCAAGGGCTGCCCGTCCAGACAGCGCAGGGTGAACTTCTTGTGGTTGCGGTGGCTCTGGGGCGAGCCCGCCAGCAAGCGTTCGGTGCTGCTGGCAACTGCAGCGGCAAGGTCGCCAGATGCCACCAGCCGTGTCACCAAACCTCGACGCAGCGCCCAGTCGGCATCATGGATACCCCCTTCCAGGAGCATTTCCAGCATGGTGGCGCGCCCGACAAGGTCGACCAGCATGCCCAGTTCTGGATAGGGCATGGTGATGCCGACGCGTTGGATCGGGATGCCAAACTTGGCATTGTCTGCCGCGATCCGGAGATCGCACATGGCCGCGATTTCCAACCCGCCACCGAGGCAGTTGCCGTCGATCCGGGCAATTGTGGGATGCGGTAGCCCGCGGATGCACCGCAGCGTCTCCAGCATCATCTCGCCATAGTCTCTGGCCGCGTCAGGCGTGTCACGGTGGGCGGCAAATTCGGCCATGTCGGCGCCGGCGGCGAAATGCCCACCCGCCCCCTGCAACACGACGCAGCGCACGGTGCCGTCGGCAGCGAGATCACGCAGATGGCTGGCGAGGCCGCGCCACATCTCGGCATTGAGCGCATTGCGCTTTTCCGGCCGGTTGAGGGTGAGGATCGCCACTGCGCCATCGCGCGTATGCAAGATCAAACTGGTCATCGTCGGTTTCCATCTGGCAGATGCAGCTGCCGAATCGTAAGCGATTCGCCGGCGCAATGGTTAACATTCCTGACGTGTGGCTGGCAGCCAGCGACTTGCCGAGTGCAGGCGTTTCCAGCATGTTGTCGCCGACTTTCATCAGCCTTCCAGAGCAGTTCGTAACATGAGCACCGGCAAGCCCACCCTCACCCTCAGCCAACCCAGCGCCGCACGCGTGATCGATCCCCGCCTGCAGGTCGGCGATCCGGCCCCGTGGTTCGTCTGCGCCAGCAACGTCAACCCGACCTTCGATTTCTCGACCGCCGCCGGGCGCTATGTGGTCCTTTCCTTCTTCGGCTCGACCGCTCATCCGGTTGGAAAAGCGCTGGTTGAGAGCTTCCTCGCCGCGCAGGAACTGTTCGCGGAGCCCGATTTCTATTTCTTCGGCGTCTCCGTCGACGGCAATGACCGCAACCAGGAAGCCCTCACCCGGATCCGCCCGGGCCTCGACATTTTCTGGGACAGCGAGCGCAAGGTTGCTCAGCGCTACCACATCGCCTCCAGCGAAACGCCACTTGCCGCCCTGCAACCGGTAACGTTCCTGCTCGATCCCACCTTCCGCGTGCTCGGCATTTTCGCCACCCATGATGGTCGCGTGCAGGCGGATTCGGTCCTGCAGGTGCTGAAGCGCCTGCCCAAGCTGGGATCCCCGCGGCCGGCTCAGATGCAGGCACCGGTGCTGGTGCTGCCCAATGTGTTCGAGCGCGACCTGTGCCAGCGCCTGATCGACGGCTATCGCAACGGCAACCCGACGGAATCCGGCTTCATGGTCGAGCGCGACGGCAAGACCGTCCAACTGCACGATCATCGCCACAAGCGACGCAGCGACTGGATCATCAACGACCGCACCTTGATCGAGGCCGCGCAGGAGCGCATCCGCCGCCGCCTGGTGCCGGAGATCAAGCGCGCCTTCGCCTTCGACGTGACCCGCATGGAGCGCCATATCGTGGCGGGCTATGACCAGAGCGGTGGCTATTTCCGCCCGCACCGTGACAACACCACCAAGGGCACGACGCATCGCCGCTTCGCCGTCACGATCAATTTGAATGCCGAGGATTATGTCGGTGGCGACCTGATGTTCCCGGAGTTCGGCCGCGCCACCTACCGTGCACCGACCGGTGGCGCCGTGGTGTTTTCCTGCTCGCTGCTGCATGAGGCGCTGCCGATCCTGCGCGGCCAGCGCTTCGCCTACCTGCCCTTCCTTTATGACGAGGCGGCGGCGCAGATCCGCCAGGCCAACAACCCGCATCTGGGCGAAGGGGTCCAGGTCTACCAGATGGCAACGCCCCGCCCGGCTCTCGCCCCCCAGGATCGACCCAAGGGAGACAAACCACAGGGCAAGGGCCGGCCGCAAGGCGAGGGCCGGCCTCAGGGCAAGGGCGGACCTCGCGGGAAGCAGGACCGAAAGTCAGGCGGCGGGGGCAAGCCGGGCCGGCCGCAGCCGGGGAATCGCGGGCGCTGACAACAACCCAGCAGCCCACCCTTGCGGCCGCCGTGCGCTCTGCTAAAACCCCATCTCACTCGACTTGGCAGCGAAACTTGGCAATTGGGGCATGGGGCATGGCGCAGACAACCAACCTTTCCGGACCGATCGTGGCGCGAATCCTTCTGGAAATCGCCGCGGTACATTTCCGCCCGGATGAGCCCTTTACCCTCACCTCCGGCCGCAAGAGCCCGGTCTATATCGATTGCCGCAAGATCATCGCCTTCCCGCGCGCCCGCGCCAAGGTAACGGAACTGGCCGCCGACCTCGTCGGCCGCGAGATCGGCTTCGAGAGCCTCGATGTGGTGGCGGGCGGCGAAACGGCCGGCATCCCCTATGCGGCATGGCTTGCTGACAAGCTCCATCTGCCGATGGCCTATATCCGCAAGAAACCGAAAGGCTTCGGCCGCGGTGCCCAGATCGAGGGCGATATGAAGCCGGGTGCCCGAACGCTGCTGGTCGAGGACCTCGCCACCGATGGCGGCTCCAAGGTCAATTTCATCAATGCCATCCGCCAGGCTGAGTGCGAGGTGGCCCATGCCCTCGTGGTGTTCCATTACGGCATCTTCCCGCAATCGCTGACCACATTGGGCGATCTCGGCGTGAAGCTGCATGGTCTCGCCACCTGGTGGGATGTGCTGGAGGCGGCCCGCGATACGGGGCGCCTGGATGCCGGCGAGACCGCGAAGATTCGCGCCTTTCTCGACGATCCTGAAGGCTGGTCGACGGCCCGCGGCGGGACCCTGAAGGCCGAGTAATCGGCCGCCCTTGATTAATCGATCCAACTTGCTATTTTAGTCCTGTCAATCGATAGGATCGATCAATGCGTGCCCTCCCCACCCTGCGGCAGCTTCGCTATCTCGTGGCCCTTGCCGAGCACAAGCATTTCGGCCGGGCGGCCGAGGCCTGTTTTGCCACGCAATCGACCCTGTCGGCGGGCCTGCAGGAGCTTGAGAACCTGCTCGATGTGAAGCTGGTCGAACGCTCCAAGCGCCGGGTCATGCTGACCCCGCTGGGCGAGGCCATCGTTGCCCGGTCGCGCATTGTGCTGCGCGAGGTGGAGGATATTGCCGAACTCGCCTCTGCCTCCAAGGATCCGTTGTCGGGTGCACTGCGCCTCGGCGTCATTCCCACCATCGGGCCCTATCTGCTGCCGCGCGTACTGCCCCCCTTGCGCCAGACCTATCCCAATCTGCGCCTGTATCTGCGCGAGGACATGACGGCGCGCCTGCTCGACTCCCTTAATGACGGCGATATCGATGTAGCGCTCATAGCACTCCCCTTCCAGACCGATGAGCTTACCGTGCGACCGCTCGGGCGCGATCCGTTCCAGCTTGCCTGCCGCAGCGATGACCCACTCGCCAAGACCGCATCGCTGGAACTGAACGCCCTGCCGGATGAGCGATTGCTGCTGCTCGATGAAGGGCACTGCCTGCGCGAGCATGCACTCGCTGCCTGCCGGCTGGAGCCGTCACGCCACCGCGACGATTTCCGCGCCACCAGCCTGCCCACTTTGGTGCAGATGGTGGCTAACAATCTGGGCGTCACTCTGCTGCCCAAGATGGCTGTCGATTCCGGCCTGCTGGCGGGGACCGGTCTTGTCGCTCGGCCCTTAGCCGAGAATGCGCCGGCGCGGGAGATCGCCTTGGTCTGGCGCCCGACCACACCGCGCGTGGTCGAGTTCAACCTGCTTGCCGACATGCTGGCGGAATTCGCCCCCGGCTAGGCGCCACAGCCCCTGCTACAGGGGCATGTCATAAAGGTCGCGGTTGATCGAGAAGACCAGAATCTTGTTTACCGCCAAGCCATCATCCGAGAGCGGCAGGAACAGGTTCTCCTCGCCGACATAGCGGTCAACCACCTGAAAATTGTCGCGTTCGTGGAACGGCGCGCGGGTCGCGCAAACGCCGTCATACTTGGCCATCACATTCTCGAGGGAGTGGCCAAAATACGCCTCGGCGATCGATCTGCCGGTGGGGTCGCGACCGCGGAGGGCCACTTCCTTGGTACCGACCAGCCGATAGACATAGCGCCGGTCATCGTCGACGACATCAACCAGGGTGACATAGGGGAGGAAACGGCGAATCTCGTCAGGGTCGATGTCGTTGCGGGCGGGCATTGACTGACCGGCACATTTATCCTGCCAGTATCGCAGCATCACGAGAATGTCCGGATGACATGTTTCGATCCAGTCAAGCATTGCTCCACACCAATCGCTCCCCATCGATCCTGGCACGAGCATGTGACCTGCTGCTGTCTCCGTCAATCGGCTTTGGCAATCCACGTTTTCCGCCTGGGCCGAATTGATGCCGATTTCGTTGTGCAGCTAGGCGTCGAGATCCTCGCCAGCAGGCGGTGTGTACAAGTCGCGCGCGATGGAAAACACGAGAATCATGTTGACCGTGACGCCGTCATTTGACAGCGGCAGAAACAGATCCTCCTCGCCGATGAAGCGGTCAACCATCTGAAAGGGATCGGCCACGTAGCGCGGCTTCTTCTCCACCCTGGTCGTTTCGTATTGCAACAAGGCAGCATCGGCGGAACTGGCAAAATAGGCATCGGCCACAGATTTGCCGGTGGGATCGAAACCTCGCAACTCGACCTCGCTGGTACCGACCAGCCGGTAGACGAAGCGCCGCGGATCGTCGACCACATCGACCAGCGTGATATGCGGCAGGAAGCGGCGCAGATCGCCAGGATCGATATCTGCCCGCGAGGGCATCGCCCGGCCAGCACATTTCTGCTGCCAATAGTCTAGAACCAGGCGGATATCTGGATGGCACGTGTCACGCCAATCGGGCATTTCATATCCTGCGTTGGCCGGACCCGGAATCGTATCCCCCGGGACCCAGTCAATGATATTGGGAAATTTAGCCCATTACGAGGCGGGCGAATAGGCGCTTGCTGCCGTCAGGTCCGACATATCCGTCGGGTCGAGCTTGAGCTCGGCAGCGGCGGTGAGCTCGGCGAGTTGGCCGGGCGAAGTGGCGCTGGCGATGGGTGCGGTCACCGCCGGCTGTGCCATCAGCCAGGCCAATGCCACCCGTGTCGCGGTCGCCTGGTAACGCAGAGCTACAGCGTCCAGCGCCGCCAGGATGCGCAGGCCGCGGGCATCGAGGTATTTTGCGACGTCGCTGCCCCGCGCGCTTTTGCCGAGATCTACCGTGCTGCGATACTTGCCGGTGAGGAAGCCGCCGGCGAGGGAGAAATAAGTAATGACGCCGACCTCGTTGCGCCGGCAGAGGTCGGACAGTGCGCCTTCAAAACCGGCGCGCTCATAAAGATTGTATTCCGGTTGCAGGCATTCATAACGCGGCAGGCCCTGGGTTGCATGTGCAGCCAGTGCGGCGCTGAGGCGCTCCGGACTGAAATTCGAGCAACCGATGACTCGCACCTTGCCGGCCTTGATGAGAGCCTGATAGGCCTCCAGCGTTTCCTCGACCGGCACCGCCGGATCGTCCCAATGTGATTGGTAAAGGTCGATGTAGTCTGTTTGCAGGCGCTGGAGTGAGCGCTCCACGGCGCGGGCGATATAAGCCTTGGAAAGACCCTTTTCGCCGTCGCCCATGTCCGAGCCGACCTTGGTCGCGACGACCACCTTGTCGCGGTTGCCGCGGGCTTTCAGCCAGGCCCCGATGATGGTCTCGGATTCGCCGCCTTTGTTGCCGTCATGCCATTTGGAATAGACATCGGCGGTGTCGATGAAGTTGAATCCGGCATCAACGAAGCCGTCCAGCAAGCGGTGCGACATGGCCTGGTCCACCGTCCAACCAAAGACGTTACCGCCGAAACAGAGTTTCGAGACCAGCAGGCCCGATCTGCCCCAACCAACTCGCGACATTACCCTTCCCCCATGTCGATATTCGCCACCCTGGCCGGGAACCCCGGTCATCCAGCTGACAGGCAGACAAACGAGCCTGCGAGGAGCCGGCGGTCAAGGGGTTTTATCCGCCGGCCGCGACGAAAAGTCCCTCCCTTGTCCCGGGGTTTGGCGGCCTGCACGTCTGGCGCCGCTGAGCCGCTTCCTCTACTATTCCGGCGTCATTTGAGAAAAGACGTCGATAGGGCCGAACCATGCTGACACTGCTCGAAAACCTGTTCGCCAAGAAAAAGAAGAAGGTGGCGAGAGCCGATCGCGCGCCGGGTGCGCCCAAGGATGGCCAGGGAACGCGCCTTGCCAGCGACTGGCCACGCGTGCGTTCCAGCCTTGCCGAAATCGGCGCCAAACATGTCCTGCTGCATGGCGATGCCGAATCCTTTGCGACGGCCAAAGCCGAACTGCCCGGTGTTGCCCTATTGTGGGTGAGCCATGCTCTGGGCGATGTCGCGGCCGGCGCCAAATACGCCGAAGACCAGGCTTGGGGTGATTTCGACGCTGCCATTTGCGTGGGCACGGAGTTGCCGGCGCGCTATCGCCAGGCACTGCGCCTGATGGTGGCGCGGAATGCCTCCAGACCGGTGCTGTGGGTCGGTGCGGGTTTCGAATATTGCGGTGGCACGCTGAGCGCACCCTTGGAAGCGGACGAGGTCGAGGGCCTGCTGTTCAATCATTTCCAGGAGTTCTTCGGCGTAAAGGACGCGCTGCAGTTCCGCATCGAAGTCTATCACGGTCCTGAGGTGAAGCGCTTCTACCGGATCCTAGAGCCAAATCAGTCACTGGTCATTCGCCTCAGCGACCATTTCAAGGCACGCCAGCATCCCGTCAGCCTTGCCGCCTTCGTCGAGCATCCGGTATTGACCCGCGACCGGCACTATCGCCTGCGCTTGTGCGCCGATGTGTTCTGGAAGGATTCCTTCACCACCCTGCACAGCGCCCACGAATTCAACCGCAGCCCGGACCGCAAGGTCGAATTCCGGGCGCCCGCCTGGATGGTACGTGACGGTGCCATGGCGCTCACCATTCCCAATTTCGACCGCAAGGCAATGAACGCCCAGGAGGTCGAAGCCATCGCGGGCGACAAGAGCAGCAAGTCACCACGTAACAGCGGGCTCTATATCGAGCAGTCGACCCTCGCGCGCAACGGGATCGCCGATGACGGCATGTTCGGCTGGCGCTATCGTGGTTTCGGCGGATCCAACTGGTTCGTACTTGAGAACGGCGCAGCACTCTCAGCCGGTCATGAAGGCAATATCGCCGGCAATCACCACGCCAGTTGTCCGATCCTCGACCGCGACGACCTCGCGGCCGACGCCGAAGACCTCGCCCGCTTCCGCAAGATCGAGGAGGCCGGCTTCATCCTCGAGCCACATGCCGTGCCGATCACGCCGGCCGGGAGCGAACTCACTTTCGCTTATGAGTCAGATGCCGCGAATCCCGACCAGCCGCATCTGCGTATCGATTTCTTCGCTGCCGATGGTGAACATCTCGGCACGCATCGTTTCACCAAGACGCAGAAAGGTCCGCTCTTCACCGACGACATGCTGCGGCTGTGGGACGACCCGGCGGGGGAAAGGCTTGCCTCGCCATGGTCAGCCATGACTGGTTGAGGGCTGGCCTGCGCTTCAAGGGCTTCAAGCCGATGGCCAATCTGCTGGTGCGCAACCGGCATACGCTCGACCAGGATTTCACCGAGTTTCAGTCGAGCTGGCGAAATTTGGGTGCGGCCGTGCCGGGTTTCCCGCATTGGCTGACCGACCAACTGGCGATCGTCGGGCGCACCAACATTTTCGGCCGTGTCCGCTGCGATCACGGTCTGCGCACGGGCGTCGTATTGGTGAATGGATCCGGCCGCCTCAATTACCACGGCACCGCCAGGGTCGACCTTGTCGTCCTCAACAACGAGGGCGTGCGCCAACAGGTGCGCGTCAACGTCCCGGCCTTCACTTGGCGCATGGTCTGGCTCGATGAAGTGATGCCCGGCCTCGCCGCTCATCTGGGTGAAAGCGGCAATGGCGCGTTGCTGGTCCAGTCGGGCGATGCCGATCTCAACGCCGACATCGTCACGACCTCGCCCAAGGGAGCGGTCGCGTTGCAGCATCTCTGGGGCTATTGACGACCCCGGACGGTTGCGGCCGGGTCAGAAATCCCAGGAACGGTCGAGCCAGAAATCGATCTTTCGGCGATGGCCGATGCCTGTCTTGCGGCTGATTTTCCGCGCGAGCTTGCCGAGCCAATCGGCGCGCTGCAGCAGGCCTGGCTTGGGCGCTGCCGATTTCACCAGCGCGATGAGATCGCCTTCATCCGTTGCACTGATATGGCCGGCCCTGCGCGTGGCTTCCGCCAGCCACAGCGCTTCATCCAGGAAGCGATAGAGCAGCAGAATGACAAACAGCTTGAGAATGGCAGCTAGATCGCCACTGGCCAGCACTGTCTCAGGCGGGCGCAGATAGAGGGCGTCGCCCGCGATCAGTCGGCACGAGATATCATGACGATTTTTCTGGAGGTTGAGATGCCGGCGCAACTGGGCGTGCGACTTTTCGCCCTCGAAGCGATAGGAGCGCACCGGGAGCAAGTCGAATAGGATGAAGCCGCGCGCACGCAGATGGCCATCGATGTCGCCGAACAAAGGCTGGCCAGCATAGAGTTCAGCAAATTCCACTTCGGTCTGAATGGCCAGTATGTCGTGCCAATGTTCCGGCTTGGTGCTCTGGAAGATTGCCAGTTCAGCGCCCTGCACATCGAGCTTGATCAGATTGGGCAAGGGCCGCGCATGCTTGTCGATGAAATCGGACAGCGTCATCAGCGGCACGTCGATGACCTTGTCGAGGGTGCCATAGCTGAGAGGCCCGAAGCGGAACATGAGGTCGGGATTGGGCGGGAACAGCGAGGAGCCGGACGGCTTAGCGAGGACGTGCAGCTTGGCGGTTTCGGTTTCGTTTTTCAGGGCGACCGGGAACCAGGATTCGTTGGCCGGCGCGCGCTGTTCCTGCAAGCGGCAGGCGGCGGCGTCGGGCTCGAACAGGTCTATCCGCATGAGGTCGGCATAGGGCCTCCAATGGTCCTGCATGCCGCCGCGCGCACCTACATCAATGCAGTGTAGGGGATCACCGGTGAGCCGGTCAGCCAGAAGTCTGGATTTACTCATTTTGCGCGTTCCCACCGACGACCCATTTACCTGAGCCGAGTAGCGCGTGGCGGCACCGAGGTCAAGGCTGCATCACTTGACAAATATGCCCAGCAAAGCGTTTTCAGGGCACCGGTTCGCTTGATCCAACGGGTGACAATTGGCAAACTCGGCTGAGAATCTAGATTTAATGGAAAATCAGGCAGTTAGTAATGGTAGTTAGATTTTGGCAGTGGGCGACTCTGTCGGTGATGCGCGCCTTCGCCCCGGAACGCGCCGCCGGCATCGCCTTGGCGCGGCGAATTGACTGGAGTTCGGCCAAGCTTGGTAAACTCACCGTCCTCTGCTTGGAACGCAGCCAGTTCATCAAAGACATCGAAGAGTTGCGGCGCCTCACCGACCTCAATTGGGTGACGCTCAATGCCGTGCGGCTGCGTCTGCAGCAGGAACCCTGGGTCCCGGAGGCCGCGCGCCAGCAAGGCTATTTCACGGCCTGGCTGAAAGCGGGTGAAGGTGCGCGCATCCGGCCGATCCTGGAATCGTTTGCCGTGGCATTGCTGGAAGAGGCGCAGCGCACAATGCGGGTCGACGCCGTTGCCACGGCCAACATCGACTACTGGCAGGACGAGGCGATGAAGCTCGCCTGCCGGCAACTGGGCATTCCATTCGTGGTGCTGTGCCGCGAGAATTATTCGATTCCCTGGACGGTGCCATGGATGCACGACCATCTGGTCAAGTCGCATTTCCATTTTGAAGGCGCCGGGCTAGCCGTCTTTAGCCAGCATACCAAGAACGCCTTTCTGCCGGCCTTCGACGATCCCAACGATGTATGGGTAACTGGGGCGCCGCGCTATGACCGCTGGCTGCACCTGGAACCTCTGCCCGAAAGCGACAAGACCTTTATCAGCCTTGTCACCTTTAACGATCCTGGCTACATGGCCGTCAACACGTTTCTGGAAACCGCCGAGATATTTGATCGCGTGGCGCGAGCCGAAGCGAAAAGTGGCCTTACCTGGCTGGTGAAATGCAAGAAGCGCGGCGACCGCAATGAAGTGCTGCAGCGGGTCGGTTCGCGCGATGATTCACCGCTAAAGTTCGAATTCGACACGCCACTTTTCACTCTGTTTCCACGCTCGCGTGTTGTCGTCGGTTGCAATTCACTCGCGCTGGTGGAGGCCATGCTGACCGACGCACCGGTCGTGGTGCCCTGCTGGGGCGAAGCGCATGCCGAACGTCACAACGTCATGCTAGACTACAACGATCCCTTGACCTGCCGCGTCGTTACCTTCGCGAAATCTCCCGAGGAATTCACCGAGTTGCTTACGCGCGCCGCACGCGGTGAGCAGCTCAAGACCGGATCACCAGAAGACCGGCGCGCGTTGTTCCAGGCTCACCTTCATCTGCCTGGATCCGACGACGGCCCCTTGACAGCGTCATCCGCGACGGAAGCCTTTGTCCGACATTACGTCGAGAAATATCGTCAGATGCAAAAAAGCCAAGCAGCCTGAACGCACTCGCCGCGCCTAACGCACACTACTTCGTCGCGATCAGGACGTCTTGGTAGAACGAGGTTGCACCGGGACGCCCACACCAATAGCCGTAGACGAAGGGCGCGCGGATATTCAGCTTGGTGCCGACGAACAGGCGGTCAAGCTGCTCAAGATCGAAAGCAACCGCAAACTCGGGATTGGTCTTGCCCGGTGCGTAGTAGTCGTCCGTCTTCTGGCGGAACACACGCTTGGCCAACTTTTCGCCGGTATCGATCGTCTTTTGCTGTTGTGCTTGCGCGAAATCGTCATTGATGAAAATTGACGCGAACAAGCGACCGCCAGGCTTCAGCTGCCGCTCGATCAACTTCACATAGTGGGCGATATGCTTTGGATACATGTGCGTAAACACACTGAACAAGAACACCACATCGAACTGTTCTTGGCCCGGGAATGGAAACTCCACCGTATCGGCCGAATGCGTACCAGTCGGGTTGTAGGCCGAGTTATGGATATCAAGATGGTAGAATGAGAAATTCGGGTGCTGGGGCGCATAAGCTTTGCGCATCCACTGAACAGAACGATCGACGATGTCGATACCCACATAGGACCCTTCTTTGGAAAGGTAGGCCGCCAGCGGCTTGGCCACCCGGCCGATGCCACAGCCAACATCGAGGACTCTGTCCGATGGCTTGAGTCCAGCATAATCACGCAGCATCGCCAGATGTTCTTCGCCACCTTCAAAACCGTGATTGTGGTCCATCCTGCGTGGCGGCACCAGGGAGTCGCGCGCACCCGTGACAGAATCCCTGGTATCCTGGAGCCACCAGGAAAATTGGGTTGCGCACTTTCGCAGCGCGCGTTTCACAGTCATCTTCTTCACAGCTGTACCCCAGTACTATTGATCAGGCCATCAGGAATGCCATCATATAGCATTCCTGATCGGTCGCCGATTCAGCTACCGGTCGGCCCCAGTTCCGCCTCGATGATCCCCGCCGAACAGAGGAACATGCCGCGCCAGCTCGCCTCATGCTCAAGTCGAACGGATTCTGAACGGAAGCCGGCGCCTATGCCCTCCTCCAGCAGCGGCGGAGCGGCATGATAGTGATACCAATGGAATCCAAATGTCTTGAATCCGTGTCTGGTCACGGCTTCTTCGAGTTCGAAAGGATTGTGGAACTTGGCCAGGATCTGGTCGTAGCTCGGCCGGTCGACATCTTCATGCCCGCGCACCGGCGGCAGATTGGTGGCCAGACGGCGATCAAGCTCGGCGGCTACATGCTTCTTCACATCGGCGGAGACATCGGAAAGCAAGTCGTCGAGGATAAATTCCTTGGTGTACCGATTGAGGGTGAACATTGAAAACAGCTTGTTACGAAACTCGACGAAGATGCGACCACCCGGGCGCAACAGCATTTTCAGATTTTCGAAGAAGGCAGATTCCTTCTGAATATGCGGCAAGACGCCGTTGGCGATGATGGCGTCATAGCCGCCGCGCCGCAGCGCCGGCGCCAGGGTCTTGGCATCTTCGGCGTCACCGACAAAGAGGATCGACTCCTTGGCGCCGCCGCGATCGAGCCTGGCACGCGTCGCTTCAACCATGGGCTGCGATAAATCGCAGCCGGCGACCTCGATGCCCATCTGACTCCAAGTGAGAAGTGGCGTTCCTTCACCCATTCCGACTTCGAAAAGGCGCTTGGCGCCAAACTGGGCGAGGCGATTGCTGAGGATACCAAGGCGCACATAGTTCGACGGATATTCACCCGTGCGCTCCAGGTAAGCCTTGTCATACATATTTGTGTAAACTTCAACTTCACCATCGTAATGCGCCGTCACGGCTGCTTTTGTTGCATCACTCATTGTCTGGCTCCTAACTTTCGCTGGTCAGTGTGTCGGGCAATCAGCCCATGAGATTGCAGGTCTTTTGCGGCCTGGGCGAGTTCCCAGATCGGCATGTCGAGCAGGTCGGCGATGCTCAAAAGATCACGCGAACCGTCTGAATAGGCAAATAAATTTACCAGCCCAAAGACGATCTTGAAAGTGTCCTTGGTTGAAATGGTCGGATAGAGACCGCGCGATCCGAGATTGGGCTCGCCGAGAACCTGGGCCACATAGGTCTGGTTGGCCTCAATGCCCTGGATGGCGCGCTGGAAGGCCTGCAGCCCGCCTTGCAGACCGGTCGGCGTCACCAGGGTCATGTCGTCGAGCGACGTATGATATTCGGGATAGGTGTCGTACTTGCTGCGGAAGAGCGACGCCACCGGCAGGTCGACGCCGGGGCTGCAGTATTGCCGCTCGTCGCTGCCGCGGGTGAGAAAGCTGTGTTGCTCGAAAGTGCCGGCATGATGCCTTAGAGCATGGAGGCCGGCCCGGTCGGAGAGGGAATTTCCCTGCCGGCTCGGCATGAAGCCATAGGCGCGATCGTCGCCGACACAGTTGATCATGAAGCCGGCCACGACACGGCGCTTCATATCCTCCAAATTGCGGCTGAGATAGACAATCGAGCCTATCGTTTCCGGGATGAATACGAAGCGATAGGTATAGCGGCGGCGCGCGATGTCGCCTAGCCATTTGGCAAGTTGCGTCGCCACCACCGGGCCGGAAAGCTCGTTGTTCGCCATAGACGGATGGCAGATGTAGGTCGAGAGCAGAACCTCTTCGTCGCTTTCGCCCGGAAGTACCAATTCAGCATAGTCAAGTCTACCGGGCGCGAGCGAGCTTTGGATGACGGCACGATAACGGCCTGGCGCCAGGCTCTCGCGCTCCTCGTGGCTGAGGCAGAAGCCCCAGCGCTTCTTGTAATAGGATGTGACGTAGGGAATGGCGGTCGGCTGCTCGGGCAACGAATAGAGATGAGCCTGCAGGTCTTCGAGGTCCAGCTCCTCATCGACCGGCAGCGAATAGCCCATTACATGGAGGTTGTTCTGCTTGAACTCGCACAGTCTCCGTCCGTCCGGCGCCACGATATAGGCATCGCGGATGTTCCATTCATCCGGCACCAGCCAATCCAGACACTTTTCGCCACTCGGCACATGGAGTTGTTTCAATCCCTGGATTTCCTGCGCGAGAATCGCCAATGAATCGCGGACCCCCTGACCCGAGATGCTGCGGCAGATCGGCCAAAGCCTGCCCATCAAGGCATGCATGGCTTCGCCCACTGGCGGCGCCGCGATTGGTGCGAGCACAACATCGAGCGGCAGGTCAGAATGCACGCTCATCCGACCATCGCCCTTTTGTGACGTTTCGCTCATAGCCGCACATTGAAGCCTTGCTCCTTCAGAAACTGCTTCGCTTCCTTCGGCGTCTGCTCGGTGAAATGAAAGATGCTGGCGGCTGCGACCGCGGCGGCCTTTCCTTCGACCAGAACTTCGGCCATGTGCTGGTAGCTCCCGCAGCCGCCGGACGCGATCACGGGGATTTTGACCGCATTGACCACTTGCCTGGTCAGGGCAACGTCATAGCCGCTGAAGGTGCCGTCGCGATCAACCGAGGTCAGCAGGATTTCGCCGGCACCCATCTCTTCGGCCTCCTTGGCCCATTCGACCGGATCGCGGCCGGTCGGCATCTTGCCGCAGTGACTCATGACCTCGGTGCGACCATCGGGATGGCGCAGCACGTCGATCGAGATTACGATGCATTGGCTGCCATAGCGCATCGCCCCCGACCGGATCAGCTGCGGGCGCAGCAGGGCTGCGGTGTTGATGGCGACCTTGTCAGCACCGACAGCAAGCAGGCCACCGATATGATCGGGATCGCTCACACCCCCACCCACCGTCATCGGCATGAAGCATTCATCTGCCAGTTCATCGACCTGGGCATAATCCGGGGTGCGGCCCTCTGGTGTCGCACGGATGTCGAGGAACACCAGCTCGTCGACCTCGCGCATGTTGTAGACCTTGATCGCTTGCAGCGCGCTGCCGGTCCGGCGCCATGAATCGAAGCCGACGCCCTTGACGAGGCCGACGTCGCGGAACAGCAGGGTCGGCATCACACGGATCTTGACTGTCATGACATTGCCGTCAGATCTTCAAGAAATTGCGCAGGAGCTGAAAGCCGGACTTCTGGCTTTTTTCCGGATGGAATTGAACTCCCATCAGGTATCCGCGCGCGACTGCGGCCGTGAAGCCGCCATAGGAAGGACAGGTCGCCATGACGTCGACCTTGGCGCATTCATAGTGGTAGGAATGCACGAAGTAGAAATCGGACCCGTCAGGCAGGCCCTGCCAGAGCGCTGTCTGCGGACGCGGAAAGGTTTCGTTCCAGCCCATATGCGGAATGCGCTCGCCGGCCTGTGTCGCAACCAGCGGAACGATCTCGCCGGGAATAAGGTCGAGCCCTTCGGTTATGCCAAATTCGCGGCTGCAGGTGGCCATCAGCTGCATGCCGAGGCAGATGCCGAGGAAGGGCAGATCGCGCTTCGCAAGCAGGTTGCGCAAGCCGGCCGCGAGGCCCTTGGCGTTGAGCGCCTGCATCGCGGCAGCGTAGGAGCCGACGCCGGGGAGGATAACGCGGTCCGCACCTTCTACCAAATGCGGATCATCCGTCACGAGCGGATTGCCGCCGCATTCCTCGACTGCGCGTCGGATGGAGTCCAGGTTGCAGACACCAGAATTGACAATGACGACGGAGGACATGTGCAGACTGGTGGCCCTTCTCGCTCAACCGTTGTCGATATGCAGTTTTTGCAGGTTGCCGAAGCGATCCTTGATTAGCTTGCCCTGGTTATCGCACTTGAAAAGCTTCCTGTTGGTCCAGCGATCGCAAATATCGACGAATTCGTGGACCGGCATATCCAATGGCGCGAGGATATCCTCGATCTTCTTCCCGAGATAGGTCCACGGGAATTTGCCGTCATGGCGCTTGACCAGTTCCAGTCCGTCACGCCGGCTAAGGCGACCGCGGCGGATATGGTTGCAGGCAATATCCGTGGCCCTGCCGAAGCCGTATTTCAGAAATTTGAAGTAGTCGTGCAGGCCCATCTGGTGGTTGTCGAGATTTTCGTAATTGGCAAGCGCCCCTTCCACCATCGTCGGGAAGGTCTCGAAGCCATAACCCTGGGCGTAGAGCGCATTGCGGTAGCCATCCCAAGGGAAATAGTAGCCGAGGAAAATCCCGGTGACGCCCACCCGCGCCAGTTCCTCGTCGGAGGGGTAGGTGTATTGGATCATGTCGTGGCGACTGACGCCGATCTGCCCGATGATATCGGAAACCCGCAGCCCCAGGAGGCCACCGAACTCTTCCAACCAGCGCCGGTCGAGCACGTTTTTCTGCGTCGAAGCGGCGGGACCGCCATATTCATGCTGTGGATTTTCACCCCAGACAATCAGGCGGATATTGTGCTGGACGGCGACCCGGACCGGAATAGTGAAGATAGTGACATGCTCGGGCCAGGAAATGTCGCCGACCGTCTCCAGGGTAAAGCGGTTGATGCGTCGGCGCACGACTGGATTGGTGGTCACTTCAATATAGTCGACGCCGAGCTTCTTGATGTTCTCGATGTTGCGGCGGCCGATATCGGAGAGGTCGTCAGTCGTCGCCGTCACGCAGAGCGGATTCATGCCGACTTCAAGCAGCCGCAGCAGCTGGTAGGTGCTGTCCTTCCCGCCGGAAACTGGCACAAGGCAGTCATAATTGTCGCCGTTCTTGCTGCGATAGGTATCGACTACGCGCAGGAACTCATCTTTGCGCTGATCCCAATCCACTTCGGCGCGATAATGGTAATTGAGGCAGGCGTTGCAGACGCCTTGCTCATCGAAGGAGAGATCGGGCTTAGTCTCGGGATACAGGCAGAGTTTGCAGTAGCGCATGTTGCTGTGCCTCAGATCATTTTCTTGAGGGAGGCTGCGTCCAGCCATTGGGTGTTGATGTCGCTGGCGAAGCGGAAGCCGTCGGCCACCTTGGGGGAGCCGTCCTCGGCAAAGGAACGACGGGTCCAATAACTGAACACCGGCTCGATCACATAGCGATCCTTGAGCTCAATCGTGGAGCGGCTGTCATCCTCGGTGATCATCACCTCGTGCAGCTTCTCGCCCGGGCGGATGCCGATGATGGTGTGGGGCAGGCCGGGCGCCAGGCAATTGGCAAGCTCGGTCACCTTCATCGAGGGAATCTTGGGCACGAAGATCTCGCCGCCGCGCATGATCTCCATGCTGGAGAGCACGAAGGCGACACCCTGGTCGAGGGTGATCCAGAAGCGGGTCATGCGATCATCGGTGATGGGAATCGATTTGGCGCCCTTGGCGACCAGTTCCTGGATCACCGGCACGATCGAGCCGCGCGAGCCGATGACGTTGCCGTAGCGCACGACCGAGAAAATGGGGTCATGGCCGCCGGAGAGCGCATTGGCGGCGATGAAGATCTTGTCGGAGGCGAGCTTCGAGGCGCCGTAGAGATTGACCGGGTTGGCGGCCTTGTCGGTGGAGAGGGCCACGACCCGCTTCACCTTGTTCTTGATCGCCGCCTGCACCACGTTCTCGGCGCCGTGCACATTGGTGTTGATGCATTCGAACGGGTTGTATTCGGCCGTGGGCACCTGCTTCAGGGCGGCGGCATGGATGATGTAGTCGACATCCCGCGTCGCCATCTCGAGCCGCTGCCCATCGCGCACGTCGCCGATGAAATAGCGCAGGCACGGATACTTCTCCTGGCTGAGGTCCTGCTGCATCTCCCACTGCTTCAGCTCGTCGCGCGAGAAGATGATGAGGCGCTTCGGCTTCCAATCCTGGAGCACGCGCTTGATGAACGCCTTGCCGAACGAGCCCGTCCCACCCGTCACCAGGATCGATTTCCCGTTCAGATCGGGAAGTGCCGTCTCAAACATGTCAAATTGCCCCAAAGGATGCTTGCCGGCCTTTGGCCGGACAAAATTTTATGGCTAAAACTCAAGGAGTTGGCGGATCTCACCCTGACCCGCCGGCGCCTTTGCTTCGTGCCGGATCGTTGCACGGGTTAACAGCAGCCCCGTCAGTCTGTCAACCGGCCCTTGCCAAAGCTCGGATCAGGGGCCGCCAAATGAGAGATAGGTTCTTATTCCCGTTCCAGGGTCATCCGAAAACAGGTTCCGGCAGCCCCTTTTCACCCGGTATGAGGGCAAACAGGCTACCAGCCAAGGGCGCCTTGGCCAAGGTCTCGGCAGCAAGGTCGACCCGGGCCGTCGTGATGTAGAGCGTATCCAGCGCCTCGCCGGCAAAGGCGCAGGAGGTCACCTGCGGCACCGGCAGGCGGATGGAGCGGTCGAGGGACCCGTCCGGGCGGAAGCGGCTGATCTGCCAGCCATCCCAATGGCAGATCCAGACCCCGCCGGCGGCATCGACCGTCATGCCGTCGGGCATGCCCTGTGCCTCCGAAAATTCGGTAAACAGGCGCTGATTGGTGAGCGTGCCGGTCCTGGTGTCGAGATCATAGGCATAGACCTTGCGCACCATCGTGTCGGAAAAATAAAAGGTACGGCCATCGGGGCTGAAACCCGGACCATTGCCGCAGGCAAAGCCGCGATCATGGATCTCGCTCTTGCCGTCTGCGGTGAGGCTGTAGATTCCGCCGATGGGATCGGTCTCCTTGTTGTCCGAGGTACACAGCCACAGGCGGCCCTGGCGGTCGACCTTGCCGTCATTGAACATGGTGAGTTCGGCGCGGTCGTTGGGATTGACCCAGGGCGTGAGCTTGCGCGCCGCGACATCGACCTTGAAGGTCCCTTCGCGCCCGGTGAGGATGAAGCCTTGCCTGGCACGCACCAGGGTGCCCATGGGCACGCCGAGCGATAGTTTCCAAACATCGGCCGCCTTGGTGGCAGGATCATAGATATGAAGGGCCGGACCCTTCAGGTCTAGCCAGTAGATCTTCTTGTCGACCGGGTGCCACAGCACCGATTCACCCAGGATCGCGGGTGTGTTGACGACGCAGATCGGCTCGGCAGATAGGGCGGACATCAGCAACTCCCGGAATGAGGCAGGGTTGTCCGATTGTCCCCATCCAGCCTGCATTAGCAAGCGCGCATCATTCAGGTTCACGCTGGATAAACGCCGCCGCCGGGGCGAGTCCTGGCGGCGGCGCGGATGGAGTTTGTTGCAGCGGGTGCGGAACTAGCTGGCAGCGCGCAGGCCGGCCAGATGATCTGCTTCCAGGCTATGGCGGGGTTGGCTGTGCCGGGTCATGCCGCGACGAAGCGTGCGCGCGGCGCCATCATCAGGCACCGGCATCGCCACTTCGCCGGACAGCATGCGTTCAAGCTCGCGCCTGGCACGGGCAAGGCGCGAGCGCACGGTGCCGATCGGACAGCCGCAAATCTGAGCCGCTTCCTCATAGGAAAGATCCTGGCCAACCACCAGCAGCAGAACTTCGCGCTGATCGGCATTGAGGCCGTCGATGGCGCGGAACAACTCCTTCAGCACCAGGCAGTGCTCCTGGTTGGGCGCGACACTGGCGAGGTTGGGCAGCAAATCGTCATCGATCTCGACCAGGCGCGAACGCTGGCCGGCGCGGATAGTGTTGACGTGGATATTGCGCATGATCGTGAACAGCCAGGCCTTGAGATTGGTCCCCATGGCATAGAGGTCTTCCTTGCGCAGGGCGCGAAGGACGGTGTCGTTGACGAGGTCGTCCGCCGATTGGCGATTGCGGGTAAGCATAACCGCAAAGGCCTTCATGGCCGGCAGCAATGCGACGAGCTGGTTTTGGAATGTATCGGCCATCGGTTGTCCTTTCGGTCGATTCAGTCGGGATGCCACGCGTCGATAGTCGGGTGACGGATGCTGACGCCGAGTCGGGCGCCAGTGAGCAATGCGCCGATGGGCGCTGGATTGAAGATGGGGTGGGACGGGTGACAAGCCGAGCGACAAGGCCGGGCACAAACTGTGACCAAAACCCCGACTTCCAGGATAAAAATGGCGGACTGGGACTAATCCGTGACCTTGCCATCACGCTGCGCGCACGCGCGGCGGATGAGATCGACAAGCTTCTGATCGGGTTCCTGATCGCAGGCCGCGAGCAGTGTCTTCATCTGCCGCTCCAGCCACATATCGAAAGCAGGTGAGGTCGTCATCGACAGCGGTGAGAGCTGGGAAACCGGTTTCTGCCCGTTGACGGCCGGTCCACATTTGTCCGGGTGACCTGATCCGTTCGGCTTGCGCGACATCTCGCGGAGGACTCCTCAAAACCGGCCTGAGCCGGTGCAAACTTTCGCCCCATGAGGTTGTTAACGACGGCGCTGGTGCCTCAGTTCCCCTACCCCGAAAGATTTGTGGGTTTAACGGGTGAACTGCCGCAGGACCTGCTGTATCAGCGCATGGTCGAGGTCGGGCCGGCTTTCGAGGATGAAGCCGATGGCCCCCGCGCCGAGCATGGCACCCAGGGGGTCAGCCCTGACCGCATCGCCCGCCGCCTCGCTGGCCATTGCGGCAAGCGCAGGTATGCTGCCGCCACCTGCGCCCAACTGGGCCGCCTGTGCCACCCTGGCTTTTCTGCCGCCTTGGGCTGCCAAGGCCAGGATCAGGGCCGCGATCAACAGGACGACGGCGACCAGGCCAAATGCCTGGGGCTGCGGCATCCAGGCCAGCAGCCAGAAATAGAGGGCCGCCGCGGCCATACCGGCCGCGGCGATTGCCAAGCAGGCTGACATGGCGAGCAGAATGGCCCGGCGCGCCAGCCGGTCGGTCAGACGCTCAATCGATGCCAACATGTGTCAGGTCCCACTCTTGGTGATGTCGATCAGCGGTGGGTGATCTTGCCCAGCATGATGCCGATGCCGAAGGCCAGCAGCAGGCTGGTGAGGGGGCGCGCCGTCACCTGGTCTTCAAGCACGTTGACGCCGGCCTGGACCCGGGCCTTGCCGCTGTCGACCGCATCGTTGAGCTGCGCCGAGCCCTTCCTGGCCAGCAGCTTGGCGATGTTCGAGACATCGTCCTTGAGTGTGCCGAGATCATTCTTCAAGACGTCGAACTCTTTTTCCAAGCTGCGATCAGCCATAGCGAAACTTCCTTCTTTCATGATTGGAACTCCTCTGTCGGTAAGCGTGGGGTCAAACGTAGGTGGCGACCAGGGAAACCAGGAACAGCACGATGAAGATCAGGAACAGGATCTTGGCAATGCCCGTGGCCGCCTGCGAAATGCCGCCGAAGCCGAACACACCGGCGATGATGGCGACGACAAGAAAGATGACTGCCCAATAGAGCATGCTCGATTTCCTTCTGACGTGAATGTCCTGCGAGGCGCGCAACAGGCGCTGCCCGCCGTTCTTGTGATCGATGATCTTTGGTGTCGATCGAGTTGAAAGTGGCCCCGTGCGCCACATTGTCACCGCCGCACGAAAGGGAGCGCGCGGCGCTGACAGGGCGACAGCACGGGGCCGTCTTGGGTGGGCGCAGGACCAGAGCTGTGATCGCCGGGGTCGAGCGCTGGCTCATTGGATCTGATGAGCCGGCATACGATGGCTAGTTGGGGGATTAGCCATCGTGGCGATCGCGGGGGGCTGCTCCAGTCATACGGCAACCACGTTTGAGAAACGCCCCTCCCCCGGAATGGTTCCGGGGAAATGTTCCAGGATTAGTGCCGTGCCGGTTTGCGGCCGATTTCTTCGGCCCGCTCCAACTCGGCGCCTTCCGGGCTGTCAATCGCCCGCTTGGCTTCATCGGCCTTGCGCTCGGTGCGGCCTGGATTCTGGGCAGATTGCTGGGCGGCTTCGTTGTAGTGGCGGGCGGCTGTCTTGTTGCCCTCGCCCTCGTTGACCCCCGCGTTAGCCTGAGGCTGGCCGCCCTGTTGACGCCGCTTGTCACCGCTGCCCTGCTGCTGACCCGGCAGGTTGACCGGATCGGAAATGGAATGCCCCTGCTCGTGATTGTCGCCGGGTACCTCCGTCGGTGTTTTGCCGGGATTTGTGTCTGGATTTGAGCCTGGATTTGTTTCCGGGGTTGGGTTGTTATTGGTCATCTTGCAATACCTTCTTGGGGGTTAAGTGAGAGGATGGATCAGGGACCGACGACGCGGTTTTCCCAATCGGTCACTTCCTTGTTGGCCTGCTCGACACTGATGCCGTAGAGCGCCTGGATGCGCCCGACGAGCTGCTCGCGCTGGCCTTGGATCTGCGTCAAGTCATCATCGGTGAGCTTGCCCCATTGTTCCTTGACCTTGCCCTTGAACTCGACCCAATTGCCTTCGACCTTGTTCCAGGTCGAACCTGCCTCGGTGGTGATGGTAGGGACCTCATTTTCGGCCAGCGCCATCGGCGCCGCCGTCAGCAGAAAGGCGAGCGAACTCGCCACCGCAAAACACTTGCGCATGCTGTATCTCCTTGATTTTGACGTGGTGCGTTGATGGCGCTCAGTGACGCTTGTCGTAGCTGCTGACGAACGTCTCGATCTGCTTCTCGACCTCATCCTTGGCCATGCCATAGCGTTCTTGCAGCTTGCCGGCGAGTTGATCCCGCTTGCCGCTGATCGTGGCGAGGTCGTCGTCGGTGAGCTTGCCCCACTGCTCCTTGACCTTGCCTTTGGCCTGGTTCCAATTGCCTTCGACGATGTCCCAGTTCATGGCTGCTGCCTCATATCTCTCTTGATCGATCAGTTCGATCACTGAAGAGACAAACGGAAACCCGCGCCGATGGTTCCGGCGCGGGTTGGCAATGTCCGTGAATGTCGTGCGTTTTCGGAGGCTTAGCCGCCCTGCATGCGCGGCAGCAGGAAAACCTCGCTGTCGGCTTTCAGCGGTTCCAGCCAGCCTTCGCGGTAGATGAGCCCGTCGATCGAGACGGAGACACCCCGCTTGATCTGGTTTTGCAGGCCCGGATAGGTTTCACCCAGCCGGGCCAGCAATTCCTGAACGTTCCTCGCCTCAATCTCGACTGTGGTCTTGCCGCCGGTATGCGGCTTCAATGAACCCCAGACGATGACCTTGGCCATGCGCTTCCCTCAGGCTGCCTTCTTCGCACCGCTGGCCTTCGCGTCCTCGATACCTTTGAGAATGCGCGGCGGCGACATCGGCAGCTGCGTGAAGCGGACACCGGTCGCGGCGGCAACCGCGTTGGCGATGGCGGCCAAGGGCGGCACGATCGAGGTTTCGCCGACGCCGCGGACACCGTAGGGGTGCCCCGGATTCGGGATCTCAAGGATCATCGTGTCGATCATCGGAAGATCGGAGCAGACCGGAATGCGGTAGTCGAGGAAGCCGGCATTCTGCAAGCGCCCGTCTTTGCCGTAGATATACTCCTCGTTCAGCGCCCAGCCGATGCCCTGGACGGCGCCACCCTGGAACTGGCCTTCGACATAGGCGGGATGCACCGCCTTGCCAGCATCCTGGATGACCGTGTAGCGCACGATCTTCGAGGCACCGGTTTCCTTGTCGATCTCGATATCGCAGATATGTGTGGCGAAGCTGACGCCCGCACCATCGGCCGAAAATTCGTGATGGCCGGCGACCGGACCGCCGGTCCCCGGTGAAGCCGCGGCGATTTCCTTCAGGGAGAGCGGTGCGAAGTTGCCGGCATTGGCGCCGGCGGGCTTGGCATAGCCCTTTTCCCAGGTAACCGCGTCCTCGGGGATGCCCCAGGTCGCGGCGGCACGGGCACAGAGCTTCTTGATGGCATCGCGGGCCGCCAGGATGCAGGCCATGCCGGTCGCGAACGTCGTACGGCTGCCGTCAGTGACGTCGTTATGGCCCAAAGAGCTGGTATCGGCGATGATCGCCCGCACCTGGTCGTAGCCAATGCCGAGTTCCTCCGCCACCATCATGCACATCGAGGCGCGGCTGCCGCCGATATCCGGCGAGCCCACCGACACCGTGATGGTGCCGTCGATGGGAATGTTGAGGCTGACGCAGGACTGACCGCCGAAATTGAACCAGAAGCCGGCCGCCATGCCGCGGCCCTGATTGGGACCAAGCGGCGCCTTGAAATGCGGATGGTTCTTGGCGGCTTCGAGCGTGGCACCGAGGCCGATCGGCCCATAAACAGGACCGTAGGAAGACCTGGTGCCTTCGCGCGCCGCATTCTTGATGCGGAAATCGATGGGCGCCATGCCGAGCTTATGGGCCAGTTCCTCAATGACGCTCTCGACCGCGAAATTCGCCATCGGCGCACCGGGCGCACGATAGGAAATCGTCTTCGGCCGGTTGCACAGCACATCAAAGCCGATGGCCCGGACGTTGTCGAGATGGAACTGCGCGAAGGCGCTCATGGCGCCGAACTCCGCCGGTGAGCAACCCGCGAACGGGCCACCCTGATAGCGGAAGGTGCCGTCGGCCGCGGTGATGAGACCGTCCTTGGTGACACCGATCTTGATGTCGATCGAGGTGCTGGAGGTGGGGCCGGTCGCCTTGAACACTTCGTCGCGGGTCATCACGACCTTCACCGGGCGGTTCGCCTTGCGCGAGAGCGCCAAGGCCACCGGTTCGATGAAGACCGTCGTCTTGCCGCCGAAGCCGCCGCCGATTTCCGACTGCGTGACGCGCAGGCGCGAGATGTCGATGCCCAGGATACGGGCGCAGACGTCACGCACCATGTAATGGCCCTGGGTGCAGCACCACAGTTCCGCACTGCCGTCCGGCGACATGCTGGCCAAGGCAGCATGGGGTTCGATATAGCCTTGATGCGTCGCTTCGGTCTTAAAGCGGCGCTCGACGATAATGTCGGCTTGTTTGAAGCCGGCGTCGACATCGCCATGGCCGAATTCAAAGCGGCGGGCGACGTTGGATGCTCTCTTCGGCTTCGGATCGACGCCGTCGGTGAACATTTTGCTGTTGATCAACGGGGCGTTGGGCTTCATCGCCTCGTCGACGTCGGTCACATGGGGCAGAATTTCGTAATCGATCTTGATCATCTTCAAGGCCTGACGCGCGATGGCGGGCGTCGTTGCGGCAACGGCCGCGACGGCATGGCCCTCATAGAGCGCCTTTTCGCGCGCCATGATGTTGTACATCGTGTCGTAGAGACCTGAATCACCGTTGGTATGATCCGGGAAAATCCTCCCGCGTGATCACGGCTTTCACGCCGGCAAGCTTCTCGGCCTTGCTGGTATCGATGCTCTTGATCTTCGCGTGGGCGTGTGGCGAGCGCAGGATGCGACCGACCAGCTGGCCCGGTGCCGTGGCGTCGGCGCCGAACTTGGCACGACCGGTTACCTTGTCAATGCCGTCCGGGCGCAGCGGGCGGGTGCCGACGACGTTGAATTTGCGCTTTGAATCGGGTGCGTTGTCGAGCGGCATGATCAGGCCCCCTTACGGCTATTGGATTTACGCATGTCCTTGGCGGCATCCTGCACGGCGCGCACGATCTTGTCGTAACCGGTGCAGCGGCACAGATTGCCAGCAAGGCCGAAGCGGATTTCGGTTTCGGTGGGATCCGGGTTCTTGTCGAGGAGCGACTTCGCCGCGATCAGAAAGCCCGGCGTGCAGACGCCACATTGGAGGGCGGCATGCTCGATGAACTTCTTCTGCAGCGGGTGCAGTTCCTCGCCATGGGCCATGCCTTCGATGGTGCCGATGTTGTGGCCTTCGGCCTCGGCACCCAGAACCAGGCAGGAGCAGGTGAGACGGCCATCGACGGTCACCGAACAGGCGCCGCAATCGCCGGTGCTGCAACCTTCCTTGGCGCCGGTGAGGCCCAGGCGGTTTCTGAGCACATCGAGCAAGGTCTCGTCGGGCTCGCACATGAACTCGACGGGATCGCCATTGATCTTGGTGTTGACTTTAATGCCAGACATTTACTTGCCTCCAGCGCGCTTGCGCGCGATCACTGCGGCGCGGCGTGCCAGTACGCCAGCAACCTTGATGCGGAAATCGCGCGTGCCGCGCTTGTCGTCGATCGGGCTGCAGGCAGCCGAGCAGGCCGCGGCCATCGCGTCCAGTGCCGCCTTGTCCATCTTGGTGCCGATCAGCGCCTTGGCGGCGGCCGGAACCAGACGCACGGTCGGCGCCACGGCACCCAGCGCCACGCGCGCCTTGGTGACGACACCCTTGCCGTCCAGCGTCAGGCTGACGCCCACGCCGACGACCGCAATGTCCATTTCCGTGCGCGGAATGAACCGCAGATAGGCATCGCCCGATTTCGGCGGGCGCTTGGGCAACACGATGCTCTCGATGATTTCGCCCTTCTTGAGCGAGGTCTTGCCGGGGCCGACCGGAATTTCCTCGACGGCCACGGTGCGCTTGCCCTTGGGACCGACGATGACGGCCTTCGCAGCTGCAGCAACCAGCGCCGGGACGCTGTCGGCGGCCGGCGAGGCGTTGCACAGATTTCCCGACATGGTGCAGCGGCCCTGCACCTGCTTGGATCCGATGAGATTGGCGGCTTCCACCACCCCAGGCCATGCCTTCTTCAAGGCGGCATGTTCGCCGAGCTCGGCACCCGAAACCGCAGCGCCGATCTTGAAGCCGGTCGCGGTCTTCTGGATCGCCTTGCTGCCGTTGATACCTTTGATGTCGACGATCAAGTCGGGTTCGATGAACCCGGTGCGGAGGCGGACCAGCAGGTCGGTGCCACCAGCGAGGATAAAGGCCTGGCCTTTTTCCTTGGCCAGCATTTGCGCCGCTGCCTTGAGGGTTGTCGGACGCTCGTATCTCATTCCTGGCTTCCTTTGGCTTGAAGGGCTGCTCCGATCTACTCCGGCCGGACCCCTTTGCACAATACCCCTGCTGGTGGATAAGCGCCGATAATGCCCCTTGCCACCCCCCGGGCATGGCTCAGAAATCGGCTGTTTTCCGTACTAAGTTGCTGGTGCGGGCCTAACACTTTGGATAATCTGAAAAATGCATCCCGGCAGCCAGGGGGACGCGCTTTTGGGACGGCAATGAGCGGAATGATCGTTCTGGTGATGGGCGTCAGCGGCGCCGGCAAGAGCACCATCGGCCGGGCACTTGCCGAAGCCCTCGATGCCGCGTTCCTGGAAGCCGATGCCTTTCACTCCCCCGCCAACATCGCCAAGATGAAAAGCGGGGTGCCCCTCACCGATGACGACCGCTGGCCCTGGCTGGAGGCGATCAGCGCGGCTCTTGACCGTTCGGTCATGAAGGGTGGCAAGGTCGTGCTGGCCTGCTCGGCTTTGAAACAAGCCTATCGCGACCGCTTGCTGAAGGATGGCGGGAGCCAGGGCTATACCGTTTTCCTGCGGGGGAATGTCGATCTGATTGCCGGTCGCCTCGCCGGCCGCAGCGGCCATTACATGCCGCCTGCCCTGCTACCCAGCCAATTGGCAACCCTGGAGCCGCCACTAGACGCGATCGTGGTCGATATCGCCGACGCACCGGAGGTCATTTTGCAGCAGATTCTGGCGAAGTTGCCGGTTTGACAGGCGATCAATACCCAATCTAATTCGCCTTCTTCTGCCGGCCATATACCAGCAGCATGCCGATGATGACGGCGCCGTAGATGAGCTGGCGGCCAGCCTCGTCGATCTGCATCACCGAGAGGATCGATTGCAGCAGGGTGATGAGGATCACCCCGGCGATGGTGCCGATATAGGAGCCACGACCGCCCAGGATATTGGTACCGCCCAGCACCACTGCCGCCACCGCCGGCAGCAGATAGGGATCGCCCATGCTCTGATAGGCCTTGGTCGAATAACCGGCGAGCAGCACGCCGGCGAAGGCCGATAACCCACCCGAGGCCATGAAGGCCAGCATGATGACGCGCTGGGTCGGCAGGCCGGACAGATAGGCCGCGCGTTCCTTGTTGCCGATGGCATAGACCGTGCGGCCGAAGGTCGTACGGCCGAGCAGGAAGATGGTGGCCGCCCCCACCGCGATCCAGACGAAGAGGGCGTTGGGGATGTTGAGGATGCTGCGCCCGGTGGCCAGGAAATGCATCGTCTCGGTCGAATGGTCCTGGGGGGCGAACCCGCCGGTCCTGAGCACCATCAGCCCCTGCGCCACGGCATTCATGCCGAGCGTGAAGATCATCGAGGGGACGCGCAGATAGGCCACACCGAAGCCGCTGATGAGCCCCATGATCATGCCGCAGGTGATGCCGAAGGGAATGGCCAGCGTTTCGCCCAAGGGACCCCAACCGGCAGCAGCGGTCGACATCATGCCGCCCACCGTCACCACCCATGGCACCGAGAGATCGATCTGACCCAACAACACGACCAGCATCATGCCGGTGGCGATGAGCCCCAGGAAGGACGCCACCTGCAACTGCTGCAGCAGATATTCCGGCGAGAGGAAGCTCGACGAATAGAGGCTGCCGACCAGCAGCAGCAGGATGATGCAGCCAAAGGCGGCGAGGACCGGCTTGTCGAGGCGGGCGAGAAAAGCGGGCATGGTCATGACTCAGCCGAACAGATCGAGGCGGTTCTTGACATTGAGCAGCCGCAGCGACCCCAGGGTCACGGCGCCCAGCAGGATGACGCCCTGGAACAAGGGCTGCCACAGCGGATCAAAATCGAACACGAACAGCAGATCGCCGATGGTCCGCAGCACCAAGGCGCCGAAGATGGCGCCGATGGCGCTCCCCGCCCCGCCGAACAGCGAGACGCCGCCGATAACGACCGCGGCGATTGAATTGAGGGTATAGGAGCCGCCGATCGTGGCCGAGGCCTCGCCGGAATAGGTGATGAAGGTCAGCATCAATCCACCACAGGCCGAGAGCAGGCCGGAGACGATATAGGCCACCAGCCGCGCGCGGTCGATATTGACGCCCGACATGTAGGCCGCCGGTTCCGAGGAGCCGATGGCATAGATGGCACGGCCGATCTCCGAGCGCCTGAGCGGCACCCAGACCACCAGCACGACGCCGAGCAGCACCACCAGCGACGTGGGAATGCCGCCCGGTAATTGTTCCGTCAGCGCATCGGCAAGATCAGAATTCACGTCACCGCCCGGGATCGGCCGCAGCCACAAGGCGATCCCATAGAACATGGCGCCCGTGGCGAGCGTGGTGACGATCGGCTGCAGGCGGCCATAGATGACGATGATGCCGTTGATCGCACCACAGAGAACGCCGGCCAGCAGGACGACCACGACCCCGAAAGTTGTTTCCAGCCCGTCGCCCACCACCAATTGCGAGGCGAGGCAATTGGCCAGCACGAACACCATGCCGACCGAAAGATCGATACCGGCGGTGAGCACCACCAATGTCTGCGCCATGGCAACCAGGGCCAGCAGCACGCCCTTGTTGGCGGCGGTGGTCACCACCATGCCGCTGAAGCCGGCGCTGTGATTGCCGGTATAGATGCCGAACATGACAATGAACACGAGGACGGCAAGCAGCGTGCCCCTGTTCTCGGCCAGCCAATAGCGGAAATCACCCAACCTGCCGTTCCCCCGTTTGATCGATACTGCCAGCTTCGATACTGAAGGCGCTGCTGACCAGCGCGTGTTCCGTAATGTCCACCCCCACGAGTTCGCGCGTGATGGCGCCGTCATACATCACCAGCACGCGGTCGCAGCAGCCGATGAGCTCGTCATAATCGGTCGAATAGAACAGGATGGAGGCACCCTCATCGGCAAGCTTCCTCAGCAGTTGATAGATTTCCTGCTTGGTGCCGACATCGATGCCGCGGGTGGGATCGTTGAGCAGGATGATGCGGGGCGCCACCATCAGCCATTTGGCGATCACCACTTTCTGCTGATTGCCGCCCGACAGCGCCCCCACCGGAATGTCGAGATTGGCCGCCTTGATGGCAAGAAGCTTGACCATCCGGTCGACGGCATTCTGCTCGCGCGCGCGGTCGATGACGCCAAACCGTGCCAATGAATCGAGCGCCGGCAAGGTGAGGTTGTCACGCACCGACATGGGCAGCATCAGCCCCTCGGTCTTGCGGTCCTCGGGGATGAGCGCCATCGCCATGGCTGCGGATTTCGCAGATCGTGGCCCCCGCGCATGGCGCACCATGCCATTGACGGCGACATCGCCTGTGACGCCGCGCAACACACCAAAGAGGGCCAGCAGCAATTCACGCTGGCCCTGCCCGTCCAGCCCGCCGAGGCCGACGATCTCGCCTGGCCGCGCCGCAAAGGAAATATCGTTGAGCCGGTGAGTCCATTTGAGGCCGGCCACTTCCAACGCCGGGGCACCGGCCTTGGCCGCGACGGGTTTGGCTGGAAAGACGTGGCTGTATTCACGCCCGATCATCATCTCGACCACGTCGTTCCGGGATTTGGTGCCGGCCTGATAGCTTGCGACATGGCGGCCGTTGCGGAAGACCGAGCAATCATCGGCCAGCTCGTCGATTTCCTGCATGCGGTGCGAGATGTAGAGGAGTGCCAGGCCTTCGTCGCGCAGGCGCTTCAGCACGGCGAAAACCTTGGCGACATCGCCGGCGGTTAGTGCCGAGGTGGCTTCGTCGAGAATGAGAATGCGGGGTTTACGCGCCAGCGCCTTGGCGATTTCCACCATCTGGCGGCGTGACAGCGGCAGATCCTTGACCTGGGCCAGGGGATGGATGTCCTCCGCCCCGGCCCGCGCCAATGCCTCTTCCGCAAAGCGACGCTGGGCCCGCCGGTCGATGAGACCGAAGCGGCGCGGCGGATTGGCGATGGCGATATTGTCGGCCACCGACAGATCTGGGATGAGGGAGAGTTCCTGGAAAATACAGGCGATGCCCGCCGCATTGGCGGATTTTGGCGAAGGGAACACGACCTTGGCACCGTCCAGCATCATTTCGCCGGCATCGGCCTGGACCACGCCGGACATGATCTTGATGAGGGTCGATTTGCCCGCGCCGTTCTCGCCCAGCACCGCATGGATGCGGCCGGTTTCGACGCGGGAGATGGCCTCCTCTAGCGCGCGCACGCCGCCATAGCTCTTGGCGACGCCCTGCATCTGGAAGAGTGGTGTATTGGCGCCCATCAGAGTGCTTCCCGAAAGATCACCGCCGCCCCTCAGCGATCAGATCGCAAAAGGGCGGCGGCGCGCAACAGGTACTGTCGGCTTACTGATCGGTTTCCGACTGACCCATGATTTCCTGGGCCGTGAAGTTGATGCCGCAGGTCGGGAAGGAATTGCCGACGAAGAAATTGTCGGATTGATCCTTGTAGAAATTCTCGCCGTCCTTGAATTCCGGGTCATTGACCTTGGCCAAGGGCAGGCGGATCGATTGCGGGACAACCTGTCCTTCAAGCGCCGCGATCGCGGTCTTGATGGCGACCGCCACCTGGGCCGGACCGGTGCCGCCGGAGGCGCATTTCAGACCCTCGCCGGTATGCTCGGCGCAAAGCTTGCGGAAGCCGTTCTCCGTTTCGCCGCCGACCGGCACGAAGGCATGGCCGGCATCCATCAGCGCGCGCACGGTCCCTGTCGAGCCACCCTGAACGGTGACGCCGACAAAGCTCTTGTGCACGGCGACCGCATCGGCGGTCACTTTCTGCGCTGTGCCGTCATCCCATTTACCGACGACTTCGACGGTTTCCCAGGGCTTACCCGACGCCTTGAGGGTTTCCTGGATACCGTCATGGCGATCGCGGTCGACCGAGGTGCCCTCAACACCGCGGACTTCCAGCACCTTGCCGCCGCCAGGGATGTTGTCGATCAGCCACTGCGCCCAATAGACACCGAGGCCTTTCTGGTCGACGTTGACGTTGATGGCTTCGTCGGTGTCGAGCGTGTTGTCGAACGCCACCAGCACGATGCCTGCCTTGGCAGCGCGCTTGATGACCGGCTTGAAGGCTGCCGGATTCTGGGCATTGACGACGATGGCGTCATAGCCGGAGGCAATGAAGTTATCGACCGCCGCCAGCTGGGCCGCGAGGTCTTCGCCGGTCGACACGACCTTGAATTCCTTCAGCTTCGCCTTGACGTCCGGCTGCTCGGCATAGGCCTTGGCCGTCTTGATCATCTGGATGCGCCAGGTATTTCCGATGAACCCGTTGGCAAGGGCGATCCGGTAGGGACCTTCCTTTTTCGGATACTGGAAGTATTTGGTCTCAGGGGTCCAGGGGGCGAAGCATTCGGGCTCGGCGCCCGGGCCGGCCACGACCTCCTGGGCGATGGCCGAGGTGGCAAGCGAGGTCGAAATAGCAGTTGCGGCCAGCAGCTTCAGCGCGCGCTGAAGGCCGGACCGCCGGAATGTCGGCGTGAACATGGTGTCCTCCCAATGGTCATTCTTGTTTGAATTCCCAATCCCGGGTGGATGGTGACGATCGAGTCGCCCAATTTTCCTGGTCCACACCGGCAAAATATGGATACGGCCAAATGACAGCGCTGTCAATTGGTGCGATTGCCTGCTAAATAGGCAAAGGGGTAGTTTGCCGGGCCAGAGGATGGACCGAGTCGGCCAAACCGCCCCGCAACCATCCCGCCCCCGAAAATCGGGGAATGGCTATTTGGGGAGGTTACCATTCGCAGGAAGCGCAGCACGCTTGCCGACGTCGCCAGCTTGGCCGGCGTCAGTGCCGTCACCGTCTCCCGGGCACTCCGGCGTCCGGACATGGTCTCGCCCAAGCTTCAGGAGCGCATCCAGGCCGCGGTGCGGGAACTGGCCTATGTGCCGGATGTGGCCGCCAGCCGCCTTGCCTCGAACCGCACACACACGATCGGCGTCATCGTCTCATCGCTCACCAACGGCGTGTTCGCCGATTACATCAACGCACTTCACGACAATCTGCTGCCGGCCGGCTACCAGGTGTTGATCCTCTCGACGCGCTATTCGGCAGAGGAGGAGGAGAAGGCCATCGGCACGCTCCTCGGCCAGCATCCGGAAGCGATCATCATCGTGGGCGTCGATCAATCGGCCCATGCGCGCCACCTGCTGGAACGTTCCGGTGTGCCCGTGGTGCAGACGTTTCAACTCACCGACGATCCGATCGACATCAATGTCGGCCTCCACCAGCGCGAGGCGGCCTATGAAGCCACCAAGGCGCTCATCGATCTGGGACATCGCAGGATCGGCGTCATTGCCTCAAAGCTCGATGCCCGAGCCCGCGCCCGCCTCGACGGTTATGGCCGGGCCATGCGCGAGGCTGGCCTCTATGACGCGAAATGGGTGGCGACCAAGCCGCAACAGACCGCTGTCATCGCCGGCGGACAATTGCTGGGCGAGATGATCGAGCGCGGCGACCGGCCCGAGGCCGTCTTTTGCTGCGACGATCTCCTGGCGCTTGGCGTGCTGTTCGAGTGCCAGCGCCGTGGCATCAAGGTGCCCGACGAGATGTCGATCATCGGCTTCAATAATCTGGAGTTCGCGGCCTGCGCCTATCCGGCCTTGGCCACCGTGGTAACCCCGCGCTACGAGATGGGTCGGCTCGCCGCCGAGATCGTGCGCAAAATCATCGAATCTGGCGAGCGGCCAACGGACAACCGCATCGATGTGGGCTATTCCCTGGAACTGCGCGGCAGCGTGCGCCGGCCACATTGACAACACCAACTTGCCGCCGAGATGCCACTTGGCAAGGGACCTGGGGTGCGGATAGTCTCCCCATACTCTGGGTAGTAATTCTGTCATCAACAGGTCCCGCTGGTATGCGTTTGAATTCAGGAGCGCCCGCAGGCGTCGCGACTCGCGGTTTTCCGCGCACCGCGACCCATGGCAAGCCGGAGTCGCGCCGCTGATCCAGTTTTCCGGCACGGCCAACATTCATCCAAGGCGCCTCGTCGCTGGCCTGATCCTCGCCTGCATCGCAGTTGGCGCGCCGACGCTGGCATGGCCTCAGGAAGCTCATGCACAGCAAACTGGCGCGGGTGACAGCAAGGCGACCGTCGACAGCATTCTCAGCAACCCAGCCTACCAGACCGATTTCCCAGGCGATCCGCCGGTGATGCCGGAGGGCGACAGCAGCCCAAATCCGCCGCCGACTGCGCCCTCGACACAAGACAGCGAACCCCAGAGCGTCGACCGCACCCCCTCGCCGCCGGAACCATCGGCAGCGGCGAACTGGTCCTTGCCGGACCTGCGCTATCTGCTGCTGGCGGTAGCGGTCGGCGGCTTCCTGATCCTCGGCATCTATCTGCTGATGAAGCGCTCGCCGCTTCCGGCGGCGGCGGCGGTGCCACCCGTTGCCGCCAGAGTCGCCACCGCGGCTCCGGCACCCATGCCGGTGGCCCCGGTCGGCCCGATCGACGATGCCGAACGCCTCGCCGCCGCGGGCCGGTACGGCGAAGCCATCCACGTGATCCTGCTGCGCTTCCTGGGCGAATTGCGGCACAGCGCCCAGGTGACCATGACGGATGCATCAACGAGCCGCGAGATTCTGCGGAGTGGCGCTGTACCGGTTACCATGCGCGGCGGCCTTGCAACCGTGATCGGCGCAGTGGAACTCTGCCATTTTGGCGGCCGCGACGCCGACGAGAAGCTGTTCCGCCATTGCGCGCAAGCCTATTACGAAACACAAGCCGGTTACGCGACGCCAACAATTTCGGCGACGGGACCATGAAGCAGGACCGGACCCTGTTCCGACCACGCCAGCTCCTGGCGCTGATCATGGTCGGGCTGACCGCCTTCATCGGCTTCACCTATCTGATGATCTTCGGCGAGAACCTGATCTCGGCCGGCAGCGACACCTTCTCGCATTCCGCCATCGGTCATAAGGCATTCCAGGAATCGCTGCAGCGCCTGGGCATCCCCGTCAGCATCAGCCGCTTCCAATCGCTGGAGAAGGCCGGCGCCGCCACCTTGCTGGTTCTGGCCGAGCCGGACAATCTCGACCACGGCACCAGGCCGCTCGACGCCTTGAAGGGCGAGGAGATCGTGCTGGTGGTGTTGCCGAAATGGCAAGGTCGCGCCAGCATCAGCAATCCGGAATGGTTGCGGCAGACCAAACTGATCGACGTTGGGGACGTGACCGGCATTCTGACGCGCGTTGTGCCGGGCGCAAGCCTCGTCCGCGCCAAGACGGGAGCCCCTTACGAATCCGGGCTCGGTTACACACCGGCCGTAAGCCAGATGCAACTCATGCGCTCCGACGCGCTCTCGCCGGTCGTCGCCTACGAGCAAGGCATGCTCATCGGCGAAATCCGCGTTGGTCGCGCCAAGGTGTGGCTGCTGTCGGATCCGGACATCATTGCCAATGCCGGCATCGGCAAGGGCGACAATGCGCCCTTCGCCGTGGCCATGATCCGCGCTTTGCTGCCGGCCGGCGGGTCGGTCATGTTCGACGAAACGATTCACGGCTTCGAGCAGCCGCCCAACATGCTGCGGATGGCCTTCGAACTGCCCTTCCTTACCGCGACCGTCGCCTTCGCGGTGGCGACCCTTACCGCCATCCTCGCGGGGATTACCCGGCTGGGTGCCCCAGCGCCGGCGGCACCGCCGCTCGCTGCCGGCCGGGAGACATTGCTGCGCAACATCGCCGAGCTGCTGGAGTATGGCCGCGGTGCGCCGGCCATCATGGTTCGCTATCCGCGCCTGGTGGTTGCCGATGTGGCCCAGCGACTGAAAGTTCCAAAGGCGCTCGACGAAAGCGGACAGGTGGCCTGGCTCGACCGGCGCGCCAGGAAACTCGGCCTCAGCCTGACCGCCAGCGATCTGCTCGCGCAAGGTGCGCCCCTGGCCCGACATGGCGATCGCGGTGTCGCAGAACTTGGCCGTCTGGCCGATCAATGGAAACAGGAGATGTTACATGGGACTCGACGCCGCGCGATCGATTAGCGAGCGCCTCAAGGACGAAGTGCGCAAGGCGATCATCGGTCAGGATGACGCGCTCGACCTCATGCTCGTGAGCCTCCTGTCGGACGGGCATATCCTGCTGGAAGGCGTGCCGGGTACTGCGAAGACCCTGCTGGCACAGGCCTTTGCGCGGGCGCTGTCGCTCGATTTCGGCCGCATCCAGTTCACCCCGGACCTGATGCCGGGCGATGTCATGGGCACCAATCTGTTCAACTTTCAGACCAATGTCTTCACCTTCGTCGAAGGGCCGATCTTCACGCAGCTTCTGCTGGCAGACGAGATCAACCGCACGCCGCCCAAGACCCAGGCTGCCCTGCTGCAGGCGATGCAGGAGCGCGCCGTCACCATCGATGGCAAGACCCACAAACTGGCCGACGGCTTCATGGTGATCGCGACACAGAACCCGATCGAGCAGCAGGGCACCTATCCGTTGCCCGAGGCGCAGCTCGACCGCTTCCTGTTCAAGCATGTGCTGAGCTATCCCAGCCGGGACGAGGAGCGCAGCATCGTGCGCCGCCACGGCCATCGCACCACCATGCCCAATCTCGACGATCTCGGCCTGCGCGCGGCCGTGACCCTGGCAGAGCTCCTTGAGGTGCGCAGCGCCATTGCCACGGTCAGGATGAGCGAGGATATCGTCGATTATGTGGTCGATCTGGTGCGGGCAACACGCGAGAACGCCTCGCTCGATTACGGCGCCTCGCCGCGCGCCGCCAACATGCTGGCGACCGCCGCCCGTGCCTATGCCGGCCTTGCCGGCCGCGACTATGTCATTCCCGACGACGTCAAGGTGCTGGCCATTCCGGCGCTGCGCCACCGCGTGGTGCTGGCGCCAGGCGCCGAGATCGAAGGGCTCAACGCCGATCAGATCATCCAGCAGATCATCGACCAGGTGGCTGCCCCCAGATGATCCGGCCGACCAAACGCGCCGCTGCCCTGTTGGCATTCGGTTTCCCCTTCTGCCTGGTACTGGGAATTGCCGATGCTGGATTGTGGCCGCTGGGTGCCGCCTATCTGGTGGCGGCTCTGGTCCTCATCGCGGCCGACGCCGCCATGTGCCTGCGTGTGGGGGAGCTTCGCATCAGCATCGATCCGCCGCGTGTCATCTATATCGGCGAAACAACCGACCTCACCGTCCATCTCGCTTCGCCCAGGGCCCGCGCCGCTGCCGTTCTCGAGCCGCGAGGTGAGATCGATCCGATCATCGCTGCGCCGATCATGGAACGCATCCTCTACCAGCCGGGCACATTGGCGAGCTTCACCCTGCCCCTGCGACCGCACCAGCGCGGCATCGCCAGGTTGCACCGGCTCTGGCTGCGCTGGGCAGGGCCCCTCGGCCTCACCGTGCGCCTCAAGACAATCGAGATCGGCAGTGATATCCGCATCACGCCGAACATCCGTGCGGTACGGCAGGGTGCTATCGACCTCTCCAACCGCGATGCCTTTTTCGGCTCCAAGGCTGTCGACCAATCGGGCGACGGCAGCGAATTCGATGCCCTGCGCGACTACACGTCGGGCCTTGATCGCCGCACCATTGAATGGAAACACTCGGCCCGCTCGCACAAACTGGTCTGCAAGGAATTCCGTGTCGAGCGCAATCATCAGATCATCCTCGCTTTCGATACCGGCTATCTGATGCGCGAACCCCTGGCCGGCATGGCGCGACTGGACCATGCCATCAATGCCGGCCTGCTGCTCACCTACATGGCGCTGAAAAGCGGCGACCGCGTTGGCATGTTCGCCTTCGCCGGCAAGCCCTATCTGTTCGCAGCGCCGGGCGCCAGTATGAACGCCTTTTCCCGCATGCAGCGCCTCTCCAGCGATCTTGCCTATCTGCCGGAAGAAACCAACTTCACCCTGGGCCTCACTGATCTTGCCGTACGCCTCAACCGCCGCTCGCTCATCGTGCTGATGACCGATTTCGTCGACACCGTCACAGCCGAGCTGATGCTGGAGAATGTCGAGCGGCTGGCCGCCCGTCATGTCGTCCTGTTCATCTGCCTGCGTGATCCGCAACTTGCGGCGACTTTCGACGATAGGGTGGCCGACGTCCACCGGATGGCACGCGCCACCGTTGCCTACGATATCCTCCGCGACCGGCAGATACTGCTCGAGCGCCTGCGCCGTATGGGGGTGCATTGTCTGGAAGCAGATCACCACCAGGTCGGACCCGATCTCATCAACCGCTATCTCCGCATCAAACGCCGGGAACTGATATGAGCGACGCAATGCCAGGAAATGGCGGGGCAGCAACCGGATTAGCGGGCGGCACACAGCTCAAGAGCGCGCAGTTCCGCCGCGAACGGGAGGCGAACTGGCGCGCCCTCGAAAGCTTGCTCGCCCAGGCCGAAAGCAGTGGCCTGCGCAGCCTGTCCGGCGACAATCTGCTGCGCCTGCCCAGCCTCTACCGCGCCACCCTGTCGGCCCTGTCGGTGGCGCGCAGCATCTCGCTCGACCGCAATCTCGTGACCTATCTGGAGACCCTTGCCGCCCGTGCCTATTTCCATATTTACGGACCACGCGCCGGATTGCCCGCCGCCATTGGCACGTTCCTCAGGCACACGCTGCCTGCCGCCATCCGACAGATGAAATGGCCGATTCTGCTGTCGGCCGCCGTGCTGTTCCTGGGTGCGGGCAGCGGCTATGCTGTGACACTTGCCAATGTCGACTGGTTCTACACCTTCGTCGATATCGACCTTGCCGCCGGCCGCACGCCGTCAGCCAGCACCGAATATCTGCGCTCGACCTTGTTCGACCCGCCGCCCGCCACCGACCGCCTGGCGGCATTCGCCTCCGAACTCTTCACCCACAATGCCAAGATCACCCTGCTCTGCTTTGCGCTCGGCATTGCCTTCGGCATTCCCACCCTGCTGCTGTTGTTCTCCAACGGGTTGATGATGGGCGCCTTCGTCGCCCTGTTCGCCTCGCGCGGCCTGGGGACCGATATGCTGGGCTGGCTTTGGATCCACGGCACGACCGAAATATTCGCCATCATCCTGGGTGGTGGTGCCGGTTGCGCCATCGGCGAAGCGGCCTTGTTCCCGGGTGAAAAATCGCGCATCGACAATCTGGCCGAGCGCGGCAAGCTTGCCGGTGTCATCGCCCTGGGCGCCGTGCTGATGCTGTTTGTGGCCGGTGGGCTTGAGGGAATCGGCCGCCAGATGATCAACGACACCATGCTGCGCTACGGTATCGGCAGCGTCATGCTGGTTGGCTGGCTCGCCTATTTCAGCCTCGCCGGCGCCAGCAAGCAACCTGACCGGGAGACCGGCCGATGATGCCGGCCACCACCCTGCACCCGGCCACCACCCTGCACCCGGCCGACACCGTGCCGCGCGGCAAGCACCGGATCATGACGCCCGAAGGCGTGCAACTGACCTTCGACCTTGCCGATTCCGGAGAGAGGCTCGGCGCCTTTCTGCTCGATGCGTTCTTTATCGTGCTCATCATCGTCGGCCTGGTGATTGGCGCCCTCGTCGCCGGCATGTCGGGGCTGTTCGACGATGGCGGCGGCTGGCTGCTGGCCGCGCTGGTTGTCGCCCTTTTCCTGGTGCGGACCTTCTACTTCGCGGTGTTCGAGCTGCATTGGCGTGGCGCCACACCCGGCAAACGGGCGATGAAGCTGCGCGTCATCGACCGGGCGGGCGGACCGTTGCGGGCCGACGCCATCCTGGTGCGCAACCTGATGCGCGAGATCGAGGTGTTCCTGCCTCTGACCGCCCTCCTCGCCGGTCAGGGCAGCATCGGCGATGAAAGCTGGATGATCCTGTTCCTGCTGGCTTGGAGCGGCCTCTTTACCTTGTTTCCGTTGTTCAACCGCGACCGATTGCGATTGGGCGATCTGGTCGCCGGCACCTGCGTCATCGCAGCACCGCGCGCCATGTTGCTGCGGGATCTGGTCGAGCGGACCGCCAAGCGCACCAGCGCCGGTGAGGCGGCCGCTGCCGCGCGCTACCGCTTCACACAGCAGCAGTTGAACGTCTACGGCATCATGGAATTGCAGACCCTGGAAGAAGTCCTGCGCCGCGGTGATCTGCACGCCGCGGCGACGCGCCATGAGGTGGCGCTCCGCATCCGCAAGCGCATCGGCTGGCAGGACGACCCGGCCGCGGCGACGCCGTTCGATGCCGGAGCCTTCCTCAACGCCTTCTATGCCGCGCAACGCGGCCGGCTGGAACGGGACATGCTGTTCGGCGTCCGCCGCAAGGACAAGAACGATCGCGGCGAGGGATCCGCCAGGAAATATGGCCGTCGGCCGGACGGGCGTTGATCGACCCGCCCGGCTAACGATCCCTCAGTCAAACAGCCTGGCAATATCCTCGATATCAACGCCTTCCTTGTCGGCGCGGAGATAGTAATAGGTCACGGCATTTGAGACCGAAAAGAACGCACCGATGATGGCATTGAGAGCGTAGCTGACGATGACGATCATGTTGACGGAAGCCATTGCGCCCAACATGACTGCGCCGAACCCGACCAGCAACTCGATGCCGATCGAAACCAACCCGACCAGCAGCAGGATAGCGAAGATGGACCAGCGCTTACCCTTGGTCAGTTCGCCAGAACGGGTGAACGCCGCGCCGAGACCTTTCTTTTCAACGACGATGGCCGGCACGTATAGCCAGTACACAACGGCGATGATGATGCCCGGAATGACCAGCAACATGGTGCCGAGGCCGACCAGCAGGCCATAGCAGACGGCGCCGATGGCGATCATCGGCAGAACGCCGATGGCACGCGAAAAGCATTCGCCCAGGCCGATTTTCTGCCCACGCAGATCCTGAAAGGAACCGTAGACCAGCGTCGCGGTGGTGAAGCCGTTGGCGATGGCCGAGACCAGCACCAGGATAGCGACATAGGTGAAAGTGGCGCCGGCATCCGGCACGACCACCGTGGCCGAATTGGCGTTGAGATTGGGATCCAGATACAATTGCGTGAGCAACGTCGGCAACTGCACGACAGTGGCGATGATGGCAAAGGGTATGAAATTGCGACCGAGAATGGCGAGGCTGGTGCCCAGCACTTTGCCTATGCCAAATTGAGCCCCCAGCGCCGGCGGCGCGATATCCTGTGACATGTTCCCCCCAAATGATGCAAACCGCCCCACCGGGGCCGCTCAACCGAAGATGGTTGCATGAGGAAAGTTGCCGTATTGCGGGTTCAAGCGCAAGCCACCCGGCACAAGTGTCACAATTGCCTAGCATGCGAGATATCACGGGTGGAGAGGGGTTAGAAGCCGACTGTCAGATTGATGTTGGCGAATTTGGCGGCATCATCCTGGCCTTCAAACTCCTGGGTGCGGTAGGTGAACCCGGCATCGAGCTTGATCGCGTTAGACCAGAACAGGGCGACGCCACCGGTGATGTCGCCGACAAAGACCTCCTTGTCGACCGAACGGCTGTCGCGAAACGTGTTGCCGTCGAGAAAGATGTTCTGTGCCACGGCGCGCCCCTGCGCGCCGACATAGACATAGAAGCCGAACGGATCTTCGAGATAGTCGGCATTGAAATAACTGGTGCCGGACAAGGACGGCCGGATGCGATTCGGACCGTAATCAGCTTCGAGGTTGCGCCCGAAACGCAGCATGGTGCCGACCTCGCCATAGGTCATGACGTTGCCGAGAGTTACGCCTGCCTCAGGAATGGCATCGACGGCGAAACCGCCGACCAAGGGCTGGATGAAGCGGTATTTGCGCTCATAGCTCAGCATCAACCCGGGTTCGTTGTGAACCTGCCGGTCCCAGCCATTGGCTGTGTCGACGCCGATGAACTGATGGTAGTCATTCTGCGCCGGCCTCGCCTGTGCCGCCGGGCCGACGATGCCGACCAGCAGTTCGAGATTGTCGAGGCGGCGGCGGTCGGTGTCCTGCACCCAGCCGATACCAGCATAGGTCCAGCCGGCATAGGGACGGTCCTCTGGGTCCGGATCCTCGGCGTCGGTATCGGTCGGCGTGAAGATGCTCTGGCCGAAGATCACCTGGTAGCGGCGCGACACCTCGCCGCCGGATTCTCCCTCGGACTCCGGCGTACCGAATATGCCAATCGAAGCGAGCCCCGAAAAAGGCGAGGCAAAGGCGCTGTCGCTGGCCACATCCGGACCGAGATAGGCGAATTCAAACCCCTGCGTGTAATAGCGGTCCGTCGGGAAGACGATCGAATCGTTTTCCTCGGTGAGCGTGATGCGGCCGAACTCGTCGGCCTGCGCGGCTCTTCCCAGGGCAGGCGCACAAAGAATCAGAGGCGCCAAGAATGCCGCGTAGCAGGCCGATTGGGTCTTCATGATGGGCATGGACTCTCATGGGAATGAGGACGCAGAAGCAGCGCCTGGACGGGTGCTTAACGGCCCTGGGCGTCCGAAGTTCCCCGTCCGGCGGACATGGCCTCGCTATTTCCATTTTTCGGTGGAAATATCAATTCACGTCAACGTGTTGATCTCCCCCGGGATAAAGCAGGATCAGGCTAGAATTGGCGAGGATCGGATGATCACAACGCGCATGCGCCACCTATATCTTCATCACCACGCGGCCGAGGGAGGGGAAGGCTTCGATATGGCGATGCGCCTCGACGAAGTCATCAAAGGCAAAGACCCGGTCGATAATCGGCCGCAGCATGCCTTGCGCCGTCATGCGGTTGATCTCCTCGAGGGCGGCCTTCACCGCGACATCGTCGGCCTTGATGCCAAGTTCGGCATGGCCGGTGAAGTCCAACAATGAAAACCGATGGAACTGAAGATGCTTGCGGAACGCCGCCCAGGCCGGGAAAGCCGCCTCGTTGCCACCGTCGAGACCGTAGAGAATAAGCTTGCCACAGGGGGCTGCGACATCGCCCAGGAGCGCCATCTGATGGCCGCCGCAACCATCGACCACCACCTCGACACCCTTGGTGTGCGTGAAGTTGCCGACGGCGAGGCTGAGATCCTGTTCTTCGGTCAGCACGACCTTGTCAGCGCCGAGCCGGATCAGCGCGTCATGTGGTGCTGCGTCACGCGTTGCGGCGACGACATGGGCGCCGAGTGCTTTAGCCATCTGCACCATGGCACCGCCCATGCAGCGCGCGGCCTCGGTCACCAGCACGGTCTGGCCCGATTTCAGCCGCGCGAGATTGGCCAGAGCAAAATAGGCACTGAGCTGTGGCGTGTAGTGGACGGCGGCATCGGTCGCCACGAAATCCGCAGCGACGGGATAGCGCGTGAGCGCTTCGCGCGGCATCAGGACATGATCGCCATAGGCTGGGTAGCGGTTCGGCGTGTGCGCCCGAAAGCTCGCAACCTTGTCGCCGAGAGCGAGGTCGGTGACGCCCTCGCCCAAGGCCTCGACCTCTCCCGCCAGTTCCGAACCAATTCCGGCCGGCAGATTGGCCTGCTCGGAAGCGAGATTCTGCCGCCACAGCACGTCTTCCCAACTGACGCCAATAGCCTCAACGCGCACAAGGACTTCGCCCGCACCCGGTTTGGGTGTCGGCACGTCTTCGCATTTGAGGACCTCTGCCTCACCAAAGCGGTGAAAGCGGATCATTCGGGACATAGCAACCTCGACGACAGCGCCTGGGACAATGACGCAGTTCATATGTAAGGCCGACAGAGAGCCATAACTATTCACCCCGGTCGATAGTCGTCATGTGCGAATCTGATAAGAGTGTTGGATTGGCCGCCGTATCCGGGCATTATTTTGCACTGCAACCACGGGTTTTCTGATGAACCGAAACGATTTGCGGCGCATCGACTTCAATTTGCTGATCGTCTTCGAAACGCTGATGCATGAGCGCAGCGTGACCAAAACGGCGGAGAAACTGTTCCTGGGCCAGCCGGCGATCTCTGCCGCGCTGGTGCGTTTGCGCGCGCTGTTCAATGACGAATTGTTCGTCCGCACCGGCCGGAGCATGGAGCCGACCACCCGGGCGCTGGAGATTTTCAGCCTGCTGACCCCGGCGCTCGATTCCATCTCAACGGCACTCAGCACGTCGCAGGAATTCGATCCGGCGACCGCCACCAACATCTTCCGGGTCGGCTTGTCGGACGATGTCGAGTTCAGCCTGCTGCCGCTCCTCCTGCGCCGCTTGCGGGCCGAAGCGCCGGGCGTCGTGCTGGTGGTCCGGCGAGTCAATTACCTGCTGGCCCCTGGCATGTTGGCCTCGGGAGAGATTTCCGTCGCGGTGAGCTTTCTCGATGATCTGCCGGCTAATGCCAAGAAGAAGACCGTGCGCCGCATCCGCGCCAAGATGCTGCGGGCGGACACCACGCCGGGCAAGCTGACCCTGGACGAGTATTGCGCGCGACCCCACGCGATCGTCTCCTTCGCCGGTGACCTCAATGGCTATGTGGACAATGAACTTGCCAAAATTGGCCGGACCCGCAAGGTGGTCCTGGCGGTGCCGCAGTTCAACGGGCTGGGCAGTCTGCTGGCCGGCACCGACATCATCACAACCGTGCCGGATTACACCGCCGACTACCTGGCGGCCAGCGGTGGGTTGCGTATCGAGGAGCACCCGCTGAGCCTGCCGCCCGGCAGCCTGTCGATGGCCTGGCGCGGCGCCCAAGACAATGATCCGGCAGAGAAATGGCTGCGATCGCGCATCACCATGTTTGTCGGTGACGAGGAATCATTAGGCTAGGCTTGAGGTTTCCGGCACATATCACTCCCAGTGATATTCATCTTCACGCCGTTCTATTCGTCCCTGGCGCTGCACCTGCGCACATTCCACCGATATTGGAATCATTCGTCGGAGCCGGGTATGAATTTCCCCTCGAAGCTTGTGTATATTGCTGCTGGCCTTGCTGCCCTCGTCACGCTCACTGCCTGCGAGAAGCCGCAGGCAGCCCAGCAAGAACGGCCGCTCACCAAGGTGAGCGTCGCCGAGGTCATCCAGCACCCGGTCAATGAATGGGACGAACTCACCGGCCGCCTGGAGGCACCGCAATCGGTCGTGATCCGCGCCCGGGTATCCGGCTATGTCGACAAGATCGCCTTCGAGGAAGGCGAATTGGTGAAGAAAGGCGATCTCCTCGTGCAGATCGACCCGCGCCCATTCGCGGCCGAGGTGAAACGCCTCGCCGCCCAATTGGATCGTGCCCGCGCCACCGCCAAGCGCGCCGATAACGAAGCCAAGCGTGGCGAGCAACTGCGCTCCGGCAAGATCATCGGCGGCGAAGAAGCCGATGCGCGCAACAGCACGGCGGCGGAAGCTAAAGCCGCGGTCGCCGCAACCCAGGCCCAGCTCGATATCGCCAATCTCAACCTCAGCTTCACCGAAGTGCGCGCGCCGATCGATGGCCGTGTGAGCCGCGCCGATCTGACCGTGGGCAACCTGGCCCAAGCCGACGAAAGCCGCCTCACCAGCGTCGTCTCCACCGACAAGGTCTATGCCTATTTCGACATCGATGAAGCGGTCTATCTGAAATACGAGAACCTGACCCGCCTGGGTGAACTCACGGCGACGGCGCCGGTCTATCTCGGCCTCTCTAATGAAGTGGGCCATCCGCATCAGGGCCAGATGGATTTCGTCGACAACCAGGTCAATCCGAAGACCGGCACTATCCGCGCGCGCGCCGTGTTCGACAATTCGGAGGGCGTTTTCACGCCGGGCCTCTACGTCCGCGTCAAGCTGGTCGGCAGCGCCAACTATACAGCGAGCCTGATCAGCGACGCCGCCATCGGCACGGATCTCGGCAAGAAGTTCGTGCTGGTGCTCGACAAGGACAACAAGGTCGCCTACCGCAGCATCGACATGGGGCCGAAGCTGGAAGGCCTGCGCATCGTGCGTTCCGGTCTGGCGAAGGGCGACAAGGTCGTCGTCAACGGCTTGCAGCGCGTCCGCCCCGGCATGCCGGTCGATCCGCAACTGGTGCCGATGGCCGATGACAAGACGTTGGCCGGCTTTGCCACCTCCGCAGGCTCCAACCAGGTCGCCGCAAAGCTTGCGGCCGAACCTGCCGCGAACTGAAAGACAAACCGATGAACTTCTCGCAATTCTTCATTCAGCGGCCGATCTTTGCGGCGGTGCTGTCGCTCGTCATCCTGATCGGCGGCGTCATATCGCTCTTCCAGCTGCCGATCAGCGAATATCCGGAAGTGGTGCCGCCCACGGTCGTGGTCCGCGCCACCTTCCCGGGCGCCAACCCGAAGGTCATCGGCGAAACGGTGGCGGCTCCGCTTGAACAGGCGATCAACGGCGTCGAGAACATGCTCTACATGTCCTCGCAATCGACGGCTGACGGCAAGATGACTCTGACCGTCACGCTGGCATTGGGCACCGATCTCGACAACGCCCAGGTGCAGGTGCAGAACCGCGTCACCCGCACCCTGCCCAAGCTGCCGGAAGAAGTGCAGCGCATCGGCATCACCGTCGACAAGGCGTCGCCCGACCTCACCATGGTGGTCCATCTCACCTCGCCGGATAAGCGCTATGACATGCTCTATCTGTCGAACTATGCCCTGCTCAATGTGAAGGACGAACTCACTCGTCTCGAAGGTGTGGGCGATGTGCAGCTGTTCGGCCTCGGCGACTATTCGCTGCGTGTCTGGCTTGATCCCAACAAAGTGGCCTCGCGCGGCCTCACCGCCAGCGACGTCGTGCGCGCTATCCGCGAGCAGAACCGTCAGGTGGCGGCCGGTGCGCTCGGCGCCCCGCCCTCCCCCGGCGAGAATGCATTCCAGCTCTCGATCAACACCCAGGGCCGGCTGGTGACGGAAGAGGAATTCGAGAACGTCATCATCCATGTCGGCGACAATGGCGAGATCACGCGGCTGCGCGATGTGGCGCGGATCGAGCTTGGCTCCAGCCAGTATGCGCTCCGCTCGCTCCTCAACAACCAGCCCGCCGTCGCCATTCCGATCTTCCAGCGCCCGGGCTCCAACGCGATTGCCATTTCCGATGCCGTCCGCGCCAAAATGGCCGAGCTGAAGCAGAACTTCCCGGAAGGCGTCGACTATTCGATCGTCTATGACCCGACCGTCTTCGTGCGCGGCTCGATCGAGGCGGTGGTGCATACCCTCCTCGAAGCCATCGCCCTCGTCGTGCTGGTGGTCGTCCTCTTCCTGCAGACCTGGCGCGCCTCGATCATTCCGCTGGTGGCCGTGCCGGTCTCGCTCATCGGCACCTTCGCGGTGATGCATTTCTTCGGCTTCTCGCTCAACGCCTTGTCGCTGTTCGGCATGGTGCTGGCTATCGGCATCGTGGTCGATGATGCCATCGTCGTCGTGGAAAACGTCGAACGCAACATCGAACTGGGCCTCAAACCGGTCGACGCTACCAAGCGGGCCATGCGCGAGGTGACAGGACCGATCGTCGCCACGGCACTGGTGCTGTGCGCGGTGTTCATCCCGACGGCTTTCATCTCCGGTCTCACCGGCCAGTTCTATCGCCAGTTCGCGCTCACCATCGCCATTTCGACGGTGATCTCGGCGTTCAACTCGCTGACCCTTTCGCCCGCCTTGGCGGCCTACCTCCTCAAGGGTCATGGCGAGAAGAAGGATGGTTTCTCGCGGCTGCTCGATTTCATCTTCGGTCGGTTCCTGTTCCGCCCGTTCAACCGGTTCTTCGAGAAACTGAGCTTTGGTTATGTCGGCACCGTGCGGCGCGTGCTGCGCGGTTCGGCCATCGCCCTTTTCGTCTATGTCGGGCTGGTGGCGCTGGGGTGGACCGGCTTTGCCAACACGCCGACCGGCTTCGTTCCGCAGCAGGACAAGCAGTATCTGGTGGCCTTTGCCCAGTTGCCCGACGCAGCGACCCTCGACCGCAGCGAGGAAGTGATCAAGAAGATGTCGGACATGGCCCTCAAATATCCGGGCGTGCTCGACACGGTCGCCTTCCCGGGTCTCTCCATCAACGGCTTCACCAACAGCCCCAATAGCGGCATCGTCTTCGTCACGCTGAAACCGTTCGAAGAGCGGCGCGATCCAGGTCAGTCGGCGGGTGCCATCGCAGGTGCCCTGAATGGCCAGTTCGCCGGGATCCAGGACGCGTTCATCGCCATCTTCCCACCGCCCCCGGTGCAGGGCTTGGGCACCATCGGCGGCTTCCGCCTACAGATCGAGGATCGTGGTCAGCTGGGTTACGAGGAGCTTTATAAGGAAACACAGAACATTCTCGCCAAGGCGCAGAGCATGCCGGAACTGGCCGGCCTCTTCTCCAGCTACCAGATCAACGTGCCGCAGATCGATGCTGATATCGACCGCGATAAGGCGAAAACTCATGGCGTGGCCATCAGCGATATCTTCGACACGTTGCAGGCCAATCTCGGCTCGCTCTATGTCAACGACTTCAACCGGTTCGGCCGCACCTTCCAGGTCAATGTCCAGGCCGACCAGCAGTACCGCCTGGAGCCAGAACAGATCGGCCAGTTGAAAGTGCGTAACGACCAGGGTGAAATGGTGCCACTCTCGACCTTCGTGAAGGTCACGGACAGCGCCGGTCCCGACCGCGTGATGCATTACAATGGTTTTGCGACCGCGGAGATCAACGGCGGGCCGGCCCCCGGCTATTCATCCGGCCAGGCGCAGGCCGCGATCGAAAAGCTGCTGGCGGCGGAACTTCCCAACGGCATGACCTATGAGTGGACGGAAATCACCTACCAGCAGATCCTGGCCGGCAATACCGCGCTCTTCGTCTTCCCACTGTGCATCCTGCTGGCTTTCCTGGTGCTGGCGGCGCAATACGAAAGCTGGGGCCTGCCGCTGGCGGTCATCCTGATCGTCCCGATGACGCTGCTCTCCGCCATTACGGGAGTCATTCTGTCGGGCGGCGACAACAACATCTTCACGCAGATCGGCTTGATCGTGCTGGTGGGACTTGCCTGCAAGAACGCAATTCTGATCGTGGAATTTGCCAAGGACAAACAGGAGGAAGGGATGGACCGCCTCGCGGCGGTGCTTGAAGCCTGCCGTCTGCGCCTCCGGCCGATCCTGATGACCTCGATCGCCTTCATCATGGGGGTGGTACCCCTGGTGCTGTCGACCGGCGCCGGTGCCGAGATGCGCCATGCCATGGGTGTGGCGGTGTTCTCCGGCATGCTAGGTGTCACGTTCTTCGGCCTGCTGCTGACGCCGGTCTTCTACATGCTGATCAAGCGTATCAGCGAAGGCCGCCAGCCGGTAGTCGTGGCTCACGCGCCAGCGGAGTAGCGCCCTCTCACCCCAACCCCTCTCCCCGCAAGCGGGGCGAGGGGCTTCGAGGCGAGGCTCGGTCGGAACTCCCTCGCCCCGCGATAGCGGGGAGAGGGTCGGGGTGAGGGGCTAAAAGCTCGATCTCACCAGCAGGTATAGCCGCCATCGACGACGACGACGCTGCCGGTCATGAGGCTGGCCGCTTCGCCGGCGAGGAAGAGGACGACGGAGGCGATTTCTTCGACCTCGCCGAGCCGTGCCATCGGTGTGCCGCCGATCCAGGCGTCGTACATCGCCGGCTTCGACTTCACGAAGGCATTGAGCGGCGTGTTGATATAGGTCGGTGCCACGGCGTTGACGCGGACGCCACGGGCGCCCCATTCGGCGGCGAGCGACTTGGTTAGATGATGCACGCCGGCCTTCGAGGCGTTGTAGAAGGCCTGTTCCTGCGGCTTGTTGACGATGAAGCCGGACATGGAGCCGATATTGATGATATTGCCCGACTTGGCCTTCAGCATGTAATTGCCAAAGGCACGGCAGCACCAGAAGGTGCCGTTGAGGTTGACGTCGATGACATTGAGCCAATGTTCGTCCGCGACCGTCTCAGCCGGTGTCTCAGAGCGCGCGATGCCGGCATTGTTGACCAGGATGTCGATCTTGCCGTAGCGCTTCACCACATCGTCGGCGACCTTGTTGACCTCGGCCGTCTTGGTGACGTCCATCTGGACCACGTCGACCTCGAAGCCCTTCTTCTTCATCTCCGCCTGGCCTTCGGCAGCGACCTTGAGATCGTTATCGGCGATGATGACCTTGGCGCCGGCTTCCGCCAGCGCTTCGACGCAAGCGAGGCCGATGGCACGGCCGCCACCGGTCACCAGGGCCACGCGATTGTCGAGTTTGAATTTGTTGAGATACATCTTGCTTCTCTCTATTCCTAATGGAGCCGCGCCGCTTCAGCCGCGCGTCAGCTCATCCAATTACCGCCATCGACATTGAGGGTCTGGGCGACGATGTAATCCGCATCCGCCGAGGCCAGGAACACAGCAGCACCGGTATGATCCTCCGGCGTGCCCATGCGGCCCAGCGGTACCGCTTCCCCGACCAGGCGTTTCTTTTCTCCCAGGGGTCGTTTTTCATATTTGGCGAACAGCGCATCAACTTGTTCCCACATCGGCGTATCAACCACGCCGGGCGCAATGCCGTTCACATTGATTTTGTGCTTGATGAGATCGAGACCAGCGGACTGCGTGAGGCTGATGACAGCGGCCTTTGTGGCGCAATAGACCGAGACCAGCGCCTCGCCACGTCGCCCGGCCTGGCTTGCCATATTGATGATCTTGCCACCGCGATTGGGCGTGACCAGATTCTGGGCCATCATCTGCTGTGCCACGGCTTGCAGCGTGAAGAACAGGCCCTTGGTGTTGACGTTAAACTGCAGATCCCAGCTCTTCTCCGTCACATCGACGATCGGGGCGAGATCGAACACGGCGGCATTGTTGACCAGGATATCGATGCCACCGGCCTTGGCCACGACCTCGTCGACCATGGCCTTGATTGAGTCCATCCTGGTCACGTCGAGCGATACCGCAAAGGCCTTGCCGTTCAATTTCGTCGCCAGTGCCTCGCCATCGGTGACAGCCAGATCAGCGATAGCGACGGTGGCGCCTTCCGCGACATAGCGTTCGACGATGGCGGCACCGATGCCACGGGCACCGCCGGTCACGATGGCGACTTTATCGGCGAGTTTCACGAGCGGAGAGCCTTTCCCTCTTTGTCGAAGCGATGGAGACGCGTGGGATCCGGGGCAAGACCGATATTTTCACCGACCTGGACATGCATCTCGCCCGGGCAGCGGGCGGTCAGCGTGCCTATCTCCGGCACGTCGACATAGAGGAAGGTATCTGAACCCAGATGCTCGGCCACCGCGACGCGGCCGGCCCAACCATGGCCATCGCGGTTGACCACCACATGTTCCGGCCGGATGCCGATGGTGGCGGCACCCTGTGCCTCGGCCAGCTGTCCGGCGATGAGGTTCATTTTGGGCGAACCGATGAAGCCAGCCACGAACAGATTGTCCGGTCGCTCATAGAGCTCCAGCGGCGAGCCAAATTGCTCGATCTTGCCGGCGTTGAGCACGACGATCTTGTCGGCCATGGTCATCGCCTCGACCTGGTCATGGGTGACATAGATCGCGGTCGTCGCCAATTGCCGCTGCAGGCGCGTCACCTCAAGCCGCATCTGTACGCGCAGGGCGGCATCAAGATTCGAGAGCGGCTCGTCGAACAGAAAGGCCTTGGGTTCGCGCACGATGGCACGGCCGATGGCGACGCGCTGGCGCTGGCCGCCGGAAAGATCGCGCGGCTTGCGTTCGAGATACGGGGTCAGATTGAGGATGGCCGCCGCACTCTCGACCTTGCGGTTGATCTCGTCCTTGGGCAGACCCGCCATCTTGAGGCCGAAGGCGATGTTGCCGCGCACACTCATATGCGGATAGAGCGCATATGACTGGAACACCATGGAGAGGCCGCGCTTTGCCGGGGGCACGCCGACCACGTTGACGCCGTCGATGAGGATGCGGCCGTCGCTGACGTCTTCCAGCCCTGCGATCATGCGGAGCAAAGTCGTCTTGCCGCAACCGGATGGACCGACGAAGACGACGAAGGATCCATCTGCGATCTCGAGGTCAGCGCCTTGGATGATCTCATGCGCGCCGAAGGATTTCCGCACGCCGTCGAGGGTGATGCTGCCCATGCTTAGATTCCCTTGATTGGCGTGATCATTTGACCGCTCCGAAGGTGAGGCCCCGGACGAGCTGCTTCTGGCTGAACCAGCCGAGAACAAGAATGGGGGCGATGGCCAGGGTCGAGGCCGCCGAGAGCTTTGCCCAGAACAACCCTTCCGGACTGGAATAGGAGGCGATGAAGACCGTGAGCGGTGCCGCTTCCGAGGTGGTAAGGTTCAGCGTCCAGAACGCCTCGTTCCAGGCCAGGATGACGTTGAGCAGGACGGTGGAGGCGATGCCGGGCACCGCCATCGGCGCCAGCACGAAGACGATCTCGCGCCACAGGGTGGCGCCGTCCATGCGCGCGGCTTCCAGGATATCCTTGGGGATTTCCTTGAAATAGCTGAACAGCATCCAGATCACGATCGGCAGGTTGCCGAGGCACAACATGAAGATGAGACCGGAGCGTGTATCGAGCAGGCCGAAATCGCGGAAGATGAGATAGATCGGCACCAGCACGCCCACCGGCGGCAGCATCTTGGTGGACAGCATCCACAGCAATATGTCCTTGGTGCGATGGCTGGGTGCAAATGCCATCGCCCAAGCGGCCGGGACCGCAATCAGCATGGCGATAAGCGTGGAACCGCCGGCAATGATGATCGAGTTCATCGCGTGGTGGAAATAGTCGCTGCGCTCCTGCACCGTCGCATAGTTCTCCGTGGTCCAGTCGAAGAACAGGAAACTGGGCGGAATGGAGAAGGCGTCGAGCTCTGTCTTGAAGCTGGTCAGCACCATCCACAAGATTGGGAAGAAGATAATGAAACCGACAATCCAGGCGGCGGCCGTGTTGACGATCTTGCGCTGGGTGGAGACTTGCCGTGCCATGATCTCAAGCCTCCAGGTTCCGGCCGACGATGCGGACCAGGAAGAATGCCAGGATGTTGGCAATCACCACCGCGATGAGGCCGCCGGCCGAGGCGCCGCCGACATCGTATTGGATAAGCGCCTTGGAATAGATCAGGAAGGCGATGTTGGTGGTCTGCAGGCCTGGCCCACCGCCGGTGGTCACGAAGATCTCGGCAAAGACGGTGAGCAGGAAGATGGTCTCGATGAGAATCACCACCGTGATCGGGCGCGCGAGATGCGGCAGCGTGATGTAGAAGAAGATCGAGAGGGCGCCGGCCCCGTCCATCACCGCTGCTTCCTTCTGCTCCTCGTCCAATGACTGAAGGGCGGTCAGCAGGATGAGCGAGGCGAAGGGCAGCCATTGCCAGGCAACGATCAGGATCACGGCGAAGAGTGGCGCCTCGGCAAACCAGTCGATGGGCGTCATGCCAAAAAGATTGGCGATCCAGGCAAAGAGGCCCGAGACCGGGTGCATCAGCAAATTCTTCCAGACCAGCGCACTCACCGTCGGCATGACGAAGAAGGGGGCGATGACCATCAGACGCACGATGCTCTGGCCATACATGACCTGGTCCAGTAGCAAGGCCACCAACGTGCCGAGGACGATGGTGATGGCGAGAACCGAGCCCACCAGGATGAGGGTGTTCTTGAGCGAGGCAAAAAAGGCAGGCTCAGTCAGGAAATAATAGTAGTTCTCGAACCAGACGAACGTCTCCATGCCCGGATTCAAGAGATTGTAGTTGAGCGTCGAGAAATAGATCGTCATCGCCAGCGGGACGATCATCCAGAACAGCAGCAGGGCCACTGCCGGGGTGAGCAGGATGCGGCCGACGGTCTTGGTCTGTTGTGTGGCCATCATGTCCTCCGGCCCATCGGCCCTGGAAAACGTTCCGGGCAGGAAGGGTGCCATCGGTTCCCAGGGGGAAACCGATGGCTGCAGTTAGTCGGGACTAGGAATACGCAGATATTGGGGCGGTCACCATCTACTGCCGTCCACCTGCGATGGGAGCCATCGCAGGTGCCCGACATCAGATCCCGTCGTCAGATCATTTGATATAACCGGCACGAGTCATTTCCCGTTCCGTCGCAGCCTGCGCGGCGGCGAGCGCCTCGTCGACCGTCATGTTGCCGGAGAGGGCAGCGGCAAACTGCTGGCCCACGGCGGTGCCAAGTCCCTGGAACTCCGGAATGGCGGCGTATTGCACGCCGACATAGGGCACCGGCTTCACCGTCGGATGATCGGGATCGGCAGAATTGATCGAATCGATGGTCGGCTTGGCGAAAGGTGCCGCCTTCAGATATTCCGGGTTGCTGTAGAGCGAGGTGCGGGTGCCTGGCGGCACGTTGGCCCAGCCTTCCTTGGAGGCGACGAGCTCGGTATAGGCCTTGCTGGTCGCCCAGGAGATGAATTTCTCCGCTGCTTCAACCTTCTGCGAGCCGGCCGGGATGGCAAGGCTCCAGGCCCACAGCCAGTTGGCGTTCTTGCCGAGACCCTTGTTCGGCGCGAGCGCAAAGCCGACCTTGTCGGCAACCTTCGATTCCTTCGGGTTGGTGACGAAGGAAGCGGCCACCGTCGCATCGATCCACATGCCGCATTTGCCGGCATTGAACAAGGCGAGGTTTTCGTTGAAGCCGTTCGAGCTGGCGCCCGGAGGACCGGATTCGTTCATCAGATTGACATAGGTGGTGAGCGTGTCCTTCCATTCCGGGCTGTCGAACTGCGGGTGCCACTGTTCGTCGAACCAGCGCGCGCCGAAGGAGTTCGACATGGCAGTCAGGAACGCCATGTTCTCGCCCCAGCCGGCCTTGCCGCGCAGGCACACGCCATAGGTCTCGGTCGTCTTGTCGGTCATCTTCTTCGCCGCATCGACGATGAAATCCCAGGTCGGCTGCTCCGGCATCTGCAAGCCGGCCTTTTCCATCAGGTGGGTGCGGTACATGACCATCGAACTCTCGCCGTAGAAGGGCGCCGCATAAAGCTTGCCGCCCACCGAGAGTGCCGCGCGGATCTTGGGCAGCAGGTCGTCGACGTCATAGTCGGCGCCCAGATTGTCGAGCGCGACCAGCCATTCCTTACCGGCCCAGATCGGCACTTCATAGGTGCCGATGGTGAGCACGTCGAACTGCCCGCCTTTGGTGGCGATGTCGGTCGTCACTTTCTGGCGCAGCACATTCTCCTCAAGCGTCACCCATTTGACCTCGATATCCGGATTGGCCTTGGTGAATTCCTCGGTCAGGCCCTGCATGCGGATCATGTCGCCATTATTGACCGTGGCGATGGTGAGCGTTTCGGCAAAAGCAGTGCTGGTCGCAAACAGCGACGCGGCCCCCATGAGGGCTGCAAGCATCTTGTTCATTTTCATCCTCCCAGATCCTATCGTGAGCATATGCTCCGATATTGAGCATATGCTCACACCACAACCAAGCCTTGTCAATGCAGATTCGATTTTGCGGCGCAGCAACCAGCACCGTTGCGGAGAATTCATCCGGAACGGGTCAGGCAGCCGGCCGCAACACGCGGGATCAGCGTACGAGGAGTTGCTTGGCGGTGGTTTCGTCGGTGATGAGGCCGTTCAGCAACCGGCCTTTGAGGGCGGCGCGGATGGCGGTGATTTTGGCTGGGCCCAGGGCCGCCCCGACCGTCAATGTCTCGGCCGGAATATGGTGCGGGACCGAGGTGACGCGGCGGTTGGTGCCGCCCTCGATGACACGCCCCTCGGCATCGAAGGCCCAGGCAGTGATTTCGCCCACGGCGCCGAGGCGCATGAGTTCGAGGAGTTCTTCGCGGGTGATGAAGCCGTCGACATGGAGCTGGGCACCCTGGTCAATCTGGCCAATACCGACCAGGCGCAGATCGGCATTCTCGGCGATGCTGCGCACGCGAGTCACCGCGGCGATGCGCAGCAGCTGTTCGCGTTCCGCTTCCGACGAGACGAAGACCGGCAGCGGCATCGGGTAGTGCCGCGCCTTGGTGAGATCGGCAAGCCGCGCCACCGTGTCGAAGAAGCTCGCCGAGCCATCGGGCGAGATGTTGCCGACCAGCGACACCACCTGATGGTTGGGGCAATCCATGGGGGCGATCTGCTCGACCGCGGCACGCATCACGCGACCGGTGCCGATGGCGATGATGGTGGGCTTCTCGGCGCGCAGCGTCTGCTCAAGAAGCGCCGCCGCCCTTTCGGCCAATCCAGCCAAATTAGCCGGATTGGCGGGATCGCTCGGCGCCACCTCGCAATAGCGCAGGCCGAAGACATCCTTGAGGCGCTTGGCGAGTTCCATGCAGGCGGCGATGGGATGCTCCAGACGGAAGGTTATCAGCCGTTCCGAGAGGCAGAGCGAGACCAGGCGCTGCGCGGTCGCCCGCGACACGCTCAGCTTCTTCGCGATCTCGTCCTGGGTATGGCCGGCGATGTAATAGAGCCAGCCGGCGCGGGCGGCATCATCGAGACGGGATCTGTCGCTGTCGCTGGCTGCCATGATTCTAGCCGGCGACGCTGGGGGCGATGAACAGCGCCTGTTCGATATCGCGCATGTGCTGGAACACTCGGTCTGCGCCGGCTGCGCGCAACAGGGCAGCGCCATCGCGATCCACATAGTGGCTGCCCCCGACAAAACCCCCCACTGTCATCCCCGCGGCCTTCCCGGCTTCCACGCCACTGATACTGTCTTCGATCACCAGGCTGCGCGCGGCTTCGGCCTTCATCTCGCGGGCCGCGAGCAGAAACAGATCCGGTGCCGGTTTGGCGCGCGCCACGCTGGCGGCGCTGAACACGCGCTCCTCGAAGTAGGGGGAAAGGCCAGCGAGATTCAAGGAGAAACTGATACGCTCAGGATCGCTCGATGAAGCCAGGCAATAAGTCCAGGGCAATCGTTGCAGCAGCTTCTCAACATCGGGGATGGCGCGCAGTCCATCTTCGAACGCAGCGCGGATCATCTGCCGCAGTTCGGTCACGAACAGCGGTGGCATCGGTCGACCGAGCGCCGCCTGGTAATGCCGCGCCACCTCGTCAATGCTGCGGCCGAGAAAACGCTGCATCACCGAGGGCAGATCCAACGCGATGCCATGCTGCATGAGCTGCCGGTGCAGGCAGGCGCAGGCCAGCATTTCGCTGTCGATGAGCACGCCGTCGCAATCGAAGATGATGAGGTCGATATCTCCCATGGCGCCGATCATATCCACAGTGTCAGGTCCGCAGGAGGGGCCGTATGGCCGGCCATGCGCCAGCACCAACATTAGAGCATATACCCAATTTATGGGCAATCGCCCGAAACTTCTCCCGACAACGAGATTGTCTTGCCGCTATGCGCGGCCTGTGCCGATGCCTCGACGATGCGGAGGGTGGCCAAGCCCTCGGCGAGACTGGCCAAAGGCTGCCGCCCGAACTTGCTGCAGGCGATGAGGTCCTGGAGCTCGGCGAGATAAATGTCGTTGATGGCGAAACCATCCGGCACACCATGTACCACCGGCGCACCTGCCACCGGGTTGAAGGTCAGCGTGGCGCGGCCGAAATCAAGCTCCGCGCTGCCGCCATCGCCATCGACGGTGATCCGCCGCCGCGGCACTCGACGGAAGAGGTCTAGATGAATGCTGGCCAGCGCCTCCTGCCCCGCCACGCGATGCCTGAGGATGATCTCGGCGATATCCTCGACATCGATCTCCAATTCGCTGATCCGGGCGGCCACAGCCGTCACCGCATGCGGCATGCCGAGCAGGCTGCGCACCAAATCGATCTCGTGGCTGAGTTCCAGCAAGGCGCCGCCGCCGAGCGCGCGTTGTGCCGTGACGCCGCTGCGATAGTCCGTACCCGGCCGCCAATTGGGCAGGTATTGCCCGACCTCGGCGCGCATATTGTAGAGGCGGCCGATAGCGCCGGCGGCCAGGCGCTCCTGCAAAATCGCCACCAGCGGATGGTAGCGCAGGCAATAACCGACCAGCAGCGGAACATCATTGCGCCGGCAAAGTGCCAACAGCTGATCGCATTCAGCCACCGTGACGGCGAGGGGCTTTTCGATCAAGGTCGGGATGCCCTGCCCAACCAGCGTCATGGCCTGCTCGACATGGAACGGCGCCGGCGTGGCGATGACGGCAAGATCGACCGGCACCTTCAGCGCTGCCGCAAGGTCTGTGTACTGCTCCGAGACCAGGGACTGGATCTCGGCGCTGATGCCCTTTCCCTGGGGACGCGACACCACAACGAGGATGGCTGCCGGAAACAGTTGCCGCAAGTTGCGGAGATGCCGCGTGGCGATGCTGCCGGTGCCAGTGACGATTGCGCGCATAACGGTCACGCCACCTTCCGGCGTCGCTCGTCCGCCTGCGCCAACAGACTGCGCACGAAGGTCTCGAACCGTTGCGACGCCGTGACGTCGGACGTCACAACCGAATGGCGGCTGAAGCGGGCCAGCCGCTCCTGTAGGCTCCCCTTGGGCGGCAAGGTACCAGCCTCGGCCTGCCCCAGAAGTGCCTCGAAATCGGCCGGATTGCGTGGGAAATAGCACACCCTGTCATCATCCGGATTGTCGGGATGCAGCAGGCTCGCCGATCGATCGCGCTCTGAATCGCTCCACACCGGCACGACCACGGCGCAACCGCCAAGCAGACCCTCCAGCACCGCCAGTGTGTTGAAACCGACGATCATGCGCGAGCGCGTCACGATATCCGGGAGCGGCATGTCGGCGAGGATCTCGATGCCGAGCGCGTCGAGATCGGGTCGGATGGCGCGGATATAATCATCCTCGTTGCGCTTCTTCATCTTGATGACGAAATGCAGGCGCTGTGCTTCGGGCAGTTCCAGTTGCCGCTCGGCCGCCTTGGCAAAGCTGTTCAGCACGTCGCGGAAATTGGCGGCAGCATATTGTACCTGGCGCGGGTCGCCATAGGCCATCAGCGTGATCCATTTGCGATCCTTGAGCGGCGGCATCGGGTAGTCTCGCCAGGCATCGTAGCGCGGCCAGCCGGTGGTGCAGATGACGGCGTCGCGCATGGCCGCCTGACCGCGCATGAAATCGGCACAGACATCGGAAGCCACGGCACAGCCGGTGCCATTGAAGTAGAAGTTCCCGCTCTTGTAATTGTTGGCGACGAAGTCGCGGCCGCGGCCGATGCCGTAGCTCTCGCGCGACAGGGCGATGAAGGGTATGCCAAGCCTGCGGCACCCCATGCGCAGGGCCTCGTCCTGCCAGTAATCGGTGTTGGCGGCGGCAACTGCATCGATCGGATGCTGGGCACGCGCCGCGTCCAGAAAGGCCACGCCGAATTCCTCAAGCCGGTTACGCAACGCCGGCAGCGCATTGAGATCGTGCCACAGATGCGCCTGGCGGCGCCACTTCGGTGCCACCCATCTTTCCTGTGGGCGCTTGATGGCAGTGACGTGGATGCAAGGGAGATTGAGGTCGGTGCGTTTTTTCAGTTCGGCGATATCCTTGGCGAACAGAGCGCGCCGCAGGCAAAGAACGGTCGGCCGCCCGGGCCGGTAATCCTCCCAGTCGATCTCCCGCGCAATCGCGCGCCCAGTGCGGGCAATGCCCCCGGTGATGCGGTCGACCAGCAATCTTGCGCTATAGGCCAGCTCGTCCAAGCTCATTTCTCGCAACATCTCCGAACCGGTGCCAGCGCCCGGCAGCTTGCCACGTGACCATATCAGAGGGAGAATCTGACCGGAACCGCAGAAATCCGAGCGAACCAGGCACCTCTTCGCCTACGGCCCTATTGGCTGGCCAGCGCCTTGGCCAGCGCAAGGTCCTCGGGCGTGTCGATATCGACGCCGGCACGCCAATCCATCGGCCAGAAGCGGTGCCCTGGACCATAGAAGGTGCGCGCCGCGGTGAGCGAACGGACTTTTGCAATCCAGATTGCACCAGACGGGCAATAAACCGTCTCCAGGTCCTGCGAGCGCTTGGTCATCGCCTCGGGAAACAGGGCGCGCGGCCTGCCGTCAGCCTCGATCGCAATGGCCCACCACGGATTCATCGGCCCATAATCGGTGCAACTGAGCAGGAAGGCGCCGTCGCCGGACTGAAACGCGTCGACGGCGCTGCGCACGTGATCCGCATTGCGCAGCGGGCAGGTCGGCAGCAATTGCGTTACCATCCTGGCTGGCTTGCCATGCCAGGCCGCATATTGTTCCAGCGCCTCGATCGTCGCCAGGGAAACCGGTGAATGATCGTCGCCGGTGCTCCGCCGCAGAAACGGCACCACGGCGCCATGGGACTTCGCCACCTCCGCAATCTCCGGGTCGTCGGTACTGACCAGCACCTGCTCGAAGCAGCCACTCTGACGCGCCGCCTCAATGCTCCAGGCGATGAGCGGCTTGCCCAGGAAATCGACGATGTTCTTGCGCGGGATGCGCCGCGAGCCACCTCGGGCCGGGATGATGGCGATACTGCCTGCTATGGTCATGTCATCCACCCGTTGCGCGACCACGCTCGATGATTGCGGTCACGGCCATCATGCGTGGCTGGCTGAACATGCGTTGCCTCGTCAGAACGCCGGTGCAGAACTGCTGCAGGGCGGTGCGGAAGGCGGTGAAGGAATCCCTGAAAACCAGATTGTCGTGGCCGCTCTCGCCATAGACGGCAAGGCTGATCGGCGCGGCTATGCTGCCAAGGGCTGCGAATTGCGCCGTGGCGCCGCTGGCCCAGACGGCGTCAACCAGGCGCTGCGTGCCGCCCCCGGTGGCGGTGATCTCCGCCGGCGCAGTTTCTTCGCCCAGCAACTGCAAGGCCGGCTCGATCACATGGACGGCATAGGTGTCCCAATATTTCGGCGTAACGCCAATGACATGGCGCACCTTGCCAATACGCGTCGCCTGCTCTGGCGTCAGACGCATCTCTTCCGCCCAGGCAACGGCGGTGCCGGTAAATATCTGCCCCGGATAACGCTCTTCCGCCAGAAGCTGATTTGCCGCAGCAATGCTGAGTGCCAGCGGCTTGTCGAGATAGACGGGCAGGCCGGCGCGCAGAAACGGCACAGCAAAGCGCGCGTGATTCTCGGCATCGTCGCGCGCCAGCAGCAGCCCATCGACGGCGCCGATCATGTCCTCGGGTACCGCGGTGATCGTGGCAATGCGGCTGGCACCGGCGATGCGCCGCGATTCCGACGAATCCTGGGTCCAGATATGGGTGACGATCGCTTCCCTCAGCCGATCGTCGGGAAACCGGCGCGCGGCGAGATATGCGGGGATGCCTGGAAAGGGGCAGTCAGCCATCAGTGCCGCATCATAGCCGTTGCAGATTGCCGCCCATGAATAAGGATGGCCATTGCCGGCGCTGCTGCCAATGATGCCCAGACGCAAGGGGGCCTCTCGCCGGATGCTGTTGAAGCCGTCAGTTTCCAGGGCCATGTCCGGCACAAATCCGCGCGTCGATGTTCACGTCAAGAGCTCCAGCAACCTATTGCTATCAGTGGTGAATTTCTGCCAAGATCGCGCCTAATAACCCACCCGGATCAGAGTTTGTCAATGCGCATCATTGTCCAGGCGCCTAGCCATCCCCCCCGCCTGACAACCTTGTCGGAACTGCGTCGTCCCACAGGCCCGCGGCGATGAGCAACGGCAGGAGGCCGGCTCACTTCGTGCTGGGTACCGTCCAACTCGGCATGCCCTATGGCAAGCTGCGCCAGTTCGCCTTCCCAAGCAACGCTGAAGCGGTCGCCCTTATGCGCAGGGCCGCCGATATCGGCATCACCGATTTCGACACCGCCCGCAACTACGGAATCGCCGAGATGCGCCTGGGCGACGCCTTCGGTCCGATCCACGATCCGGCACGCACTATCGTAACCAAGCTGCATCCGCTGCAGCATGTGCCGCTGGATGCCCCGGAATGGGCGGTACGCGCCGCCATCGACGCCAGTATCTTTGCGTCCTGCCGCGCGCTGCGTACCCGGCATCTCCCGGTCCTGCTGCTGCACCTTGTCTTCGCGCGGCATGCCTGGAAGGGTGCTGCCTGGCGCCGCCTCCTTGAGCTGCGGGACGAAGGCATCATCAGCAAGCTCGGCGTATCGGTCGTGAACCCGGAGGAAGCGCTGGAATATGTCAGCGATCCCGAGGTGAAACATATGCAGGTACCGATCAACATCCTTGATCGACGCTGGGGCGAGATGGGCTTGGCCGAGAGATTCGCGGCGCGACCTGATATCACGGTCCATGCCCGCAGCATCTTCCTGCAGGGTGTGCTGCTGCAGGACGACCCTGCAGGATGGCCGCAGCAGGCCGGCAGCAGCGCTGGCGAGATCATCCGCTGGCTGCGGCAGACCGCCCACGATCTCGACCAGGCAAGTGTTGCGCAGCTTGCCGTCAATTACCTCCGGTCTTTGGGCTGGATCGACGGCCTCGTCATCGGGGTCGAGAATGAGGGCCAACTGGTCAACAATCTGTCTTTGTTCAAGATGCCGCTCCTGGACGCAGCGGGCCTGGCGCGGATCGAGGCGACAAGGCCCGCGGTTGAGGATTGGCTGCTCGATCCCGGCAAATGGTGATCCCGGCCGATTGTTGATGCCCTAAGAATCGAAGACATCCACAATGCTCGACATCGGCAGATACCACGGATCCTGATCCAAACCGGTTGCGGTGCTGACAGCGGGAGGTAGGCCATGATTGTCCGATGTAGCGGTTGGGCGGCTTGCCGGGCGGGCGTCCCATTCCGGTCCTGGCTGCGTCTCGTCTTCGCGCTGCTGTTCCTGGGCGCCCTCGCACCGCCCAGCTTCGCCGATTGCAATGACAAGCCGGCGCCTGGCGTCGATTGGTCCGGCTGTCAAAAGCTCAACCGCCGCATGGACGGCACCAATTTCCAGGGCGCCAATCTCGCCGGCGTGAATTTCACCAGCAGCGATCTCGCAGGCGCCAATTTTACCGGCGCCAATCTGAGTTCCGCCATTTTGTTGCGAACACAGATGGCGGGTGCCGTGCTGTTGCGCGCGGACCTCGGCAAAGCCTTGCTGGACCGCACCAATCTCCGCGGTGCTGATCTCAGTGCGGCCCGGCTCGTGAAGACTGAGTTGCATCGCGCCGACCTTACTGATGCGCGCCTTGTGGGCAGCGACCTGCAAGGAACCGAATTCGGGCGGGCATCCCTGGTCAACGTCGATCTCACCGGCGCCAATCTGCAGGGTGCTTATCTGGCCCGCACCGACCTCAGCAACGCGCAATTCGGCAATGCCGATCTTGCCGATGCCGATCTCTATCGGGCAAATCTCGTCGGCGCCGACCTGTCACGGGTCATCGACCTGACCGCGGCACAACTGGCCACGGCCTGTGGCGATGCGGCAACGCAACTACCGCCTGGCTTCACGCCCCCAGCCAGTTGGCCCTGCGTCGATTTGCCTTAGCTCAAGGTGCCGGAGTCGCCTCAATGTCGGCCGGCCTGATATCGGGAATCTCTTGCGCCGGCTTGGTTGACGGGCGCAGCTTTTCACGGCCCCACTGAAAGACGACATAGAGCGGCGGGATCACGAAGATGCCGAGGAATGACGCCGCGATCATGCCGCCGAAAACCGGCGTGCCGACGTCGCGGCGCGCCAGTTCCGAGGCACCCACGGCCACCACCAGCGGATAGAGGCCGAGGATGAAGGCAAAGGATGTCATCATCACCGGCCGGAAGCGCAGGCGAGCACCTTCCGTCGCGGCACGGTACAGGCTGTATCCCTTGCTGCGCAGTTCCTGGAAAATTCGACGATCAGAATGCCGTTCTTGGCGGCGAGGCCGATGAGCACAACCAAGCCGATCTGCGCATAGAGATCGAAGGTAAGGCCGGCCAGCATCACGGCACCGAAACCGCCGAATACGCCGACTGTGACCGAGAGCAGCACCGGGACCGGAATGGTCCAGCTTTCATAGAGCGCGACCAGGAACAGATAGGCGAACAGAACCGCCATCGCCAGGATCGCCGCCGTCTTGCCCTCGGCGCGCTTTTCCTGGAAAGCCGTATCGGTCCATTCGCCGGCGAAGCCCGGCGGCAAGGTCTTGGCCGCCACCGCCTCCATCGCCTGCAGTGACTGGCCGGAGGACACGCCCAGGGCAGGGCTGCCTTGCACCGTCACCGCGCGCACATTGTTGTAGCGGATGATGCCGGGCGGTCCGGTCACGATCCTGACCTCGAGCAGGCTGCGGAGGGGCACCATCTTGCCCTCGGCGCTGCGCACGTTGATGTTGTAGATATCCTCGATCCGGGAGCGGTCGGCGGCCTCGGCCTGGATCTGCACCTGCCAGGTGCGCCCGAACAGGTTCAGGTCATTGACATAATATCCGCCGAGATAGGCCTGGAGCGACTGGAACACATCGTCGAGACGAACGCCCAGCACCTGCACCTTGTCGCGGTCGATATCGAGATAGACCGAGGGGCTGGTCGCCGAGAAGGTCGTGAACACATTGCGCAGTTGCGGATCCTGGTTGGCGGCCACGACCAGGCCGCGCAGCACCTGCGCCAAAGTCTTCGGATCGCCGCCGCGCAGATCCTTCAATACATAGGTAAAGCCGCCGCCGGTGCCGAGGCCGACGATCGGAGGCGGCGCCAGCGGCACCACCACGCCGCCGCGAATTGCCCGGAACTTGCCCGCGAGCCGGGCCATGACGGCATCCACCTTCATGGCGGCGTCCTTGCGTTCCTCGAACGGCTTCAGCGTCACCACGATGAAGGCCGCATTGGCCTGTGAATAATTGTCGATGAAGTTGAGGCCCACGACGGACGTGAAATCCTCGACCGCCTTCTCGTCCCGGAGGGCTTTCTCCGCATCGCCGATGACCGCCATGGTCCGGCCGAGGGAGGCGCCTTCAGGCAATTGCACGACGACGAAAAAGGCGCCCTGATCGTCTTCCGGCAGGAAACCTGTCGGCGTCACCTTGCCGACCGCCACGGTCCCCACCGCCGCCACCAGCGCCACGGCAAGGCCGATGATGGAAATCCGGACAATCCGCGCCACGAGGTCGCCATAGGCGTCGCGGATCCAGTCGATCCCGCGCATCACATGGCCCATGACACCGCGCCGCGGTCCCGCGTGGCGTTTCAACAGGACACCGCACATCGCCGGTGACAGGGTCAAGGCATTGATGGCGGAAAGAAACATGGCGACGGCCACCGTCACCGCGAACTGCCGGAACAGTTCACCCGAGATGCCCGGAATGAAGGCTACCGGCACGAACACCGACAGCAGGACCAGGGTGATGGCGATGATCGGCGCGGTGATTTCAGCCATCGCCTTCTTGGTGGCTTCGGCCGCCGACAGCTCCGGATGCTCCTCCATCACGCGCTCGACATTCTCCACGACGACGATTGCGTCATCGACCACGATGCCGATCGCCAGCACCACGGCCAGCAGCGAGACGGAGTTTGCCGAGTACCCGATGGCATTGAGCACGATGAAGGCGCCAATGAGGCTGACCGGCACGGCAAGAACCGGAATGAGGGTCGCCCGCAGACTGCCGAGGAACAGATAGACTACAATCACGACCAGGATGAAGGCCTCGATCAGCGTCTTCTGCACCTCATGAACCGTGGCCTTGACGAAGGTGGTTGGATCGTAGGTGACCTTCCAGGCCAGATCCTCGGGGAAGCTCTTCTCCAGTTCCGCCAGCCGTGCCTTCACCCCTTCCAGGGTGGCGATGGAATTGGCGCCCGGCGCCTGGTAGATTGCCATCACCGAGGAGGCCGTGCCGTTGAAGCGCGTCTCTCGGTCCAGGTTCGCCGCCCCGAGTTCCAGGCGCGCGACGTCGCTTAGCCGCAGCACGGAACCGTCGGAATTGGTCCGGATGACGATTTGCCCAAACTCTTCCGCCGAGGTCAATCGGCCCTTGGTCTGGATGTTGAGCTGAAGTTGTTGTTCGTCGGAAATCGGGCGTGCACCGATCCGCCCCACAGCCGCCTGCATGTTCTGCGCCTGGATCGCGCTGATGATATCGCCCGGGGTGAGACTGAGTCCCGTCAGGCGGTCGGCCTTCAGCCAGGCGCGCATCGCATAGTCCTGCGGACCCCACAGCGCCGCATCGCCGACACCGGGCGCGCTCTTCACCTGGTCAAGCAGGTTGATCGTCACATAGTTGGAAATGAACAGCGGGTCGTGGCTGTTCTTAGGTGCATAGACGGCGATCACGGCGAGCAGGGCCGAGGATTTCTTCTTGACCGTGACACCTTGGCGCTGCACTTCTTGCGGCAGCTTCGACAAGGCAACCTGGACGCGGTTGTTCAGGTTGACGGTGTTGATGTCGGGATCGGTGCCGAGCTCGAACGACGCGGTGAGCGTATAGCTGCCGTCATTGCCGCTGACGCTCTTCATATACATCATCTTGTCGACGCCGACCACCTGCGCCTCGATCGGCTGCGCCACGGTCGCATCGACGATCGCCGCCGAGGCACCCGGATAGCTGGTGGTGACGGAGACCTGCGGCGGCACGATATCCGGATATTGCGCCACCGGGATGACGAACAGCGACAGCAGCCCACCGATCAGTGTGACGATGGCGATTACGATGGCAAGGCGCGGTCGGTCGACGAAGATGGCTGACAGCATTGCCTTATTCCAGTCCGGTGGCGGCCGGGATCGGCGCGGTCGTCACCGCCGCGCCGGGCCGGACGAACTGCAGCCCCTCAACGATCACTAGTTCGCCGCCGGCAAGCCCCTCCGCCACAACGATATTCGGCCCCTGCTCGCCGCCGGTCTTGATCCGCTTGACGACGGCCTTGCCATCCTCGACGGCAAAGAGATAGGGGCCGGTCTGGTCCGCCAGCAGGGAAGATTGCGGCACTGTTACCACTTCGGTGGTCGAACTGCTCGCCAGTTCGACCTGCACCAGTTGGCCATCGACCAGGTTGCCCTTTGGATTGGGAAACACCGCGCGAACCGCGATCGTGTCGGTGCTGCGATCGGTGGTTACGTCGACAAAGTCGATCTTGCCTGTTTCCGAATACTCGGTCCCGTCGGCGAAGTGCACCTTGACGATGAAATCGGGCTTTTGCGGATCGGCGCCTTGCTGCGCGCGCAGGAATTCGCGCTGACTGACCGGAAAGGTCACATACATCGGGTCCTGGCTGACGATCACGGTGAGCGGTCCGCTTTCCGGGCCGACGACATTGCCCTTGGTCAACGCCGTCCGGCCGATTTTGCCGGCGATCGGCGAGCGGATATCGGTGTAGCCGAGGTTGATCTGGGCGGTGAGGAGGTTGGCCGACGTGGCACCGACATCACCCTCGGCCTGCGAGACGGCGGCTTCCGCCTGGTCCATCGACATGCGGGACGCTACTTCCTTTTCAAGGAGTTGCGTCGTACGCGATTTCTGCTGCTGGGCAAGGATGACTGAAGCCTTGGCGCTTTTCACCGTACCTTCGGCCTGTTTCACCGCCGCTTCGAAAAGTTCCTTTTCGATCCGGTAGAGCGGTGCGCCGGCCGCGACGGTGTCGCCTTCCTTGAAGAGCACCTCCTCAAGATAGCCGGATACCCGCGCCACGACCTCGACCCGTTCGATCGCGTCGACACGGCCGACGAAGCTCATCGATTCCGAAATTTTCTGTTTCATGGCCGGGACTGTCCCGACGATGAGGGCCGTCGGCGCGGATGCCTGGTCGGTCGCTTCCTCCGCCCAGGACACCGTCGGCAAGGCCAACAGCATCAAGGAGATCCCCAGAATTCGACGCATCACTGCTCCTGTTGCAGTCGGGCCAGCGACCCGGCTGGCGGTCTTTTCCTAACGCTCCCAGTGGAGGAAAATGCCGACTGTCCCCGGCATCCCCTCCGGATAGTCAAGAATCTGCGCCGTCAGGGTGAAACCGGGCGGCTTCAGTTCCTTGAGATAATAATCATAGGCCCCCTTGGCGAAACCTTCGAACAGGCCCGGCCAGTCCGCCTCAAGACTATTGATGCGGCGATTGCGATCGTTGCAGAAGGTCGCCAGAAAGGAAAGAGCCATGATCTGGTTGAGCCCCTGTTCGGTCGCGCGGCGAATCGCAGAAGCACGACCGAGGACAAGGACCAAAGGCAGAAATCTCCAGGGCGAGCTATGCGCGCCCTGCTCTTTTCCCTGCAGCACCACCCCCGGCCTGAAATCGCCGGCTTCGCCAAGCCAGCTGAACAACAGGATCGCGAGCGCCAAGGCGCGGCCAGACGTCCATAGCGATTCCCGGAGATGGTCATAGATGGTCGAACCGGCGACGGCGGTTGCAAGATAAGCGGTGCCCGAGAGCAGCGAGGTCTTGTCGCCAGAATATGAACCTGAGATGATCGCCATCGACGCGAGGAAGACGCTTGGGCTGAGGATCTGCAGCCCTTAATGGACCATCGACAGCACATAGCTCAGGTCTCGATCAGCGCCACGAGCGGTATCAGCGCATCGATCGGTCTCGGCCTCAGCACACCGTCATTTGCGGCGCGTTCTGGTTTGATTGGCTGATCCGGATCCGACATGTTTCGGGCCTTGCCCGGGGATGCGCACCTTCACTGGGCGGTATGCCAGCTCAGACCTTGAATGGCCTGGCCCTGGAAGGATCGTCCAATCAAGGTCCCCTTCTCGCCGCGCACGATGGCCGGAATATCCGCGAGCGCGCCGATGGCGGCCGTCTTCCCGCTGAGCTTTGCAAACTGGACCGCGGCGCTGACCTTCGGCCCCATTGAGCCTGCTGGGAAATCATAGGCCCCGAGCGCATCCGGATGCGCCCGGTGCAGCGCCTTCGCCGTGGGTTTCCCCCAGTCGACATAGACCGCATCGACATCCGTCGCCATGACGAGGAGGTCGGCTTCGAGCTCGCGCGCCAGCAATTCCGAGCACAGATCCTTGTCGATTACCGCCTCGACGCCGATCAACTCGCGCGTGGCGCCGGGCTTGTACAGGGTGGGAATCCCGCCGCCGCCGGCGCAGATGACGATGGTGCCATGTTCCAGCAGCCATTTGATCGGCCGCAACTCGAAGATGCGCTTTGGGAGCGGCGACGGCACCACCCGGCGCCACTTCTCGCCATCCTTCTTGAAGACCCAACCCTTCTCCAGGGTGATGCGCTCCGCGGCACTCGCGTCATAGACCGGTCCCACAAACTTGGTCGGATTGTGGAAGCCGGGATCCTCGCCATCCACCTCCACCATGGTGAGGATGGTGGCAAACGGCACCTCGAACGGCAGCCTGTTGCCCATCTCCTGCTCGATCATGTAACCGATCATGCCCTCCGTCTCGGCGCCGAGCACGTCGAGCGGATAGGCCTCCTCCGGCTTGTAGGCGGCACCCTGCAGCGCAAGATGGCCGACCTGGGGGCCGTTGCCATGCGTAATCACCAATTGATGTTCTTGCGCGACAGGTGCCAGAGCTGCGGCCGCGATACGGATATTGCTGCGCTGCGCTTCCGCCGTCATCGGCTCACCGCGCTTCAGGAGGGCGTTGCCGCCCAACGCCACCACAATCCGCATGACCTCAATCCCCCAGCGTTGCGACCAGGATGGCCTTGATCGTGTGCAGCCGGTTCTCGGCTTGCTCGAAGGCGACATTGGCCTCCGATTCAAAAACGTCGTTGGTGACCTCCAGACCATTGGTCATGCCGTAATCCTCGGCGATCTGCTTGCCCAGCGTCGTTTCGGTATCGTGGAAGGCCGGCAAGCAATGCATGAACTTCACCTGCGAATTGCCACTGGCCTTCATCAGGGCTGCATTGACCTGATAGGGGGTAAGCAGCTCGATGCGTTCCTTCCAAACCTCTTTGGGCTCGCCCATCGACACCCAGACATCGGTGTGGATGAAATCGACGCCTTTCACGGCCGCGGCCGGATCCTCGGTGATGGTCAGGCGCGCACCGGACTTGGCCGCCAGATCCTCGGCGATCTTCCGATACTCCGCCGCCGGCCACAGCGATTTCGGCCCGGCGATGCGTACATCCATGCCCATGAGGCAGCCGACGATCATCAGCGAATGGCCCATGTTCGAATGCGTATCGCCGACATAGGCGTATTTGATTTCGGCGATCGGCTTGTCACTGTGCTCGCGCATGGTCATCACGTCGGCCAGCATCTGCGTGGGATGGTATTCGTTGGTGAGGCCATTATAGACCGGGACGCCCGCATACTTGGCCAGTTGCTCGACACCCTCCTGGGCCGAGCCACGATACTCGATCGCGTCATACATGCGACCCAGTACTCGCGCGGTGTCCTTGAAGGATTCCTTGTGCCCGATCTGCGAACCCTGGGGGTCGAGATAGGTGACATTGGCGCCCTGGTCGTGGCACGCCACCTCGAAGGCGCAGCGCGTGCGGGTCGAGGTCTTCTCGAAGATGAGGCAGATCTCCTTGCCGGCGAGATGCCGCTGCTCCGTGCGGGCATATTTGGCTCGCTTCAGGTCGCGGGCGAGATCGAGCAGATAGCGGAATTCCCGCGGCGTATAGTCCTGCACCGTGAGGAGCGAACGGTTGCGCAGATTGAAGCTCATGGCGAATCTCCGAAGAACGGGTTCAGCAGGAAGTCAGTAGGCGGGCTCGCGCCAGATCGGGCAAGTCATGCAATGGCCACCGCCACGCCCGCGACCGAGCTCCGCACCTCGGATGGTGATCACCTCGACGCCCGCCTTGCGCAGCAACGTGTTGGTATAGACGTTGCGGTCATAGGCGACGACCACGCCCGGCTCCAAGGCCACGACATTGTTGCCGTCATCCCACTGCTCACGCTCCGCCTCAAAGCTGTCGCCGCCGGTGCCCACCACCCGCAGTTCCTTGAGGCCCAACGCCTCGCGCACCACTTCCAGCATCTGCTTCGGCTCAGGGCTTACCTTGAAGCCAACCTCATTGTTCTCAGGGTAGATGCTGTAGCAGCGGATCTGGTCCACCACCTCGCGGAACACGGTGACAAGATCGCGGTCGCAGAAGCTGAAGACGGTGTCGAGATGCATCGCGGCACGGCTTTTCGGCAACAGGCAGGCAATGACCCGGGTCGCCGCATTGTGCTTGAACAATTGCTGGGCGACCTGCCCCACCGCCTGGTGCGTCGTGCGCTCGCCCATGCCGATGAGCACGATGCCCTTGCCGATCGGCATGACGTCGCCGCCTTCCATCGAAGCGCCGGTGAACGGCTCGTCGGAATCGCCCCACCAGATCTTGAAATCGGCATCCTTGAAGAAGGGGTGGAATTTGTAGACCGCGCGCTGCAGCAGCGTCTCCGGCTGGCGTGCCGGCCAGTACATCGGGTTGACGGTGACGCCACCATAGATCCAGCAGGAGGAGTCGCGCTGGAACAAGGTGTTGGGAATCGGCGGCAGGATGAAATCGCTGACCCCGAAGGCCTCGACCATCATCTTGCGCGTGGCACTATCCGGCAGGTCCGAGACCGCGATGCCGCCGATGAGGTGCGTCGCCAGCAGTTGTGGATCCATCTCGTCCAGCCAGGGTCGAATAATGCCGCTGATGGCGACGCCGACCGAATGCACCGTCACGCGACGGTCGAGCACAAAGTTCCGCGCCACTTTATCCGCGAGCGTGGTCGCCAGCATCTCATGGAGTTCCAGCACCTCGATGCCGCGCTCCTGCATCTTGAGCGTGAAGTCGTAATGATCCCTCTGCGCCTCATGCACCCAGATGACATCGTCATAGAGAAGTTCGTGGCAGTTTGCCGGCGTGAGGCGCTGATGCGCCAGGGACGGCTTGCACACCATCACGGTCCGCAGCTTGCCCACTTCCGAATGAACGCCCAATGTCCGCATGGCTCATCACTCCCGATTGGGGCGGGTCGGCGCTGCCGTCCGCCGAATTCCTGTCACAAAGGGCTGATTGTCCCGATCCACATCAGCCAGGCAGCAACAATTGCCAGCACGCCGATGACGATGGCGATCAGCAGCTCCCCGCCGGTGAAGGCTTTGACACCCTGTTCGTGTCGCGCCTTGGCATAAACGAGGATGCCGGGTGCGAAAAGCACGGTGCACATCAGGAGGTAGGTGAGCCCGGCAGCATAGATCAGCCACAGGCCGTAGAGGGTCGCGAGCAGGCCGACGATGAGGTCGCGGCTGCGATTCCCCTTGCCGTCGGCATAGCCCTCGCCGGTCACGGCAAGTTTCAGGGCATATCCCCCTGACAGCACATAGGGCGGCAGGATGGCGACCGACGCGATGAAGTAGAAGAATTGATAGGCACTCTGCGAAAACAGGCTGAGTACAAGGAAACCCTGAACGAGCAAATTGGTTGCCCACAGCGAATTGGCCGGCACGCCATTGCGGCTCTCGATGCCGAACCATTTTGGAAAGGTCCCATCCTGGCCGCAGCTATAGGGAATCTCGGCAGAAAGCAGTGTCCAGGACAGGAAGGCCCCACCGACAGAAAGAATGAGGCCGAGATTGATGAGTGCGGCTCCCCAGGGACCGACCAGTGTCTCGAACACGCCGGCCACGGAAGGCACTTTGAGACCGCTCAGCTCCGGCTGGATCATGATGCCCGCCGCCAGGATCGACACCAGCACATAGATGCCGAGCACGCCGAAAAAGCCGATGACCGTCGCCCGCCCGACATCAGAGCGCTTGGCGGCCCGGGCCGAATAGACGCTGGCGCCCTCGATGCCGATGAACACCCACAGGGTCACCAGCATGGTGCCCTTGACCTGCTCCAGGAGCGAGCCCAGATCAGCCGCCCCGTCGACACCGCCGCGGCCCCAGAAGTCGAAGGTGATCTTGTCGAGATTGAAGCTGACGATCGCTACCAGCACGAACAGCATCAGCGGCACCAGCTTGGGCAGCGTCGTCACAACATTGATGAAGGCAGCCTGCTTGATACCCTTCAGCACCAGGAGATGGACCAGCCACAGGCACAAGGAGGCGCCGATGATCGAGGGCAAATTGTTGCCGCCGCCGAAGATCGGAAAGAAATAGGATAGAGCCGAGAAGATGGCGACGGCATAGGCGACGTTGCCGAGAAAAGCACTCAGCCAATAGCCCCAGGCGCTGTTGAATCCGATATAGGTGCCAAAGCCCGCGCGGGCATAGGCATAGGGGCCAGCGTTGAGCGCGGGTTTCCGTACGGCAAGGCTCTGATAGACGAAGGCCAGCATCAGCATGCCGAATCCGGTCACCAGCCAGCCGATGATGATGGCGCCGGGCGAGGCGCCCCCGCCATGTCGGAGGGGAGGTTGAACACTCCACTGCCGATCATCGAGCCGACGACGAGAGCGATGAGCGGCAGCAAGGTCAACTTGCCTGACCGTGGCGGCTGGACAGCCTCGACTTCCGTGGTGCTCGCAACGCTCATGATATTTCTCCCCATCCGGCTGGTTCAGGCCAGTATGCTTGATCAAAGTACTCCCGCGCGGGGCGCAAGGGAGGGGTCGTTACCGCAACGTACCGCCGCTCTTCGCCTGTGCGCCGCCCCGATTTGAGACACCCATGGCCTCAGAACGTCTCTGGCACATTCTTGGAAACATATTGCGGGTCCCAATAGCCCTTTGCAGGCTGCCGTTTGGGCAGGCTGATCTTCTGGCGTTTCGCCTCATCATAGGGCACCAGGCTCAGTAGATGCGTGATGAAATTGAGACTCCCCCGTCTAGTATCGCGGGCTGTGCCACATACCAGGGGGCCGAGAAAGTACCGGTCGCCTGGAACATCTCATCCCGGGCGCGCGAGTAGTCCTACCAACGGCTTTATGATTTGAGGTCCATCGGCGACAGCTGGGGGGTAGCCTTCCTTTGCGACCTGCAAGCCCTCAATTCGCCTTGTCCCTGCCGCCTTTGCCAACTGATCACCTCGCCGCTCTACTCGCCTCCGGGGGCCTTCCCTGCGCCGTCCTGCTGGTCAGCGACCTGATGACGATCCCACGCACGGCGAGGCTTGGTGTCATCCAGGATGCCTTCAAGGAACACGGCGTTCAGATCATGTCGCCGCAATTCTATGAACAGCCGCCGCAGCCCCTCATCCCCGGTACAAGAGACCCGATAATCGCCGCCCCCATGGCTGAGAACCATAGTTCTCTAGGCCAGACCCTTCAATGCATTGCCCGGGGGTCTACGTTGTAGCAGTCAACCTCTGAGCTGATCTCTAGCACATAAGATGTCACTGTCGTTACAGGAAAGGACGGCTGGCGCCTTCCTTGGAACGACCGTCAATTAACCTGCGGTCGTCCCAGGCTGACATAGCGATATCCACACTGTGCCATTTCGGCAAGCTGATAGATGTTGCGCAAATCCACCACATTGGGGGCTTTCATGAGACCCTTCATGCGCTTGAGATCAAGCGCCCGATAGCTGTTCCATTCGGTCAGGATAACCAGCACATCGGCACCTGCCATAGTGTCATAGGCATCTTCGCAGTAGCGGATGCCCGGCATGTGCTTTCGCGCTTCTTCGATGCCAACTGGATCATGCGCCTGGACGGTGGCCCCGCGCGCCACCAGCTCCGGCACGATAACCAGACTGGGCGCATCCCGCATATCGTCGGTGTTCGGCTTGAAGGTCAACCCAAGCACCGCGACCGTCTTCCCTGAGAGGCCGCCATCGACGGCCATTTCGACCCGATCGGTCATCTGATGTTTTCGGGCATCGTTGAAGCTGACAGTTGCTTCAACCAGCGACAGAGGTGCGTTGACGTCCCGCGCGGTCTTCATCAACGCCAATGTATCTTTCGGAAAGCAGGAGCCGCCATAGCCGGGGCCAGGATGAAGGAATTTTGGACCGATACGACCATCGAGACCCATGCCGCGCGAGACGTCATGAACATCTGCGCCCACCTTGTCGCACAGATCGGCGATTTGATTGATGAAGGAGATCTTCATCGCCAAAAACGCGTTGCTGGTGTATTTGATCAGCTCTGCTGTCTCTAGGCTCGTGAACAGGATGGGAGTCTCGATCAGGAAAAGTGGCCGGTACAGCTGCTTCATGACGGAGCGCGCCTTCTCCGTCTCGCACCCGATGACGACCCGGTCCGGACGCATGAAATCATTGATCGCAGCGCCTTCCCTGAGGAATTCCGGATTCGATACCACATCGAATTGCGCAGCCGGATTGGCGGCTTTCATGATCTCAGCAACCTTTCGCCCGGTTCCAACCGGGACCGTCGATTTTGTGACAACGACGGTATAGCCTGTGATCCGTTTTGCAATCATTTCAGCTGCGGCATAGACATAAGTTAGGTCGGCATGGCCGTCACCTCGGCGACTTGGTGTTCCGACTGCGATGAAGACGACATCTGCATTCGCGACAGCTGCATCGAGGTCTGTTGTGAAAGCCAAACGCCCTCGATCGACGTTGGTCTTTACCAACCCGTCCAACTCGGGCTCATAAATGGGAATTCTGCCTTCTTGCAGCTGGGAGATTTTCTGCCGATCCTGATCGACGCAGACGACGTCAAAGCCAAACTCCGAGAAACAGGCGCCGGAAACGAGCCCGACATAACCGGTGCCGATAACGGCAATCTTCATAATACCCTCATGACTTTTGAAGTTATTGCTTCAGCATGAGGCACTTTTGGCGAAATCGGCCGACCGCACTCACACCCTTGATCAAAACGCGTTTCTTGGCCTTATCAATTCAACGACTGTCAAAATGAGTATCTGGATATCAAAGAAGAAAGACCAGTTGTCGATGTAATAGATGTCATGCTGGACGCGCGCCTCAAGTGCGGATGGCACGTCGATAGCACCGCGCAGGCCGCGGACCTGTGCCCAACCGGTAATGCCCGGCTTCATGCGATGACGGACGGCGTAGCCACGCACGATCTCATCACATAAATGATTGCCGACCTGCATGCCGAGCGCATGGGGGCGCGGTCCTACGAGAGACATGTCGCCGCGCAGAACATTCAGAAGCTGCGGCAGTTCATCAACACTTGTACGTCTCAGCCAGGCACCAACTCTGGTTACGCGGGCATCGTTCCGCTTTGTCTGCTGCCGGGCGCCAATATCCGCGCAATCGACATACATCGACCTGAATTTGAGGACGTCAAACTGGTTGTTATTGAACCCCATGCGCGGCTGGCGAAACCAGATCGGCCCCGGGCTATCTATCTTCATCGCGATGGCTGCCACGGCAAATATCGGTGCCAACAGGATCAATCCACCAAGCGCAGCTGTGAAGTCGAAGCAGCGCTTTATCAGGATATCGATGTCCGACAATGGTCTGCGGCAGATACTGAGGATCGGCGGATGCACGCCACGTATTACCTGCTTGTCAATTCGAACGCCGACAAGCTCAGGCACCAGCGCGACATCAACAAGGAGATGCTGCAATCGGTGCAACAGGTGCAAAATTCGCGCCTCGGCATGCATCGGCAAGGCTACCAGGACCTTGTCTATCGTTGGCGTGTTTTGCACGAGCGCGATCAGATGTTCAATTCCGCCGTCGACAGGGATGCCATGGATTTGGTCCGGGACCCGCTGTACGCGATCGTCGAAGACGCCACGAACTTGTACAGAATCCGCATAATCATCGCGAATGACCTGCATCAAGCGTTGGCCAATGGTGTCTGCGCCGAACAGCACCACATTGGTGCACAGCTGCCCGGATGCTTGCAGGCGTCTGAGAAAGCCGTAGATGGCCGCCCGCTCGATGCCGACGGAGGCCGACGCCAAGGCCACAAGACAGACCTCCGGAATGAGGTCTCGTGCCGACAGGCTCTCACCAACCGATAGAATGCCATGATCGAGAAGGGTGCTCACGCCGCAGGAAAACAATATAGCAAGGCCAGTCAAGATCGTCGGTTTGACGATGAACTTCACTCGCGTGGTTTTGGAAATGCGCGAGAGGTTATCGCCCTTGTAGGACTGCGCGAAGGCGTGCCCCAGGAACACACTCAACAGGCTGATAACAAAGAAATACGGGAGGTTGGTGGAAAGCAGCTTGGCATCCACATACGTCATCACGGACGCGACCGCAGCGATCGAACTCAGCACAACGCTGATGTCACAAATCGCGAGCAGGACACCTCCAAGATTTGGATCGCGCGGGATCAGACGGCTGCGATTTAACGGAAGCGGCCGCGGTTCGTGCGTTTTACCCGAAAATGCTGGTTCGAGACGTCGTTTCGGCGTAGAGTGCAATTGCAGCATTGCGGTACCTGACATTCCAAATACTCAAAATTAAGTATCCAAGTTTCGGCAACGACGGCATCTTGACGACGCAAGAATGTTTGTGCTGCAGCGAAGGAAAGCACCAGTCTTAGGGACGATGCTCCTGTCTTGGGACGCGCTATCTCGGACCTTACCGTACGACTCACTATCTGGAGCAGGGTCGGAATCTACTTAGGCGGAAGCAGGCATTTCACCCGACTATGCACATGCTTGCTGGCGACATGTGCGATCTCGTGAAGACACTACTCATACCGATTGACTGAGGCACGTGTTTCCGGCCCGGCAAGCTGAGCAGATAGCAGTGCACGTCGAGATGATAGTTTGCTTGCCCATGATATCGGCGATACCTTGGCGACGATTGTCGACACATCATCGACCCACAACAAAGACCGAGACGCGGTCAAGAAGGCTCCAATGTCAACCAGGCTAACGACACTTATGATCGCGGTGATTTCCTTCATGGCAGCCGGCATTCTCTCCAGCTGGGCTGACGAAGAGGCCTATCACATCAACGGGGGAGATCTCCTTCACATTTCTGTCTATGGCGAACAGAATTTGAATGAGGATGTGACCGTGCAGCCGGATGGCTGGATTTCCTTTCCCCTGGTCGGCAACATGAAGGCTCTCGGCCTTACCATGCAGGAGCTTCAAACGAGGGTCGCAGACAGCCTCCGCAAGAGTCAGTATTTTCCGAACCTGACCGACAGCGAAGTTACCGTCTCCATGCGCAAAGCCAGTGGCAATTCGATCTCGGTGGTGGGCCAGGTTAAACAGCCCGGCACATTTGCCTTCGATACCCGACTGGACGTCATGCAGGCCCTCAGCATGGCTGGTGGATTGACGCCTTTCGCCGACAAGGACGAAATCAAAATTCTCAGGCGCGATACCACGGGCAAGCAGACGGCTATACTGTTTGACTATTCCGTTATTGAGGACGGCGAGAAACTCGACAGCAATATACTGCTGCAAAGTGGAGACGTCGTCGTGGTTCCGCAGGGCGGGTTCGGTTTCTAGTGGAACGGCCGCCCGGATATGTTGCGCTACCCAAACCTGGCGTCATTCTTGGAGTAGTTGCCGGGCTGACATCGCTCTGTTTCTGCAGCGCCAGTGAGGCCCAGGAATGGAAACTGGACACGGGTCTGACGCAGCAGGTTCTTTACGGCGACAATCTGTTGTTGGGGCGGGAGAGCGAGATCAGTGACTTCGCTTCTGTCACCACGCCGGCCTTGCGGCTGCAACGGACGTCCCCGACATTCGATTTTAGTCTCGATGGACAGTTTGAGTTTTCCGAGTACCTGGATCACACGGATTTCAACTCGCAAGACCAGTCGTTGCGCCTGAAGACAAGCAAGGCCCTTACCGACCGTAGCTCCCTCGGCGTCAGTGGCAGCTTCATCCGCGACACCAACCTGACCTCCGATATGGATGAGACCGGAAAATTCGTCGATGAGCCGGTCCATTATACTTCGTGGGATGTTCACCCTAGCTGGACCTATCTTCTTTCCCCCGTCGATCAGGTCGTGCTGGGTGGGCTTTATCGATCGGTAACCTATGATGGGTCGGAAAAGACCGACTATAGATACTTCGGGTCGACCGTCGATTACGGCCACAAGCTCAGTGAAGTCGACCGGCTTACCGCCAATTTCAGCTATTTTCACTTCGATCCCGACAGCACGAATGACCAGGCCTCCGACACACTGAGTGCGTTGGCGGGATACGCCTACGCCCCGTCGGAACGGCTGGCGGTCAGTGGCTCGGTTGGCCTCGGCTACAGCCTGGAAGACCAGGGCGCCACCGACACGAACAATGATGGGGGCCTTGGATACCGGCTGAAGTTCAATGCCAAGTATCAACTCGCCGATCAAACCGCGCTGAAGATGTCGCTTTCACATGACGCCGAGCCTTCCAGCGACGGCGAACAAGTGACGCGCAACCGCGCCACATTCGGTCTCAATCATCAGTTAACGCCCTATACAGCGTTCGCACTCGATGTCGACTATGTAGACAATTATGACTATGCCGGCTTGGAGAGCGATACCCGATCCGACAACAGTGAGTCGCGCTACGCTTCTGTTCGGCCGTCCCCGTCCTGGCTCCTGACAGAAGAGTTGAGCCTCATCGCCGAATACCGCTATCGCTACAAGCTATACGAAGACGGCGGTGATGCGGCCACGTCCAATACCGTGTTCCTGTCCGTCAAATACGCGCTACCAACCTGGGGCTGGGACGGATTTTGACCGATCATCTCACTTGAAGCCACCCCAGGCCTTGACCTTGTCCGCGATGAAGATCGAGCCACCATCGGTAAAGTGCCCGTAGTCAAAAGCCAATGGTGTGCCGGCGTCGTCGGTGGTGCGGCATGTACTATCCGCGCAGATCGCCTGATAAAGCGAGAAGTAGGGAATATTCATGCCGGCCAGCTCGCGACGAAACAGCTCATCCGTTGCTTTCTGTTCGATTCTGCGATTGCCATCGATAAGAGACATATTGTCCTTCAGAATGCTGAGCGCCAGTATCCAGGGTAGATCGTGCTTGTATTCAACCCGTGGCCCGAAAACGATAACATTCTCGCCACCTTCCGTGAGACGCGACAAGGTCACCTTCAGGAAAGGTAGATCTTCCGGCTTCCAGCGTGCCGCCAGGACAATGGTATCGACCCGGTTGTTCGGCAGGAACGTATGGAAAATCATATCCATAAGCTCCCGGCAACGCTTTTCACCTGCCTGCTCTAATACTGGCTTGCATCCTGACGAGGTGGCCTGAAGAAAGTTGATATCCGGATTGACCACTTTCAACCCGGAAACCAGATCCTTGGCCTGACTGTCCCCGATGACAATAAAGTCTTGCTGCGACGGTGACAGTCGGAGGCAATCCTTCGTGTCGAACAGCGCAACGTCATCGTTGCGGGTTGAGAGGAAACAGGTTTGAAGGTGCCCACCCGATTTGTGCCTTGATTGACCACCTCAAGAATGCGCTTTGCGTCCGGCGGCAGGCTCCATACCCGCTCGCTGATTGCTGTCATCATCACGGCTGCAAGGACCAACGCTCCCATGATTCCGCCAGAGGTTAGCAGGACCGAGGCATTGCCGGCCTTCGAGGATGTGCCCCTGCGAAACGGACGCTCGACAAAGTACCACGACGCAGCAGCCGCCAGGAAGCTGAGCGACAGGGCCGCCAGCTTGAACGATCTCGCATCCGTATCCCACATGTACCAGAATCCGGCGAACTTCATGATGACGTTGATGGGCCAGTGCCAGAGGTAGAGCGAATAGGAGATCAGGCCGATAAAGCGCATGGGCGGGATCGCGAGCAAGCGCGTCGAGACCGGTATTGCATGCGTACCGCCATGGATGATCAGCGCGGCACCAATGCATGGCAACAAAGCAGCCGGCCCGGGAAACAGTACGTGCTCCGAGTAGAACAGGACACTGACGGCGATAAGAGTCAATCCTGACGCGACAATTGTTTCCGCCAGCTTGACGTTGCGAACTGCCGGGAAGACGCCGATTGCTAACAGAGCGCCGATCAGCAACTCCCAGGCCCGGGCCTGCAGCAGGTAGAACGCGCCCGATGGGTCCGTCCATAATAGCCAAGTCGACACGGCGAAGGATGCTACCGTGATACCGACAAGCCAGTTTTTCCGCGCCTTGTCGGAGAATCGCGAGATGAGCATAAGCAACAATGGAAAGAAAATGTAGAACTGCTCTTCCACCGCCAGCGACCATGTATGCAGAAGCGGCTGCGTTTCGGCACCTGGCGCGAAATAGTCCGCTGTCAGATAGAAGTGGATGTTCGAGAAGAAGAAAGTCGACGCAATCAGACTGTCTTTGAATTGATCCGTCACATTTGGCAGGCAGAATATCAGAACGAAGGCGGCGCAGACGGCGAACATGAAGAACAGGGCCGGGAAAATCCGGCGTGCTCGACGAACATAGAATTCGACAATGGAGTAGCGGCCTTCCGCAATACTGCCGTAGATCAGCCCGGTGATCAGATAGCCGGATATGACGAAGAAGATGTCGACGCCGACAAACCCGCCTGCAAAGATCCGGCGATCGAATGCCGCCGCATCAAGATGATAGATCACAACAGCGAGGACGGCGATCGCGCGCAGGCCATCAATATCAGCCCGGTATTTCGTCATCTTCCATGCTCCCGGTGGCCGCGACCCTCGGACTTCGACCACCAGACCACACGTAGCCGGTCAACAGTTACCAGCATGCATCCGCTCCGCATGTATGATTTCCCAATAGGCCTCTCTGGCTCGTCCAACACTGAACTGGGCCGCTCGCCGGGTGGCTTTGTGCCCATATGCCTGGCGTCGCTCCGGATCGGCCATGGCCTGCATGGCCGATGCCATGTCGGCCACATGATCGCACGTAACGAGGATCCCATGCTCGGCGAGAACCACGCCTGGCGCGACGGCTTCCCGCGGCATGTCGGCCAGGATTTCGGCCGGGCCCGAACGGCAATTGGTAGATACAACGGGCACACCCAGGGACATCGCTTCAAGCAGGCTGTTCGGAAAGCCCTCGGCATTCGACGGCAGGATGAACGATTGTGCCCGCCGCAGCATGGCAAAGGGGTTGCGCGAAAATCCCGGCAGGTGAACTCGGTCCGTCAGTCCCAGTTCGGCGATCCGCTTGATCAATGACGAGCGTTCCGGTCCTTCGCCCAGAATGAGGAGGTCGGCTTCCGGATTCGCACGGCCATAGGCTTCAATCAGCATACCGAAATTCTTGTTGGCGACGAGCCTTCCCATTGCCATGACATAGGGTCTTGTGACGGGGGGAGGATCACCCATTTTGCTTTGCCGCTCGATCTCGTCGAGGTCGATCGGATTGGCAATAACAACGACCTTCTCTCTGGCAAGGCCGAATGCACGGTGGAGATCCTCGCCGACGCCAGGTGAAACAGCGATGATCCTGCCAGCCCATGGGTAGCAGCGCTTGACCAACATCCGCGCCAGTTTGCCACCCCACCCACTTCCGAGATGGCTTGTCGTATTGACCCTTTCGCTGATTACCACTGGCAACCGCAGAGCGCGCCCAGCAAGGATCGACGCCACGTTCGCACGGGTGAGAAAGCTCACGATGGCCTGCGGTCGCAAACGACGGAGCAGAACAAGCAGCTGCCATGTGCTGCGCCACAGAGCATGTCGCCCGTCCAGCTGGTGCAACGTGATCCAATCCGGCACGCTATAGGCCGATGGCTCGATATCCAGCAGGACGAGATGCAGGTCTCGCGTTGCCGCTTCTGACGATGACGCCTTCAGCAGAGTGCTCATGACCCGCTCTGCTCCACCACCCGCCAGCGAATTGATGACAAAGACGATGCTTGTCCGGCTTTCCGGAAAATCGGGGCGCGCCTTCACCATGTCAGGCCGCCGTCCGCGCTTGGCTGGCGGCCGACCGTAACAGGGGTCCTGCCGACAGGGCCAATTGACGTTCCTTCCCGACTGCGACGAAGAGCTGCTTTCGGCTGCCCGGCAAGGCGTCGATGAAGCCCTGCACCGTCGCTGGAAAATTTTCCGGGTTCACGTCTTCAATGGCCGTGACCCAATCCGCCATGCCGAGGCGCGCAAAGAGTTCCACTGTCTTGAACTCATAGGCAATCGGTAGTACGGGAACGCCCGCTGCCAAGGCCAGAATTGCCATATGCATGCGCGTGGCAATGACAGCGTCGAAACGGTCAAGTTCCCCCAGGAGATCGAGTGGATTGTGAAATTGATGGTCAACAAGAACCCGACCGTCAGCTATCCGGGGGGAAATACAGGCGGCGATTCGGGACGCAACCATCGAATCTTGACCCTGGTATTCCTCTATTCCCTGACAGGTGGAAATAAAGACGATGTCGCAGTCGTATCGTTCTATCAGGAGCTAAGCCGCCTTCGCGACGCCGGAGATATAGCGCTCCATGCCGGCCGCGGATGCGCCGTCACGAAAGAACGGCCAGTCGCGCACCGATATGGCAACCCGACGCACCGGTCCCTGCCGATTCTCTGCGGCTGCCAGCCTTCCCGCCTGGGCCAGGCCAAACACGCAGTCGGCCAGGACGTGGATTTTAGCGGGATCCACGCCCAGCGCCTCGACACTGGATCTTGACCGCGCATCACGCAGGAGGATCAACGGCGCTCTGTCGAAATAGGCCGTCAGCATTTCTCCCATTTGCCGCTTTTCAAACGGCCCCAGTGATTGCGTGTAGAATAGTGGCCGCTTGCCATAGGCCATGGCAACGTCCAGCTCGCGCAATCTCGGCGAAATATCATAGTTGTCGACAAGATAGGTGCCGGCGACCGAGATCACCATGTCGGCATCGGCATAGTGGCGAAAGACGAGACGCATGTCCTTCGAAAGGACGAGACGGGAGATATCCATCCCGCGGCTCAGCATTCCAAGTGCAATTGCCACGCGGAGCCGCGAGATACGTCGCCCTAAGCGTGTCAGGAGCCGCGATGCACGCCCACCTGTTGCGCGTGGCTGGATACTGATCAGCTGGCTGATCTCCAATTCCGGGTAGTACCTCCGCGTCGTCGTCGCCATCGAATCGAGCACATTGACTACCGTGTCCTGGCCGAAGGTGTGGCGCAGCATTTCGATCATCGCAAACACGATGGCCGCATCGCCACCATTGACCAAGGTGGTATTCGTGATGATGACTTTCATACCGACCCGGAGCGGTTTGTGATTTTCAGATCGCAAGTCATATACGGGTACCGCCCTTGTTCAATGAAGCCAACGCCAATTGCGCCATTACGAGAGAGTCCTTCATCATCGCCCGCCCCGATGGCAGTGCGGCCAACGCACCGGCCGTAACAGGCAAGGCGACTACCGCGGCCACGGTCAGCAACAGGAATGGCTGGTCGTGAAAGAAAGCACTCGATTTCAGTCCGAGATAGGTCGCAGCAAGAACACTGCCCGAGCAGACCGTTGGCACAAGCAGCCTGTACTGGTCGGCGGTGGTGACCGATCCCCGCCTTCCAACCAGCCAAAGCGTCAGCGGCGTTCGGAGAATGAGCCCGCAGACCGCGTAGGATGCGGCCACACCGACAGGTCCGAAAGGCAGACCGACGATGAACGAAAGGACGGACAGGCCCGAATTGATGAGGCTGTTGCGCAGCATTTCACCGGACCTGTTCTGCGAAATCAGCAGGCAGTTCGTCGTGAAAGCCAGCGGCTGATAGATCATGGCGATACCGAGCCAGGCGACAACCGGCGCGGCGGCCATCCAGTTTGGTCCCAATGCAACGCGGACGATCGTCTCAGGCAATACCAACATCAGGCAGCTGAGCGGCATCGCTAGCATGACGATCTTTTCAGTCACACGCAGATAGACGGTACGATATGAGACGGGCTCATCGCTAAGCCGACTGAGCAGGGGAAGCATGACACTGTTAATGGGCATGCCGATCTGCTGCATCGGCAGCATCAGCAGTTTATAGGCTTGGTCATAGAAGCCCAGGGCCAGTTCGCCCCATTGCCATCCGATCAGGATGTTGTCGGTATTGCGGGATAGATAGGTCGCCAACTGAGATCCCGTGACATGCCCGGCGACGCCGATCAGCGACCGAATTTCTGTCCCGCGCCTAAATCGGCTCGGCCGCCAGGCGCTGGCAACCCAGCAGCCAAGTCCCAGCAGGGCTTGTTGAACAAGGCGCATGATAACGAGCGCCCAGATCCCGTACCCCAGGAAGGCCGCCGTGACTCCGGCGACTAGTGTGAACAGCGACGAGACAATTCGAATGATGGCGATCGCACCAAACCTCATGTCCCGGCGCAACAATGCGTCCTGCATCGCCCCTGTTGTCCCAATCAGAAAGCCGCTCGCCAGGACGCTGATAACGAGCGTCAGGTCCGGCTGGCTGTAGAACCACGCGATCGCCGGTGCGGCAGCGACTGTCAGTGCGGTGAGGGTCAGACCAAAGGCGACATTCATCCAGTAGAGTGCCGAGAGTTGATCCTGCGACAGCACTTTCCTCTGCAGGACAGGCGTCGTCAGGCCGAAATCCCGGAACATCATGATGAAATTGGACACGGTGGCGGCCATCGCCATGATGCCGAATAAACTCGGCGGCAAAAGGCGAGCGAGAATGGCTATGCCGACAAAATTTGTGCCGAAGACGACGCTCTGGGAGACAAGCATCAGCATAGCGCCCCGAGCGCTGGACGCGCCAAGTCGCATTCTGGGCTGACTGTCTTCTTTTTGCATCTTCATCCTGGGCGTTTTCAGTACTATCCAGATGCCGCGTTCATATCGGACGCAGAATTGCGCCAGGCACGGCCGCGTGCGTCCTGGGTTGCATCACGGATATTCACGTCGCCTGTGGCATCAAGGCGCGATAGAGGTCCGACAGCCGCATGCCGAGAGAACGCCGATTGAACTGCGCCACGACTTTGCGCCTCCCCGCATGGCCATACTCCGCACGCAATTGCTGCTGATCAATCAGGCGCTCCACGGCAGCCGCCAACGCCGGCACATCCCGCTCCGGCGTCAACAGACCGCTAATCCCGTCTTCCACGAGTTCAGGAATGCCGCTATGTCGCGTGCTGATGACCGGTACACTTCGCGCCATCGCCTCCATGAGGGAAACCGGTATTCCCTCCATGTCACCGCTTTTCGACGTAATGCTTGGCAGAATGAAAATCGCCGCCTTGTCGAGCAGGGCCAAAGCGTCGCTATGTGCCAGCGAGCCATGAAAATGAACGACATCGTGAAGGTCGAGAGCGGACACTTCGGCCTCGATCTCGGATCTTAGCGGCCCGTCCCCGACAATGTTGAGCATGAATGATAGGTCCGGACGGCGCGCGCGCAGCAATGCCAACGCTCGCAGCGAATATGAATAGCCCTTCTTTTCGACAAATCGACCGATGGAGACAAGGCGAAGGACAGCCTCTTGCGGTGGCCTGAACTCCTCGTCGCTTGTCGGGCCGCATTCGACCCCATATGGTGAACCACGATGCGCCCGGGATCACATCCCAGTTCGCGGAGACTATGTGCCCAATAGTCGCTGATCGGCAGAAACAGGTCGCCATGTGCGAACAATTCCGCGTAGTGATGCCTGCCCCGCCGGGCGATGGTTGAAGAGATATCAAAACCATGAAACGTCGTTACAATCCGTGCCCGCAGGATACCCAGGTGCCGAAGGACTGCGGCATATCGACCTTGGCGTCCAAAATGGCAGTGCAGGATGTCAATCCGTCCGGCGCGCTCGATATCGCGCAGCCGATAAGCGAGTGCCAGGATTGTCATGCGCTCGACCATGCTTCCATAGCCATGGCCTAGCACAACGCGCCAAAGAACCGGCTTGGCCAGCATTGACAGCGCGCCGAGACCGATCAGTTCGAGGAGATAGGCCCAGCGCCGTTTCGTTAAGACGTCGATGACGTCAAGATCCATGCCGGCCATGTTCGCATAGGCGAGGTTCCTGACATTGGCACGGCGCAGAGAGATCACCGTAACGTCAACGCGATTCCTGACATGTTCCTTGATTTCATCGAGAACGAATGTCTCTGAAAGTTTGGGAAATTCGCCAACCAAATATCCGATTCTCAATAACTGATGCCTTCAAAATGGTTCCGTGACGCCGAACCAGGGTGTTGCGTCACCGCTCCTTAACGCGCCGGATAAGAAATCCGTTCCCGCAGGAACGTAACTGATTTGCCGGCGTTTCAACCGATACGGAATTGTCACGGCTGAGCCTGTAATGGTCGATCGACCACTGACCCCAGGCTTTGGCCAGGAACCAGAACGGTGAGATTTTGCCTGTCGAGATACCATCGCCGCCCTCTGTGAGCGTCATCATTCCGGTCTGGAACAGTCCGTCGCTCATAGAAAAGTGCCTGACCGCCGTTCTCGCCCAGTCCTACCCTCAGGACTCCTACGAAGTTCTGGTGGTCGACAATGGCTCCTCCGACAACACGGCCTAAATCGTCAGAGGTTTTCCCCGTGTCAAGCTCCTGTCCGAGCCGCGGCCGGGCTCCTATCGGGCCAGAAATGCTGGACTTGCCGCAGCGCGGGGTCAGTTCATTGCCTTTACGGACGCCGATTGCATTCCAGACGTGGAGTGGCTGGCGGCAGGAATGGCCGCAGCGCAATCGCATCACCCCATCGGCATCGTCGCTGGCCGGATCGATCTCTTCCGCGACAGCATCCTCTACAGCGCCGCCTGCGAGCAGTATGAACGAACCTATGCTTTCGATCAGGAAAAGAACGTCAAATACCACCATTGTTTCACCGCAAACTGGATCAGCCCGCGCAGCGTTCTTGCCTCCCACGGCGGATTTGATGCCACCCTGAAATCCGGGGGAGATTTTGCTCTTTCCCAGGCTATTCATGAGAGCGGTCAACAGATCGTCTATGCACCGGACATGGTCGTGTCGCACCCGGTGCGCGCCACCCTGCACGAACTTGTCCATAAGCGACGTCGCGTCATCGGCGGCCGGTGGATGATGCGGCGTCGCCGTTGGGCCCTGCTGCAATGGCTGCTGATCTGTTCGCGGGAAGCTGCTGGCAAGGCAAAGTTCCTGCTCTTCAACGCGCGGCTGACCCCAACTGAAAAACTCAAGGTCGGCGGCGTCCTTGCGGTTCTTACGCTGGTCACGCTCGCGGAGGTGTTTCGGATCGCCTGCGGCGGCGTTCCGCGACGCGCCTGAGAGAGGGATGAATGACTGATTTTGCCGTCGTGATCCCCCTTTACAACAAAGGGCCGCACATCAGCCGCGCCCTGGATTCAGTGTTACGACAGACATTTCCCCCTCGGCAGATATTTCTGATCGACGACGCTTCAACGGATAATGGCCTGGAAATAGCTTCGCGCTATACTGATCCTCGGATACGCGTGCTCCAGCGAACAACACCAGGTCCGGGCGGCTATGCCGCCCGCAATCTCGCCATTCTGACGGCGGACGCTGACTGGATCGCCTTTCTGGATGCCGACGATGCCTGGTTACCCGGGCATTTGGCTTCGCTTCACAAGGTAATCGTGACTGATGAACATGACGATCTCGCTTGCGTGTTCGCTGGCTACACCAACGTCTATGCCGACGGGCGGCAAGCCAGCGACCGGTTTTCCCGCCGGAGCGATAGCCAGGACTCGGCACATTTTCATCTCGATGAACTACTGGCGATCTGGCTCGATCTCGGTGAATGCCCCATATGGACGTCGGCTTCGACTTTTCGACGCCAGGCCCTGATAGAAAGCGGACTCTTTCCGGCCGGTCGTTGTAGCCGGGGCGGCGACAAGGATCTCTGGTTACGCGTTGCCTACAAGCACATCTGCGCATCTGCGCCGGACAGGACGGCGATATACTACCGCGATTCGATCAACATGGTTACGCGGACCAGCTCAACGGCAGGTCGGCACTGCCTCTGCGAAACAATCGCTGCGATGCTCAATGGCGCGCCGCTCAAGAGCCGCCGCTTGTTGAAGCGGTTGTTCAATCAGGAAGTCTTCCAACATGCGATGTCGACCGCAAAGACCGACATTGTCCGACGCAATTCCTGGCACGGTTTCCACTGGAGAACCAACCCATTGCGCTTCTTGGTTTTGACCATTCTGTCTACCAGGCCAGGCGCTTATGCGGCGCAGAGCCTCCTTAGGGCCTACACCCAATTGGCATGAGGGCTAGTCTGTATTTCCGTCAGCGAACGAAACCAATCGTTTGACCGACGCTCATCCCGCGCCGCCAAACGTACGGCGAAACCAGGACGGCCGCTGGCGCACATCTGTGGCACGCATTTTCTCCAACCGATGATCCTGAAAATTCCGGATGCGCGCCGGCGCGCCCTTTTCGCCGGCAACGCCCAGTGCCGCGGACCACGCGCCACCAGCTTCGAGCGGCGCGCTGTCGCTTGCCGTCTCTGCGCGGTCGAAAGATGCAGTGTGGGGCATCACAGGATCAACCTGCGCGGCACCCGCCCCAGGGAGGTTCGCCCCAGTTGCTTCGGCCAACGCTGCGGCCTTCTGCACCATGCCGGAAATTCCAGATACAACATCCGGGTCTTTCGGTTGGCCCACACCTGCGAAACTGGCCAGACCACTTGCCTGTCGATCACTGATCACGCGCAAGACGATATCGAGATCGACGACGCGTTTCTCGTCGGCAAAGCAATAGACAAGCGCCATATCACAGATCGAATTGATAACTCTCGGCACACCGCCAGAAAAGTATTGCACACCACCGATTGCCATGTCGCTGAAGAGAGCACCAGATGCCCCAGCAACGTTCAGCCGATGACTGATATACATCTTAGTCTCTTCGAAACTGAGTGCCTTTAGATGATAGGAGATGCTGATGCGCTGCGCGAATTGGCGCAACTCCGGACGCTTCAGCTTTTCTAGCAACTCCGGCTGCCCCACAAGGATGATCTGGAGAAGAAGATCACTGTCGGAGTTTATGTTGGATAGCAATCGCAGCTCTTCTAAAGACTCGATCGTCAGGTTTTGCGCTTCGTCGACGACCAGAACGCAGCGACGCCCCGCCGCATATTCGTTGATGAGATACTGCATCAATTCGCGATAGACATCCGATTCGCTGCCGCCAGGCGCCTGCTGCCCGAATGCCGCCAATGCCCAGGTCGCAATATTTTTCTGCGATGCATGAGTATTGGAGATAAGCCCCAGCGTGATATCGCGCCCGATGCGCCGCAGCAACGCACGGATCAGGGTCGTTTTGCCGGACCCTATCTCGCCCGTAATCGCGCAGAATCCGGCGTGGCCGGCAAGGCTGTACTCCAGCATGCTCAGTGCGGTCGAATGCTTCTTGCTCAAGAACAGAAAGGCGGGATCCGGCAGCAGGGAGAATGGCTTGTCCCTCATGCCAAAGAATTTCTGGTACATGCCTTCGTCCCGATCCGATTTTCCCGGCGCTGTCAGCCAAGCGCTGCTAGGCGGCTCCGTGCGCATTCATAAGTGTTCCAAGCAGCACCTTTCCATTGAGCAGCTCGGCCGATTTTTCGATTTCCTGCCTTGTCGTCTTTCCGCTTTGCGCAACCAGCAGAACTGCGTCGGCGTTCGGCAGGAAACCGAGCGTATCGCTCGACGACAGCAAGGGTGGAGCATCATAAATGATGATGCGATCCGCATAGCGGCTGCGCAGCTCCCGGGATAGCGCCGTCATGCGCGGGGAACTGAGGATCTCAGCAGCATCGCTGTTGGCACGCCGGGCCGGCAATATCACCAGTCGCGGGATTCGCGGGCTTACCAGACAATCCTTGAGTGTGGCCTGGTTTCGCAGATAGTCATCTATGCCGGCGCGAGGTTCGAAATTGAACTTCTTGCTGACTGACGGCGATCGCAAGTTCAAATCAACCAGGAGAACGGTCTGGTTGACATCGAGCGCAATGGCGACGGCCAGATTTGCAGCGGTGGTGCTGGCTCCGCAACCCAGTGCCGGGCCGGTGACGACCAGGCTCGAAAATCCCCGGGCTCTCATGCGCTGCAGGACTTGCGTACGGAGAAGACCATAGACATGCGACGCCTTCTGATCGATCGAATCCGCCACAAGCCTTTGTGCCTGCGATCTTACTTGATCTGCGGCGACAACAAAGGTCTCGGTGTATTCTGGTGTGACGCCATTTACCGCTGAACTGGCATGTTCCCGGATAGGCAGGGGGATGGCGCCACCGCCGTAGCGCATTTCCTTCGCCTTGGCCAACGCTTTCTCAATCTGCTCCATGGCAAACTCCTTCGACCGACCACCGCCTCAATGACCTTCGGGTGGACACTTTCATATGCATTACTCAGCCCGCGAGGGGATCGTTCATTATCTTGCGCGCCGGCATGCAGTTAGTTGCGCGGCCTCGGCCGCTTGAAGACGTCAACAGGAGCACTGGAAACGGCCCATGGCTGCCGCTGAGCTCGCTGTCCTCAATTCTTCCCTCGTCTTAAGCAACACATTTCACGCCAATATGGGTACGAAAGGAATTACCCTCGGGAGAAACTCCCGAGGGTTCAGATCATCAGACGGCAAGACGTCGGCGCTAGGGCGTTTATTTCACGCCCGCACTTTGCGTCGACGATAAGCCGCCAATCCCATACCACCCAGGGCCGTCGCAAAGAGCAACAAGGCTGGCGGGATCGGGACTGCATTGAAGTCAATTCGGTACTCGTAGGCATTGCCCAGTGCGCCGGTGTCACCCCTGACGCGTAAAAAGTAACTGCCCGCGGCGAGATTGAGGTAGCTGAACTCGATGCCCGTGCCGACGGGGTCGACATAGGTGCCCAGGGAGGTCGCCGGATCGACCGCATTGAACAGGTCGAGCTGGAAATTGAGTGAATTCAACGGGATTGCATAGAAAATCGTCAAATCCGAGATGGAGCCGACGAGCGATGTCGCAAGGTCTACCAAGGAGAAGGAGATTTGATCATCGAAGTTCGTGATATTCGAGCCGAAATTGGCGACGAAACCCGACTTTGAGTCACCCGCACTGACGGTACCCAGATCGAAGCTGGATGCCGCAGCCTGCTTTTCTGCCACTCCCAGAAACAGGAACCCCGCAATCAGTAGCGTTAACAATCGTTTCATTGTGTTCTCGCGCAGTTAATGTGGGCCACACGTCCAATCCCCCCCGGATCAGCCGCATTTGATGATCTACGGCAGGTGGAGCTCTAATAGTAGGATCGGAATCTACTCAGCTTGCCGACGCTACACCTAGCAGCGCAGCACAAGCATATGCAGCAAGCCCGGCGGGCCAGCGGGGAAGTGCCCCCGACCGAAGTTCCCCGTGGGCTGGAACTTTCCTGCAAGCTTCAGCATTCAAACCCCCACATGGACCCTTCGACCAGCGATCAAGGCAGCGACGATCTTGCCCCAGCCACCGGTCTAGAAAGAAAGCCTCGGGATCAAAATGCGCTACCCTCCCTTCTCGCTATTCCTGGCAGTGGCCATAATCGTGTTTCTGGCTGCCTGCAGCTCGCCACAGGAGCGTGAAGCGGCTTACCTTGAAAACGGCAAGTCATTGATGAAGAAAGGCGAATTGGCGAAAGCTTCGCTTGAATTCCGGAACGCCTTGCAGGTCAATCCGGCCGGCATTGAAGCCAAGTATTTCATCGGCCTCATTCTCGAAGAACAAGGCAACATCCCAGCAGCGGTTTCAGCCTTTCAGGAAGTTGCCTTCGCTGACCCCACCCATCGAGACGCGTTGCTGCGGCTTGGCAAATTTGCCCTGATGGCAGCAAACCCGGACAATGCCCTTATGCGCGCCGAGAAACTGATCGAGCTTGACGGAAACCGAGCAGATGCGTTGACGATCAAGGCGGCGGCACTCCTGATGAAGGGCCAGCTGGAGCCAGCCCGGGTGGCAGCTCGCGCCGCGCTTACCAGCAAGCCGAACGATGAAGACGCGCTGATCGTCTTGGCCAGCGAAAGTGCGCGACAGGGTGATCTTGCCGCCGCCCTCAGGGTCGTCGATGGCGGCTTGAGGTCGATGCCGAGGAGCACCCAGCTACTCGGGTTCAAGCTGAAGGTCCTGCATGACCAGGGAGACATCAAACAGGCCGACGCTGTGCTACGGCAGCTTGCCACCGTCGAGCCTGCCAATATTCGCTATATCGCCCCCCTCGCTGCGCATCTCGTCGCCGCTGGCGACCTGCCAGCCGCGCAAGCTCTCTTTCGGAACGCCATTGCGGTCAGCACCGACGCTGAGCAAATTGTCGCTGTTTATGCAGATTTTCTCCAGCAAACTGTCGAACCACAGCAGGCGATCGATGAAACAAAGGCGCTGGCGGACAAATACCCGGAAGATCCTCGCTATCGATTTCTTCTGGCGCAGCTGTACCTGAAGCTCAATCGCTTCGACGAGGCTCGTGGACAGTTGAACAGCCTGGTCGCGACACTTTCGACGACGAGCGAGAAGCTCGATGCCAGGACGGAACTTGCACGGACAAGCCTCTTGCAAGGCGACAAAGACAGCGCACTCACTCAACTGGGCGCGATCCTCGAGGAAGACTCACACAATCACGGTGCGTTGCTGTTGCGCGCTGCCGTCCTGCTGGACGACTCCCAATTCGATGCCAGCCTCGCCGATGCCCGCGCCGTCTTGCGGGACGTGCCCAACTCGACCATCGCCCTCGCCATCCTTGGCCGCATCTACGTCGCAGTAAATGAGAAGGAACTGGCGATTGGCACGCTACGAACTCTAGCTGCGCTGGATCGCGGCAATATCGACGCTCGGCTGCAACTGGCTGGTCTTCTCGCCACAACCTCACCCAGTGAGGCATTGCAGTATCTGGACGCCGCGATCCTGCTGGCACCAGACCGGCCCGCCTATTCCGTGCGCAAGGCGCAACTCCTCATCTACTCGAAAAAGTGGGACCAGGGTGAAGTGATCGGCCGTGCACTTCTTGCCTCTCCCGCCACCATGGCCTCAGGGCATGAGATCATTGGCGAAGCCGCCTTTGCGCGCAAGGATTTCCGGGGTGCCGTCACTGCATTCAACCTCGCCATGGATGCCGGCGGAGATTTTTCGATCATCGGACCGAAACTGATGAACGCCTATGCCGCAATTGAGAATACCGGCCCATCTACTGCAGGGGGGCCACCTGACGACCCGGCTGCCGCTGAGGTGATGTTGAGAGAACGCATTCTGAAGAACCCGCAGGATTCCGATGCGCTGACATTGTTGGCGTCGCGCCGTCAGGCAGGAGGAGATGTGAGGGGTGCCGAACAGCTGCTGCGCCAGGCAATCGCCACAAATGTCAATAATCGCATGGCCTACCTGTCGCTGGCTCTCCTCCTGAAGACGGAAATGGACTACCTCGCTGCGGCGGAAGTGCTGGATGAGGCTGGCAGCCATTTTCCGAACGATCGTATCATTCAGGAAAGCGCTGCAATCGGCAACGAGCTCGCCACCCAGTATGATTCCGCCAGGGCCAGATATGTCCAGGTACTGAATAAGTGGCCCGACAGCATGGTGGCCGCCAACAACCTTCCCGCGCTCATCGCGGACGTCTGGCCGGACGACAAAGTGGCCTTGGAGACGGCCCGCAACAGCCTGGAAAAGTATCGCAACAGCGGAAATGCCATCCTGATAGATACGCTCGGTTGGGTACATCTGCGCCTCGGCAACATCGACGAAGCGGTCTATCTTCTGGGAAAAGCTGCCGCATTGGAGACGGATGATCCCCAGATTCTCTATCACTATGCCCTGGCCCTGTCGCAAAAGGGCCTGTCGGAGAAAGCGAAGGCGACAATCCATCAGGCGTTGCTCGACAAACCGAACTTCCGCGGGCTGGCAGAGGCTGAGGCCCTTGCCGAAACGATGCGCTGATCAGCGCTTGCGGTCTATCGCCAGCATGCCGCGTGAAGTCCGCATCTCCGGCACTGGCGTGATTGTCGGCATCGGTTGTGCCGTCACCGTCGTGGGAACCGGTCGCAGGTAGAAGTAAAGGGTATAACCGCAGATAACGCCATAACGGATGTCCCCCTCCAGCATCCATTGCGGCATCGTCGCCATGTTCAGCAGGAAGAAACTGACATGCGCGGCGACAAGCTTGCCGCGCGGACCATGCTTCACCCTTAACGCCGTATACAGCATCGCCCCCCATAGGTAGAGAAGGGCGCATACACCGAAGATACCGTATTCATAAAGGGCTGACACAAGGGTGTTGTGTGCGTAAGCGACGAATACCCCGATCCAGGCATCCGGCCCGAATCCAACAAGGTGATTGAGCGTACCGCCATCCATATATGCGCTGATATAGCTGCTCCAGATATATGGTCGGCCGGAAAGAAGTCGACTTTCTTCGTAGGAGTATTCAGCCGGCCGCTTGATCAGGTCGTCCAGCGATGACAATGCGACCGATATGTCCTGGAAGCGATCCCGCAGCAGCCATGCGACCGCCAGGAATGCTGGCAGGCTGATCAGCAACACCCCGACGGCGACAATGCTGCGTTGCTGGCGCGGGAACCGACCGATTACATCCATGTTGAACTGAATGATGGCGAGCGGCGCCAATGCCAGGATAGCTGTCCGGTAGTTCGCAAGGAGGATGCCAACCAGGCAGATACATAGGATAGCGCCGCGCAAGATCGGTCTGATGCCCGTTGTAAAACATGCGATGACGAAGCATGTCATCAGGACGATCGAGAACGCTGCTTCGTGGTTGTAGCCGCCAATGTAGCTGACCGATCCGTCGCTCTCGCTCGCCTTGATAACGCCGAATATGACCGAGAGAGCCTGAAGGACAAATGGCATGACGAAGGCCCAGAGCAGCAGAACCGCCATCCTGTTCTCGCCGAGATCATCCAGACCCTCATAGACCACGATCGTGATCAGACCGAGATAGCCATACTTGACGACAACGTCTACGATGCCATGGACATCGTGGTTCGCCATGCCGCTCACCACAATGACGGCAATGAAGCAATAGACGGGCATCATCTGCTTCAGCAAGAGATGGCGCTTTTTTATCAACAAGAGCCCCACGAGAAACACGGCAGACGACCCGAGGGCGTTCCAGGACAGGCCGAGGGGCGATGCTTTGAAGGTAATGGCATGATGCGCGTTGGCGATGTAGCGAAAGCAGAGGGCAAAGAGGGCAAACCCACCAATGACGCTGCGCGCCCGATAGAAGGGATAGATGAGCATCAAGATAACCATCAGCGTGACTGGATACAGCAGCCATGCGGGCATCGATGCGCCGAGATCCTGCGCGACGTCCATGTCGGATACTCCCTGCCGTTCTATCTATACGCACTGAATGCTTGTGTGACACATGTTACCTGAGATAGGCACGAGACCGCCAAGCAAGATCCTCTATGTCGAAACCTTGCGCGGCATCGCCTGTCTGCTCCTGGTATCATACCATGTGATCGGCAATACCAGCCTGAACGGCCTGCAGCTGCCGCCGGAGCACATCTACAGCTTCCTCAATCGGATGTTCGTGGACGTGCGCATGCCGCTCTTCTCATTCATCTCGGGCTTCGTCTTCAATTGCTACGCGCGTGACTCCGCGGCACTTGGCGGCAAGATATCGAGCAAGGCGCGACGTCTTCTTCTGCCGATGATTGTCGTCGGATCGTTGCATTACTGGACTCAATATCTCGTCGTGCCGCTCGACCGGGATCATCTGTCCTATATCGAGATCTTCTTCCTGCCCTATGAACACTTCTGGTACCTGCAGGCAACCTTCGTCCTGATGGCGGTGTCCTATCTGCTGAGTTTCGCGATGAAGGGGGATGGCGTCCGGACCATGTCTCTGCTGTGGCTACCCTGCATCATCGGCTATGTCTTCGTGACAAGGTGGTCGCCCGACGTCTTCTCCGCCTATAAGGCGCTCTATCTTGCGCCCTACTTCATCGCCGGATATCTCCTCGGCCATGCGCCAGCAGCCATCACCAGAATGGCAATATTGTCAAAATTGCCGGCCGCCCGAGCTCTGGCAGCCATTCTTCTCTTGGCGCTGTTCTCGATCGAATTCTTGCTCCTGACGGATGCGGTCACCTTCAACGAACCCACGAAGCGCGCGTTCGGCTTCCTGGTGGGATTGTCCGCCTGCGGCTCCTTCTTCCTGTGGCGGATCAAGTCTCGCGCCTTGGCCTTCATCGGCGACAAATCCTATGCCATCTTCCTGCTGCACGTCTTCTTTACCGCAGGTAGCCGCATCGTCCTGCTCAAGCTGGCGCCTGCTCTGAGTGTGGACGTCTTGTTCCTTGTCGGCGTCCTTTCCGGTGTCTTCGGCCCGATCGGCATCTATTGGCTGGCACTTAAACATCCTGTCCCGGCACTCCTTCTGTTCGGCGTCTGGCGAAGACCGGTCCTCGGTCATGCAGACCAGCCGCCGACGCCGGCATCCAAGCAGCCGGCAACCTGACGGCACGACACGCTAGCGCGTTTCGTTGTTGTTCAGATCATAGCGCCGACTCCGCAGGGTCCCGTTGACGGCGACGTCATGCAGTTCCAGGGTCCCGGCATCGCTCGATCGCGCCAGCGCCGCTTGATTATCAATGTTGATGGCACCGCCATACATGTGGACGACGGGTGCCGTGCCGGTCTTCAGTCGATGCAGCATGATGGCACTTGTATCTCCACCCGCCGCCAGGATCGTATCGTGGATGACCAGTGTTCCCGAGGCCTGGATACAGGCCCCCTTGGTGCTGCCGCGTGTCACCGGGTTCCGGAAATGGCTGCGCCGGATCATATTGTCACCCTCGGACCACACACGTGCGCCGAACTTGCAGGAGTCGCTGCCACTGTCCTCGATAAGCACCCTGGTCGATTTCAGGTCGAAGGCAGCGTCGCCCATGCCGCTGCCATGGCACTTGCGCAGGGTGATGTCGCTGGTTTTCCGCTCGCAGACAATGCCATCGCCTTGCACATAGCCCTGGCTGCCATCCTCCAGCCACCGTGCATTGACGGCATTCTTCAGGATAACGTCTTCGAACAGGATGTTCGCACCACTGCCGATGCTGATGAGCTGGCAAACGTTCTTGCCGCCCCCATCGATACCTTCCGCATCCAGGTCAAGGCGTCGGAAGACGGCATTCGACAGATTGTGGAAGCGCGCGAAGCCGCGCATGATGGCGCGTGCGCGACAATCCTCCACCTGCATATCGCTCACGAAGGCGTTGCGGTCCGTTTCGATCAACCGCCCGACATTCCGGGCGTCGATGTCCGATATCTGCACGTCCTGGAAGCTGTTCGACCCGGTTTTGCGCGCGCGAAACTTCATCAACCCATCCGCCGACGTGCCTTCTACCTGGAATCCCGTCAGCCGCAGGTAAGAGGCACCATTGGTAAGGGCGAGGTAGCACGGAGACCCTTTCCTACGGGCAACGCGCTCGATCGTCCATGGCACGCTGCTCTCGAAGGAGGGCGGCGCGGCATCCGCACTCTCCCCGACTCCTGCGCCCTCAAGGGCGCTGACCGTGATGGGATGCCCTTGGCTGCCCGACGTCTTGATCGCAATTTGCCCATGGTCGATGGCGATGGCCGTCCGGTCATCTTGACTGGCGCCGATCAGAAAGACGTCACCTGGTGCGGCTGTCGCCAGACCTTTTGACAGCCGGGCGACCGGCCAGGCATTTGGCCAGTCGGTTCCATCTTGCCGGCCAGCCCCGTTTCTGGTCAGTCGCTTGACGGATCTGACCGGCAAGTTGCCGCCGCTCTGAGCACCCGCCGATAACGGGATGCAGCATGCGCCCGCCGCCAGCAGCAGCATGCGGCGGCGCCCGATACCGCGAGAGGGCAGCATAAGAGGTGACGCCTCGTCCGGCGCTGGCAGTGCCGTTCTCGTTCTTGCCGCCAAGGCTGCGTGATCATGCATTACAGGATTGGCATAAGTCTGAGGTAGATAAACGAGGTCATAGCCACGGCAACAACGGTCGCAGCACTCGCCAGTCCGGCCATCCGCCAACGGCGCCAGCGGATTTCGGAACGCGTCATGATATAGGGGACGACGGCAAGCGGCATTTCGCCGAAGGCGGCCACAAGGCCTTTGGCATCATGAATCCTGCTATCGAGCAGATCCAGCACCAGCATGAGCGCTACTCCGGCAAAAAGGGACAGCAGCAGGCCGGCGGCACAGAGAAGTTTACGGTTCGGCGTAAAGGGAATGTCAGGGTATTGCGGCGGCTCGATGACCGCGAATGTCTCACCCTTGCTTTGTTGCTCCATGTTCTCCGCCACTTGAGCATCCGCTTCCTTGTCTTTGAAGCTTTGATAGCGCTGAAGGGCAGCAGCATGTTGTTCGCGCAATGAATTGTATTCGCTTTCGATGGTGGGCGTCTGCAGGATCCGTGCTTGCAGGTCCTCCGTATTCGCTTCAAGCGTGCCCAGGCGTGCCTGAATGCCACTGATCTGGGAATTCACATCGGCCAGCTGACCCTGCAACTGGATGTAGATCGGGTTGTCTGGCGGCCCTTGAGGCGCCGTTAGGACGGAGATCTGCGGGACGTCCTGCGCGCTGGCACTCAGCTCCTCGAGCTGTCGGCGGAGTTTTTGCACGTCGGGGTGCTGCTCGCCATAGCGCTGCTTAGCCTCGTTCAGCTTTCCCTGCAGAAGCTCGAACTTGGCGCGATCGAGCGATGCATTGTCCACCTGGCCCAGTTGGCCCTTGAGCGACGCGATCTGACGCTGCAACCGAATGACATCCGGATGCTTGGCGCCGTACTTCGCCGACATGTCGCTGTATTCCAACTCCAAAGCCAACAACTGCGCCTGCGGCGTCGCGGGGCGGCCATCCGTGGTCATCGGGGTATAGGGGCTGATCTGCCCCAACTGATTCTGCAGGAAGGACCTTTTCTCGGCCAGGACCTGCAGGTCGCTGTGGCTCTGAAGCAACTGCGACTGCGCCTGATTGAGCAACTGGGTGTTGAAGGTGAATTGCTCCGGCAGGCTGCCATTGTATTTCGATTTCAGCTCCAGCAGCTGCTTCTCTACGCGCTGCACATCGGCCAGAAGCTTGTCGGCCTGTTCTGTCAGAAAGACCGTCGTCCCCGCGGCCTTCTCCTGGCGCGAACGATCGTTCTCTGCCAGATAGATGTCGGTTAGCCGATTGGCGACCTGCTGGGCGATGCTCGGATCGCCATGGTCGAATGACAGGGTGAAGGCGATGGTCGCCTGATTCTGTGCCTTGGCACGATTCTGCGGCGACCCAGAGAGGTTCGCACTGACCACTTCCAGCAATACCTTGTTGCGCATCATGGCGACGATTGCCGACCGCGGCAGTTCCAGCTGCAGGGATCTGTAAAGGCCGAATCGATCGATGATCTCGTTCAGATGCTGGCTTGTCATGACCCGCTGCTGAATGACCTGAAGTCGATCATTGGCAAAGGTCGACACGGTGGATTTGACCAGGTCGGCCGGCACGTCCGGCTCTTCAATGAGAATTGTCGCCGTCGACCGATATGTCGCGGGGAGGCCGGCAACGATCACGACAGTGGCGATGATACCAGCCACGACGACGCCGATCCCGTACCATTTCCGGCGGCGCAGGATGCCGAGGATATCTATGTTGATGAGGCGATCATCTGTTTGGGTTGTCATGGCGTCCTCTATATGGGCTCGGTGCGATCCTGGTGCCGTCAAGGCAGGAATCGCGGTAGCAAGGGTGTTGCTTCACGCACAAAATTTCCAAGGATCAGATCCGCGGCGGCAAAATCGCCATTTTCGATCGGCGTGATAAATCGCACCAGCGCGCCATCACGGCGATTGTCGATGACTGCATTGGCAAAGAGGCGCGCCTTGGCGAGGTATTCATTGGTTTCCACCACGCCACCTTCTACGAACCAATAATAGACGAGTTGACGCCGACTGCCCTGGGCAATGACCAGGCGGTTTATCGGCACGCTGAGCATGCTGTTGCCTGTGTCGACCGGCAAGCTGATGGTGTCGAGACTCTCGATCTGCCAACCACCCCCGGGGATGCACACCAGCGGGGAATGGGCGGCACTCCCGCTGTACTGCGACTGATAGTAGGCAACCCACAGGTTCACGACCGTGTTGTCGCCCTGGGCAAAATTGAGGCTGAGATGATCCGTTGCATTCAGCGCCGCCAGAGATTCCGGGTCCACCAGGAATTCGAAACCGGTCCAAACACCAATCTGCCTGGGAAACAGGCTGAACTGTGTGCGGGATGGCGCCGCATCCACGCGGGTCCCGATCGACGCGATGGTCACGATCGTCAGCACGCAAAGGCCGACAGCCCATCGGCTTGGCCACAATTTGTGTCCGGATGCGACCAGATGAGCGTCCGGCATGGTGGATCGCCCTTTCGGCAGATCCAGATCCAGCCGCCGCAGCAGGGAACGGTCACCGCTACCGATGAAGCAGAGCATCTTCATTTCGACGAATAGCAGAAAGAGGCAACAGCAATAGACCACCCAGCCTTCAAACTCGTGGAAAAACCCCTGAGCGGCCTCAACACCGAAACGATCCACCAGCACGCCGGTCACGGCAATACGAACAATGTTCATGGCAATCGTGATCGGAACACTGGAAAGGAAGATCACCGCGCGCTTGGCCGGATGTCCCATGAACAGATAGGCGCAGAGGAAGGAGAAGGCGGCCAAGGGAAAGAGATATCTGAGGCCGCTGCAGGCCTCTGCGACCTGAAGTTTGATGGTCCCGAGGTCGATGACATTGCCCTCGCGCAGCACGGGTATGTTCATGGCCCGGATGATCGCCACGGCACCCACGGACGACACCATCTGCAGGGCCGAGGTGAGAATAACCTGTATGGCATTGGCCATCGGCAGACCAAACAGCAGGAAGACCAAAGCGGGCCAGACTTCCCTGGCACGCGCTTCGCCTTGCCAGGCAATGAATATGCCGATGAGCGTCAGGAACAGGCCGACCTGTCCGGGAAAATGCGTCCGGCTCAAAAACTCCAGCAACCCCAGGAGCAGGCCGACAAGCACAATTGCCAAACCCCACCATCCGCCGGTGTAGCCAGCCGTGCTTCGTGCCAGGTCACGCCACAGCATCAGCGTGACCAGAACCGGTATCAATGGGCCGTAATTGTACTCAGGGGAGTTCATCCAGACATCGACCGTGTCAATGATCGACGTGCGAAAGATGATGGCGATCAAGGCGACGTTCACGGCTGCAAGTAGCCATGGCGTGATCGGCCACAGGAACCGAGCGCGCGGATATCTCCGATCCGCAAGTGCCATACTTGAGGAGCCGGCTACCATGGCGCGCCTACGCTTGTCTCAACCCGCAGCAAGACCGGCATATACCCTCTGTGTGGCTTTTGTTATGGCATCCCAGTTGAATCGACGCCCGATATCCGCGCCATCGACCCGGTATGCGGCATAGTTCTGCGTCAGTTTTTCGGCCAGTGCAGCGGGATCGGCGCTCTTGAAGTAATTTCCGGGCGCGAGGCCGATGTCGAGATTGGCCTGAATGTCGCTGAGCAGTACTGGTATGCCCAGATTGGCGGCCTCCAGGGCCGCGATCGGCAATCCTTCATGCGTGGAGGGCAACACAAACAAGGCGGCGTTCTGATACAGGGTCCGAAGCATTCCTTGCTTCTGGAAACCGCAGAAGATGACCTGGTCGGAGGCCAATGCCATGAGCGAGCGCGAATACGCATCCTCGTGATCCGCCTTGCCGGCGATGACCAGTTTCCGGCCTGGCCTGGCCGCATTGAAGGCGGCGATCAGGAAATGGAACCCCTTTTCGGGCACCAGGCGTCCGACCGCCAGTATGTAGTCGCCCGCCTTGAGGCCAAGAAGCTGCAAGCGCGCGCCTTCGTCCATCGACGTCGCATCCGGCACCAGTTCGGTGGCGCCGTTCGGGATATACTGGATTCTGGCTTCATGATGCGGGTTCCGGCGACGCAGATTGCTGGCGACGGATCGCGACACGACGATCACCTGATGTGCGGCGTGGATTGCGCATTGCTCGCCCAATCGCAGGACAAGTCTTGCCAGCCGGTTCCACTTGGCACGGTTGAAATCCTGGCCATGATGCGTCACGACCAGTTTCATCCCGAACAGCCGCGCCAACGGACCAAGGAGGGCCGGACCGATTCCATGGATATGCACCAGATCTGCGTTGACCACGAAACGCGCATAAAGGACAGCCATGACGGTGTTGCTGATGGCCTCGAAGTATTTGTTGCGCGCCGCCGGCAGGGATACCACCTTGATGCCGCGATACTCATGGGTGCCGGCCGCGATGTAAGGGTGCCGGCCGAGGACGGTAATGTCATAGGGCGCGCCGAGATGCCCCAGCCGGGGGAAAAGCTGTTCGCAATGCGATTCAATACCGCCCATGACTCCGGGAATCCCCCGCAACCCCATCACGCATATCTTCATCCTGGTCGGTTTATCCGACAATTTTCGACCCAAGTTGATGTTCCTGTTCGCGATGACGTCATGGATTTCTAGGCAGCGTCGCAGTCGCGGCTGAGTCTGCCAGCGTAGCGGCGGCAAGATAGCAGTGGCCGATGCAACCCCAATACCCTCGGAAACTACTCATCCGGTGGTTTTCTCCGCATCCAGGTGAACAGGCGAAGCGCTTGGTCGCTAAGTATTTTCCGACGCTATCGCCATCGGTCGCTTGCCGCGCTCTATAGGGTCAACACGCATAGTGTCGTGGCGCTGGGCGCCGTTCGATGCGACGGCGCAATTGGAACCTTGGTGATTTTGGAGTTGAGCATGCAGTCCGATAACATCGCTGGATCGTCTGACCATTTCGAGGACGGCTTCCTCGAGGAAAACAGCGAACGGATCTATCTCACGCAAGCTGGCAACGCCGTCTCTCAGGGTGATGAAACGGCAGACCAGCGCATCATCCACATCCCGGTGGTGCCTGGTGAAACAGTGCAGCTGCCCTTTTCCAGCGACAATCTCTATGCCCGGCTCGCCGACGACAGCAGCAATCTGGCCATCAGATCCGGCGACGTGACCGTCATTCTGCTCGGATATGCCGATGCCATGCGGACCAGTCCGATCGTTGTCATGGCGTCCGACGGAGCAGAAGTCGATGTCCCATTCGTCCTGGCGGCGACGGATCCCACGATCGATATCGTGACGGCGGGTGGGCTCGCGGCAGGCGATCTCGGCACCGGCGCGGACAATACCGGCAGCATCTTCACACCCTACGATCCGGCACAGGGAATCGGCGGTTTCCAATCGGTGGGCGGCCTCGATCCGACCGAGCTCAATTATGTCCTGGTGGAGCGGAGAAACCTCTTCCTGGAACCGGAGGACGAAGCCACCGCATTGATTGGCGCCGGCCAGGATTCTGTACCCGTCAATCTCAACGACTCCCGCAGCGGCAATGAGAATGTCACCCGCAACGCCAATATCATGGTCGTTCTGGATGTCTCCGGCTCGATGAACGAGGATGCCGATTCCGGTACGGCGGGTATCCAGACCCGGATCGCGATCGCCCGGGCCGCGCTGACGAACCTGCTGCATACCTATGACACGCTGGGCGAAGTACGAGTCACCGTCGTGGCTTTCGGCACGGGCGCGGTCGTTCACTTCGCCTGGGGCAGCGTCGCGGATGCGATCGACTCACTCGGCACGTTGGTGCCAAAGGACCTCACCAATTACGCCGCGGCCCTCGGCATTGCCGACGACGCCTGGATGGCCGGCGGCAAGCTGACGGGCGATACGGACAACATCGTCTACTTCCTGTCGGATGGAAAACCGACCGCGGGCGGTGGCTTTGGCAACCATCTCACCGCGGCCCAGAAAACTGACTGGAACATCTTCCTGGAAGATCCCTTCAATGCGATCGACCATGTCTACGCCGTCGGCATTGGCGACAGGATCGGGACGGAGGCAGACCCCGATTCGGACCTGGTCAATGTCGCTCGGCCGGACGCAAATGATCTCCCGCCGGGTGACGTGCTATACATCGTCGACCCGATGGATCTGGCGGAACGGCTGGTAGACACCGTTGAAGGGGTGACCTTATCCGGCAATGTCCTGACCGGCGTCGATACCTCCGGCGTGGGTGATTCCGGTCAGCCTGGGCAACCGGATACCGCCGGCACCGGCGCCACCTATATCTATACCTTCACACATGAAGGCTCAGCCCTGTCTTTCGACGTCGCGTTCGGCCGCGACAGCTCGACCGACGCGCCTGTGCAAATCGGCGGCGACGGCCAGAATGTCTCGATTTCCGGCATGGATGTCTCCTTCGACACCGAGCATGGTCGCATGACTTTCCATTTCGATACCGGTGCCTACACCTTTACGCCGGGGGAGGTCTCCGCCGATACCGATGTTGCGTTCCACTACGGCACGCGGGATGAAAACGGCAATACCGACATGCCGGGTGGCGTCGACGCTGACGGCCCGGCCGGCGGCGGCGATCTGGTGATTTCGATTGCCGACAGCGACCCTGCCCCGGCATCTGCCCGCACCCAAGAGTCGGCTGAGATCTTTGTCGCGGGCTTTCCCTTCCCGACTGATCAAGATGTTGCTCTTCTCACCACACCGGAACTCGTGTGACGCCGCCGGATGCGATCCTCATCTCCCGACACCCGGCGGTAGGTATTTTCCGATGGTGGCGCCCGCCCGTCATTAACCTTACCCTTGTTCGCAACTTGAGACGCAATCTGAGCTGAGCGGAAATGCGATGTCTATGATCCAGCACAACCCAATGGATTTGCGTGCCAAAGCCGCGGAATACCGCATCAGGGCCGCGTCGCTGCGAGATGAAGATCTCCGCGGCCAGTATGCGGAACTGGCAAGCCGATATCAGCAGTTGGCGGAAAGAAGCACCGGCAATGGCGCACCACATTCGCAGCAAGACAATCTTCATTTAAGTTAACAGGCTGCCACCCAGCTTCACAGCGGGCCCTGGTGTCATCCTAACTGAGCGGTGTGTAGTCTCTCCCCGTTCCCTTCCCCCACAGGGCACGACGTGGCTCACCCGCCGCTAGACCGTCGGCCTCGCCCCGGAGGCCGACGGTCTGTTTCTTGATTCCGGCGAAGACTGAGCTGCCGATCACGGCGGCGTCTTCAGCGGCGAGCCCGCGCTAAGCGGTCAGCGCCCAGCATCTCCGCCAGCGCCGCCTTCATTGATCCACACATCGATACGCCTGGCGAGGTCAGACCGACCCAGCGCGCCCTGCATTGGCGACGTTGCATGCCGACCGGGAACCAACACCTTCGCAGCCTGTTTAACATCGTCAGGTTCGCTTCGGACCATCGCTGCTACCGACTGCATCTTTGCCTTTCTGAGTATGGCTTGGGGTCGCCCGTTCTGTTCCGATTGCAATCCGTGCCAATTGGTCACAGCTCACCATTGCTGGTCGCTGCAATGCTCGGTGGCCATGTTAATTGTTACGTTCGCTGAAGCTAGGGCCGGAAACTACGCATCTCTCCGCATGTCGTCTCCGCCATCTCGTCTTGCCAAGTCATTCTGCTTTGCATCCCCGGCCGCTGTTCACCTTGACAACCTGCGGTTGGGAGCACTTACTGCAGTGCACCATAGCAACCGGCAAGTCGACTCTCTAGCGAGGCTGGCACACACCTCCATGTTGGAGGAAACCCTTTAAAAGACAGTTGTGAAATGCCGGAAACAGGTCGCCATAGCGCCAATCCTACGAAGCCCAACGCAGATGGGCGAACAGCGCCAATGGGACATGTCAACCGGTTGCACGACTTCTCCGTTGTTGGCATCGGCGCATCTGCTGGCGGTCTGGATGCCTGCAGGCAGTTTCTGAACGCCCTGCCGACGCCCATCGGCATGGCCTTCATCCTGGTCCAGCATCTCGATCCCAATCACCAGAGCCTGATGGCGGACCTTCTGGCGAGCCATACGCGGATGACGGTCCGGCAGGCCGCCGAAGGTATGCCGATCGAACGCGATCATCTCTACATCATACCGCCCGGCACATATCTCTCGGTTGGCAACGGCACGCTTCACCTCTCCCAACCGCAAGCCAGGCATGGCGCGCGGCTGCCCTTCGACTATCTCCTGAAGTCGATGGCGGAAGAATACAATGCGCGCGCCATCTGCGTCGTCCTGTCAGGTACCGGTGCCGATGGCAGCCTTGGCCTGAAGGCTGTGAAGGAACAGGGGGGATTGATCATCGCCCAGGATCCGGCCGAAGCCGCCTTTGACGGCATGCCGCGCAGTGCGATCGCGACCGGCGCGGTTGATCTTGCCTTGCCATTGGCGGGAATCCCGGATGCGCTTGTCAAATTCGACCGCCGCATCGGCCTCGCCCGGACACAAGATGAGTCCGCCCAGGAAGACACCGTCCGCAACTGGTTGCCCGAGATCATCGACCTTCTCCGTGCAAAAACCGCCCATGACTTTACGCTGTACAAGCAAGGCACGCTGCAGCGCCGGATCGAGCGGCGCATGGCCATGGCATCGATCGAGACGGATGACATGGACCGATACCTCGATCTGCTGCGGCAGAATACGCCGGAGCTGGAGCTTCTCGCCAAGGACCTGTTGATCAATGTTACGAGTTTCTTCCGGGACCCCAAGGTATTCGAGTTTCTGTCCGCCGAGATCATCCCCGAACTGATCCGCAAGCAGCCGGTCGACAAGCCGATCCGGATCTGGGTCGCCGGCTGCAGTTCCGGCGAGGAAACCTATTCTCTTGCCATGCTGTTTCTGGAACGCATCGCCGCGGACAAGCCCGGCCTGAAATTGCAGGTGTTCGCCTCCGACGTCGATCCTGATGCCATCAGCCACGCCCGTGATGGCCTCTATCCCGAAACAATCGAATCGGAAGTGTCGCCGGAGCGGCTCGCCCGGTTCTTTGCCAAGGAAGATCACAGCTACCGTGTCCTGCCGGACTTGCGGGGCGTGGTCGTCTTCACCGTTCAGGATGTGCTGGCAGATCCGCCCTTTTCGCGCATGGACCTGGTTTCCTGTCGCAATCTGCTGATCTATCTGCTGGCCGAGGCGCAAGCGAGGGTCGTCTCGCTGTTTCATTTTGCGCTGCGCGAAGGCGGCCTTCTCCTCCTTGGCAATGCCGAGACGCTCGGCACCGGCGATGATCGCTTTGAAGTGATTTCAAAGACAGAGCGCCTCTATCGGCACATCGGGCGCAGCCGGCCGGGTGAATTCGGCTTCCTGAGAAACGCAGCGGACGGCATTCGGATACCCGCTCGGCAGGGTCAGGCGCCCTCCCAGCAGTCGGTCCTGGCGGATCTTTGCCGGCGCCTCGTCATGGATACCTATGCGCCGGCCGCGATCCTGATCAATCGAAAGCATGAATGCCTGTTTTTTCTGGGGCCGACGGACCGGTATTTGCGAGTGCCACCCGGTCATCCCACCCATGATCTGCTGACGATGGCGCCCCAGGGCCTGCGCGCAAAACTGCGCTCGGCGATCCAGCGGGCCAGCCAGACGAAGTCGCGCATTAGCCTGAAAAGGGCCCGCATAGAGTATCAGAACCAGACGATCACCTTCGGCATCGACGTGCATCCGGTGCAAAACGAGGGCGAGGATTTGCTGCTGATCTGCTTCACGAATGAGCCGGCGGTGGAACAGCGCCGGGAGGCCGCGGCCGAGGCATCAGACAACCCACGGCTGACCGAACTGGAACGGGAACTCGAAGACACCAGAACCGAACTGCAGGGCGCCATCCACGACCTGGAGATTGCCACGGAAGAGCAGAAGGCAATCAATGAGGAGGCGCTGTCGGTCAACGAGGAGTTCCAGTCCACGAACGAGGAATTGCTGACCTCCAAGGAGGAACTGCAATCGTTGAACGAAGAGCTTACCGCGCTCAACAGCCAGCTCCAGGAAACGCTGGAACGACAGCGCACCACCTCCAACGACCTGCAGAACGTCCTTTACAGTACCAATGTGGCGACACTGTTTCTCGACAGGCAGCTCAACATTCGCTTCTTTACGCCGGCAACGAAATCGCTTTTCAAGGTGATTCCCGGCGATATCGGGCGACCGCTCGCGGACCTCAGGTCTTTGGCGATTGACGCAGCCCTCATCCCCGATGCCGAGGCCGTCTTGCGCAATCTGGAGCCACTTGAACAGGAGATTCAGGCGCAGACGGGTGCGTGGTATGTGCGCCGCATCCTGCCTTACCGGACTCACGAGAACGGCGTCGAAGGCGTTGTCATCACCTTCACCGACATTACCGAGCGCAAACTCGCCGCAAGCGCCCTTGAGGCTGCCAAGCAGCAGGCGGAACATGCCAATGTTCTGAAATCCCGGTTTCTTGCCTCGGCAAGTCATGACCTGCGGCAGCCATTGCAGACTTTGGCGCTCGTTCAGGGATTGCTGGCCAGGCTGGGCGAAAGTGAGCAAGCCAAGAAGCTCGTCGCCATGCTCGACCAGACGCTCAGCGCCATGTCGGGCATGCTGAACACGCTGCTCGATATCAACCAGATCGACGCCGGCATCGTGCAGGCCAAAATGGTTCATACGCCCGTGAATGCCATTTTCGACCGCCTCAAGGACGAGTTCTCCTATCATGCCCAGGCAAAGGGCCTGGGGCTGCATGTCGTCCCGTGCAGCGTCTCGATCGAGAGCGATCCGCTCCTCCTGGAGCAGATGCTTCGCAACCTGCTGACCAATGCGATGAAGTACACCCGGCGCGGCAAGATCCTGCTGGGCTGCCGGCGGCTGCACCATGCGATCCGCATTGAAGTCTGGGACACCGGCATAGGCATTCCAGATGCCGAACAGCAGACGATTTTTGAGGAGTATCACCAGGTCGACAATGCTGCGCGTGAGCGCAGCCGCGGGCTTGGCCTCGGCCTGTCCATCGTGCAGCGCCTGGCAACGCTTCTGGGACACCAGGTGCGGGTCCGCTCTCATCTCGGCAAGGGCTCCGTCTTCTCGGTCGAGGTCCCATGCGCGGACCTGGAGGCGCTCTCCCAGACCCGCAGCGACACGGCCCAGGCCCCGGATGAGGTCGCCAATCCAGTCGGCAGAGATGAGCGTCATACCGGCGCTATCCTGATCATCGAAGATGATCCCGACGTTCGGGAACTCCTCGACCTGCTGCTGCAGCAGGAAGGCCATCGAATCACGACCGCAACCGATGGCAACAAGGCACTCGATCTGGTCACCAGGGAAAGAATGCGCCCGGATCTGATCATTGCCGATTACAACCTGCCCAATGGCCTCAACGGGCTCGAAGTCACGAAGGCATTGCGGGAAAACCTTCGTCGCGAGACGCCGGTGATCATCCTGACGGGTGACATATCGACTGGAACACTGCGGGATATCTTCCTGCAGAAGTGCCAGCAATTGAACAAGCCGGTCAAGGCCCAGGAGCTTTCCAGGACGATCCAGCGCCTTCTGCCGCCGTCTTTGCCCCCGTTGCCCATGCGAACGCAGCTACCCGCCGTCTCGGTGGGCCGGCCGGTCATCTTTGTGGTCGACGACGATGATCTGATACGCCAGGCCATTCGCAGCGCATTCGAGATCGAGGATACACCGTCAAGGACTACGCGAGCAGCGAGGATTTCTTCGATGACTACGCACCCGGTGGCGAGGCGTGCCTGCTGATCGACGCCTACCTTCCCGGCATGAATGGGTTGGAACTGCTGCATCGGCTCCGCGCATCCGGCGACCATCTGCCGGCCATTATGATCACCGGTAACAGCGATGTCTCCATGGCGGTCCAGGCGATGAAGGCCGGTGCCCTGGACTTCATCGAGAAGCCGATTGGCAGCACGGAGTTGCTGGCCAGCGTTGCGCGCGCCATCGAGCATTCGCGGGATTCGGGCAAGTTTTCCGCATGGAAAAAGTCCGCCGCCGGCCATATGGAGGGTCTGACGGCGCGCCAGCTCGAAATCATGACGATGGTCCTTGATGGCCATCCCAGCAAGAATATTGCCGCCGATCTGGGCATCAGCCAGCGCACGGTCGAAAACCACCGTGCCTCGATCATGAAGAAGACCGGCGCCACCTCTCTCCCGGAGCTGGCCAGGCTGGCTCTGGCCGCGAGCTGGAACAGCCCTGACGATGTTCCCGCATCACCGGGCTCCGCCCTCGGGGCCGCCTGACACCCTAGGTAGTTTCCGAACCTAGCGCACCGCCGCGCCAGCCCACTATCCTTTCCCGGCTGCTTGCGGATTCCGCAGCAGCCCTTTGATCAGGCCTTGTCGGCGCCGACGATGCTGCGGCCTGTCGGCGCCAGATGCCCGGTTTCCTTCTCCTGGGGATTGGCGCGGAGAAACGGTGATGATGGCAGCAATCAACAAGACCAGCAGTTTCACGGAAGCCGATCTTCTGGCTTGTCTGTCACCACTGCGCGCCTATGCCACTTTTCTGACGCGGGACCGAATCTACGCCGACGACCTTGTGCAGGACACGATCGTCCGGGCCTTGACCGCGGCCCATCAGTTCCAGCTGGGCACCAATCTGAAAGCCTGGCTCTCGACCATTCTGCGGTATCAGTACTACAGCCAGATCCGGCGCAATCAGGCACGCGTGCGCACCGTCAGCGACACGCTATGCCTGGAGGCATCCGTGCCGCCCAGTCAGGAAGCGAGCCTGGAATTTGCCGACTTCTGCCGCGCCTGCTGGCAACTCAGCCCCGATCAGCGCGAGGCATTGATTCTTGTGGGAGCGAGCGGCTTTTCCTACGAAGAAGCCGCCTCGGTCTGTGCCTGTCCTGTCGGCACCATCAAGAGCCGCGTTTCGCGCGCGCGGCTGGAGCTTCAGCGCCTCCTGCTGGACGGCGCCCTCCCGGGAAATCGCCGCGACCTTCCGGTCCTGTCGCCCGATCGCACACCGCTGGAGAGCTGGTACGCGAGCCTGCCAGCCGCCCTGTCGCAGCAGGACAAGGCGGCGGAACGCATCCTGGTCAAGGCTTGACCATCTCCGTCTTGGCTGCCCTGCTATGGCCGTCTGGTATCGGTCGGGTGTTGGTCCGCTCCGCCCACCAATGCTGTTGGCGCCATCCAGTCCATCGCCCCGGCAGATGAACCAGCCGAACGCGACGACGACCGCAGGTCCACCCCATCATTCGAAGCAGCGTCGCGACGTTTCGGCGGGCGCAACATGCTGACGCAGGTTCGGCAAAGTGACGGCATGTCGTCTGGTCGCATCGAATGCCTGGATGGTTTGCGCGGCGTCGCCGCCATCTGGGTATTGGTGGGCCATGCGCTGCTGCTGTGCGGCTGGCGCCTGCCCGTCCTTGCGCGGCCGGACCTCGCCGTCGACCTCTTCATGATGCTGTCCGGATTCCTGATGGTCTTTCAGTATACGCAGCGAAAGGCCGTCGAACCCTGGCACAGGCCGCGGACATGGTGCCTGTTCTGGACCCGGCGTTTCTTTCGCATCGCACCTCTTTATTACGTGCTCCTGGCCATTGCCCTGCTTGCCGGGCCGAACCTTGGCGCCTATCGCGACGAGATCGCCCAGGCGCTTCCTCAAACGGGCACCGTCACGGCGCGCTATCTGGATCAAAGCTGGCAGAATGTCATCGCACATCTGACCTTCGTCTTCGGCTTTGATCCTTACTTCAGCTACAGCACACCGCTCCCGGACTGGAGCATCGGCCTGGAGATGGCCTTCTATGCGGCTTTTCCGTGCCTCATGATCGCGGCCGGACGTTTTGGATTTCCCACAACCGCGATCGTCATCTCCGGCGCCTGCCTGCTTGCGTCCCTGCTCTTCTCGGACTTCTTTCGCTCCTTCAAACAACCTTCCCTGCTGGCGATCAAATTGCCCATCTTCTGGGCGGGGATGCTGGTGGCGGCCTCACTGAATGCCGGCGGTCGCCAACGCTGGGTGCTGATCTGCTCAGCGCTCCTTCTTTGCCTCCTGCCGGTACGTGGTGGCGGCAGCGCGCCACTGGAACTGGCCATGCGCGTGGCGAACCTCGCCGGCATTTCCCTGCTCGTCCATGCCGGCCACCTTCCGCAGGGCAGCCGATTGGGACGGACGGCGCGCTAGCTCGCGGCGCGCTTTGGCGGCCGCACGGCCAGTTTTTTCGGCGACAGTTCCTATGGCGTCTATTTGCTGCACCTCCTGATCATGGTTCCCGCCGTCGCCCTGATCATCAGATGGGCGCAACCAGGCTCCGCCGCGGCATTGTTTGGCCTGACCATCCTCGCCGTCCTGCCGGTGACATATGCGATTGCCTGGTTGCTGCATCTGGGCATTGAACGCCCCGGCATCCGCCTTGGCCGGCTGTGCGCCGGCCGGTTGCAGCGAAGGCCCGATAACCATGTGAAGGCCGGATCGACCGCGCCACCAAGCGCGACAGGTGATGCCGATGACAATTCGGGTGATGACCGTGGAAGCCGCGCGCGCGTCACATTGATGGATCTGCGACCCTGACGGCCTGACCAGCCCCCGCGGATCGGCCTGACAGTCGGCTATCGCTCGCCTATCGTTCCCGCGGCGCAACTGCGTTGTTGCCAATGGCCCGGAGAGTGGCGTCCCCAACGGGAGTCCCACGATATAGTACATCTCTGAAAACGGTGTTCAGAATCCGTCTATAGGTCGTCAAGTATACTCCGCGGTAGATTGATCGCTGTCGCCCATGGCCAAGATCCTGGAGGTGTATAAGCTCCCTCCACTTTGGCGCGAAGTGAGCGGCGCCGTCATTGATGTGGCCGGTAGGCGGTTTCGCCTTAGCGAAAAGGGCCGCCGACAAGCCGGCGGCCCTTTCCCTGACGTCGTCCCAGCGCAAAGGCCGGGCCGAACGAGAGTCTAGTTCTTGTCTGGGCGGCAGACCCGGATCGATGCGTCGACAAGTTCGCCATCGCAGTACATCAAGTTCTGCACCAGCTGAACCGAGCTGCTCGATGCCGGAACATTGGCGCGCGCGACATCCTGCCCGGGAATTGCCGGATCTTGCGGATCAATGACGGGGTTCGCTGGTGTGGCGACAATGTCGAACGGTTCAAAATCAGGCTTCTTCGGTTTGGCCTTCACATCACCCGCCTTAGGTTCAGGCTGCGGTTCGGCATTCTTGAAATTGTCGTTCGGCTGCCCCGGATCACCGTGACCCTGGTCGATGGCAATGTCGCGCGAGGGCTTCGGCTTTGGCTTCGGATCCGGCTTGTCGCCACCACCGCCGCCGCCGCCGCCGCCGCCGCCGCCACCGCCGCCGCCGCCGCCACCGCCGCCGCCACCGCCGCCGCCGCCATCGCCGCCAGCACCTTCACCACCGCTCGATTTTCCCTGGCCACCGCCGGTTCCGCTATTGGCCGCGAAAGCATCGCTACCCGTCAGCACGGTCGAGCTAACGAAGGCCGCGAGGGCCAGAGCCAGCAATGGGTATTTCAAGGTCTTCTGCATGATCGTCTTCCCTTTCAAGTTATTGACGCGCAGTTCGTTCGCTAGGGTTGACGCAGCGAGGTTCGGTCCGGTTGCAATGATATGTGTTTGCGCATTTTTAGGTAATTTTGTTGTGCGCAGAAAATGCCAAGGCGCTGGCCGTGCGCCGAAAATGACGTGCAACCGCGCCTGCTACGCAGACGTCTATTGCTGCGCCGACTGTGATGGCGCGCACAACATTGAAGGATTTCCCATGTTCTCAAAGATCGGCAAACCAGCTCCTGCACCGAGCGAATCCGTGGTGGCCCAGGTTGTTGCCAGAAGCCCGCTGCCATCGATCATCGGTGCTGATCTGCGAATCGTCGGTGACCTCTGCTGCAACGGCGACGTTCATGTCAGCGGCTGGGTTCAGGGCGACATCATGGGCCGCAAGGTGACGATCGAGCAGCACGCGACCATCCTCGGCAATCTGCAGGCGGATGCGATCCGCATTCGCGGCCTGGTCAATGGCGATGTCCGCGCCGATGTCGTCGTGCTGGAAAGTTCCGGCCGCATGACCGGCGATATCATCCATCGGACGTTGGCGATCGAGGAAGGCGCCTATCTGGAAGGTTCATGTCGGCCACTAGATCAGAATCCCGCACCGATCATCTCGGTCGATCCACAGTTTGCCGATTACATCACTGAAGCATAAGGCCCATTCCAGATGGAAATCGTCATCCGCGCATTCTTGGGGTTCTTCTTTGGTCTGTTCTGTGGCGGCTCCGTCGCCCTGTTCGGGTCGATCGCCGTCTTCTCCCTGTTCCGCATTTCCAATTTTGAAGGTTCGGCCTCGATGGGTATCGCCTTCGTCATCCTGCCGACCGGCGCTCTCTTGGGCGGCATTGTGGGGGCAATCTGGGCAACCTGGTAAGGTCGGCTTCGCGCAGGACGACGCCGTCACTCAGCAATCGTAGCCGTCATATTTCCTGATCGCGACACCCGGCATGGCAGCAAGATGCGCCGCTGCCGCCTTGATCGATGCCATACCGTAGCAATCCCACACCTCCCAGGGACCGATACGGAGTTCCGAACGGCCACCGCCCTTGGCCGGCTGCAGTTCGATATTGGTGATCTCCACTGGCCGACCGATGGCGAAACTGACCGTGTCCCATTTGCTTGAAGCACCCCAGCAGGCATCGGCCACACTGCGCCAGAGGCCAAAGCTGCGCGCCCCCAGGCGCGCTGCGATGCTGGGTGGCGTGTCGAGGATCTCCGGCTGCGACAGGGCCAAGGAGGATTCGCGGCCACGGCCTTGGCCTTTGCCATAGAGCTCGACGGAGAGCTTGAACATCCGCAACTCCGATATTCGCGTAGCGATCGTTGCCACCTCGACATTCCGTCGGCGCCATTCACTGAGAAAGGGCCTGGCGGCAAGTTCGGTGCGCCAGGTGACCCAGAGGCAGGCCGCGGCAACACCGTATTCAACCGGCCGGGCGGCACCGTAGACAGAGAGGCCTACCGTTACCACATCGCTGTCCCAGCGCGCGTAGAGCGCGACTCGATCGGCGAGTGACGCATCCGTGGGCAGGTCTTCCCGCTCGACGAAACCGGGGGTTCCAAGACGCGCATCGAAGAACTGCAACCAGTCTTCCGCGGTCGGGTGTGACATTGCCAACTCATAGCACAGTTGCGTGACCGGTCGGTCAGACCGTGCCGCCGTGAGCTTGACGCTGATCGCGGCTATCCCATCCACGGAGCGGCAGGGATAGGTCCGTGAGGTGAGGTTCTGGGGGCGCTGCGTGGGATGCTCGCCGTCACCGCACTGATCAAGGATCGTGCCCCAGGGCAGGAAGCGGCCATCGATCTCGAAGCCGCGCATCAGTTGATCAAACATCGTCCGTCTTCCTGCCAAAGGCGATGGCGACCCCATCGGGATGGGAATGGGGTCGCCATACCAAGCCTTGCCGTCGGCAAATCGGCAAGACTGGCCGTCAGTGGATCAAGCTCTCAGGGAACTAAATCCTCAGGGAACAAAGTCTGCCGCGTCGATAACGTTTTCTTGCGTATTTCTCACTACCGCCAAGAACTCACCATTATAGATGAGCACTGTATCGAGGCCATTCTGTTGCTTTTGAAGGTTGTTGATGTTGAAGCCGGCAATCTGGAAAACATCAACATTATTCTCAAAATCCTGAATAATGTCGGCTTGGTCTATGGCATTGCCACCATCTCCGGCGGCGAACACAAATGTATCAGAGCCAGCCCCCCCGCTCAGCACATCAGCGCCCGTCCCTCCGGTAATGATATCTAGGCCTTCCTGACCAGAGATATTGTCGGCGCCGGCACCGCCATTTAGCTTGTCATCACCAAGCATGCCGATAAAGGTATCGACCCCATCGCCGCCATTTAACGTATCGTTCCCGTTGTCACCCTCTAAAAAATCATCCCCGATTCCGCCAGTGATGATGTCGTCACCCATTCCGCCAACTAGAGTGTCGTCCCCGATTCCGCCAAAAAGCTCATCATTCCCGTTCTGACCGAACAAACGATCATTGCCGATCTCGCCGTAGAGTTTATCGTCGTCGTCTCCGCCCTGCAGCTCGTCGTCGCCACCTTCACCGTACATAATGTCGTTGCCACTATCTCCAAACACCGAGACGTTGTTGAGGGGGCCATCATGTCCAGCACCGGCGTAGATCGTATCATCGCCTTTTCCACCACTGATGTAGTCACCGCCCTGGCCGCCATAGATTTCATCGTTACCGTCATCACCGAACAGAAAATCTTTGCCGCCATTCCCATTTAGAATATCATCGCCTACGTCACCGTGAATATCGTCACCGTCGGCGCCGCCACTGATATCATCCGATTCCGTACCACCTTTTATCTTATCAACACCCGCGCCTCCGTTTATCTTGTCCTTGCCGGCGCCTCCCTCGAGGGTGTCAGCGCCAGTGCCGCCATCCAATTGGTCGTCGCCACCTTCGCCATTAATGGTATCCGCGCCGGTGTTGCCATGGAGAATGTCGGCACCGAGGCCGCCGTTTATTTTGTCATTGCCGGCACTGCCTTCGATCGTGTCATTGCCGGCATCGCCCAGGAGGGTGTCGTCGCCGTCCTCGCCAAAAATGGAGTCGTCGTCATCGCCTCCATTGATAATGTCAGCGTCGCCGCCGCCAAAGAGGAAATCCTTACCATCACCACCCAGCAACGTATCGGCGCCACCCATGCCCATCAGGGAGTCGCTGCCTTCGCCGCCGTCGAGCGTGTCAGCACCATCGCCGCTCTGGATCACGTCATCGCCCGCATCGCCGAAAATCTTGTCGTCGAATCCACCGCTGACGATGAAATCATTGCCGCCATTGCCGTGGAAATCGTGGAGCGGATCATAGCCGGCCTGCGCAGCGATGGCCACATTGAGGGGCAAGGTCACCACGTCGTCGCCTTCGAGCGCGTCATACTGCGTGCCGTCGAGATAGGTTCTGGCGAAGACATTGGCAAAGTTCACATTGTCGTTGTCCGGCGTGAACAGTGGCGGCAGGCTGGCCGCCTGTATGTTGTCGAGCTCGTCCACGAATTTGCGCGCATTGCCGCCGGTGCCGAAGCCACCATATTGCAGCGAAGTGGGATCAAGGCCGCCGACCGACTGAAAGCCACCGAGCCCGGCGCTGGGGTCGAAGCGTTCGAAGCGGGCACCCTCATCGAGGTCGAGATCGAAGAAGTACTTCAGCGCCGGCACTTCTTCGCCGGTCTGCGACCACAACACCTTGGTGATCTCGAGATTGACATTGGCGACGTTCAGCACGGCCCCGTCGGCAAAACGCACGACCAGGGCGTTGTTGGCGCCGAAGATGGTGACGTCGTCACGGTCGAACTCGAAGACAACGACGTTTGCTGCCACCGCCGAGACGGACACGGTTTCGCCGGCGTTGGGGGCATCCAGATTGATAGCCCGGGCGCCTGGTCGCAACGCGACCGGCATCGGCACCAGATCGGCACCCATGGCGTCCGGGACCGACGGCACGCGGGGGGTGGTTTCGGAAATCAGCAGCCAGGCATTCGGGCTGTCGCCAGCCAGGATCGGATTCTGCATCTGCATCTGCATCATGACAACATCTCCCAAAGGGGCCATTGAGGCTGCTGGCAGCGGCATATCGAGAGGCCGCACGTCGCCAAAGAGCCGGTTCGGGAGCATTGACGCTTCAGCACGCCATTCGGTTTCAAGAAGGCGCGGCCCAGCTGATGAGCAAAGGAGCCAGGATGATAGTGGCGGCACCCGGGGACACGAGTGCCGCCACGCCAGCGGTAAGGCCTCAGGGAGGGGTAGGGTACCTTACGCGCGGCAAGAATTTTGCTGCCCCGCTAAGCCAGCTTTGCGAGCCGACCGCGGTGGCCGGGTCCCGTCACGGTTCTAATGACTGGATCTGCCAGGAACTGGTTCGCTCGGCATGGCGCGCTTCCGGCCGGGATATCGCAGCACCATCGCGGCGCGAGTGCCGGCCAGGCCGGCCTTTTCAGCCAAACCGGTGGGGCAGTCGGCAGAATGTTGTCGGATATGGTTGAACAATTCTGCAAGGCCCAGCGCCATTTCATTGGCAGCCAGCGGATCGCGCACAGATCCGGTCCAGACGACTGCGTTTACCGCGCCTTGGCCGTACATCCAGCTGGAAGGCGTCCATTCGGCGGCGATCAGGACCAGTTGGCCGGTCCCGCCATTGCCCTCGTAATAGGGCCGCAATCCCCAGGATTGCAGCGCCTGTTGCGCAGCCAGGGCGCATGGAACCAGAAACCGGTCGACACCGCCGCCCTGATGGATGACGCCGGTCGTGCTTTCCGGCCAGAGCGCCTGTACCTGTGCCTGTGACCCAGTCGTCGCCGCCCGGCAGCATCGGATGATCGACATGGCCGAATCGGCATCGGCGCGGGCCTGAACCGGATCGTTGCATTCGCCCCAGGCGACCGGCTTGGCTGGCACCAAGGGCAGCGCATCTTCAGTCCGCAAGGGCTCGCCGAATACGATCCAGTTCGCGAGGTTGTGGCGCGCCACGACCGTCGTTTTCAAGGGCGGAAACGAGAGCTCGAAGCAGTCATAGTCGTCGGCTGTCCTCCGATCCCAGTTCATGGTGTTCCACTATGTGACAGGGTTTTCGAGCGGCGAAGCGCCGGTGCGATAAAAATCCAGTACAGCAAGGGCAATCTTCTTCCATGACTTGTCCTTGGTCATGCTCGGGCGCAACGGAATCCGCCGGCGACGCGCTACCCGCAACATATCGATCAGGATATTTGTGTGGAGGCCCGTCACGCCGGCCGCGCGGCACAGCAGGCGTATTTCGACACATTGAAAGTTCGCCACCTTGAAGGCGACCAGCTCGCGCGGCACCCCGGTCCGGGCAGCAAGCATTCGTGTCAGGCCATCGACATTGCCGCGGCTCAGCGCCAGGACCAGCAGACCGTCGCTGAATCCTTTATCCTCGTTGTGGAGTTGGCGCCACGCGGCGCTGCTGCTCTCCTGCCCATCGAGCAAGTCCAACTGCCGATCCGCAAAAGCAAGCCGCATGGCTTCCTTGACGACTTCCATCCCCACCCCCAACCAGCTACTCGGCGGCGAGGCGCCGATAAGCCGCCGCTTCAGCCGCGCGGCTACTATCCATGTCGAGCTGCACGGCCTGCGCGAGAGCCCAGGCGACATCCGACACCGGAAAGTCGAGTTCCGTCGAGAGCGCGTGAAAGAAGGCCTCAAAGGCCGACATCGGGACGCCGCAATAGGACGTGATCTTCGCCGTGAAGATGACCTCCGGTCCAGCCTCGGTGAGATCAAGGATAATGCGACCACCGCGGATCCGGGCGAAATCAATCACGATGCGATCATCGATCATGCGGATCGTCGCGTCTTCGAGCGAGACCTTGAGTGCGATGGTTGAGTCATGCCGCAGAGAGATGACAAAGGATTCATGGTGCTGCGGCAACCCAAGGACATGCGCTCGAACCGACCCGACACCCTGGCGGCCCGTGGCCGTGTTGCCTGGCAAGCCTTCCTGCCGATCGACAACCGTGTTGCGCCGCACATTTTCAAGCGAGATTGTCATTTCGTGGCTCTCTCTATTTGAGACGTTGGCATCCGCGACAGAAGCGCATTTCGCTGGAAGTAGAGCGCTTCCACACGACTTACGGAAGCTACGACGCCAATGCTGGGGACGTGGTTGCAAGAAGTCGGCATTGAAACAGGAAAGAGAGAGGCCGTGGCCTCTCTCTTTCTGCATAGCCTTTTTCATGGGGTAGTCAGGTAGCGGTAGGCTCAACCCTGGTTCGGGCCCTTCTTGTCCTTGGGCCCATTGTTGTTGAAGCCGCCACCGCCGCCGTTATTGTTCGGGTTGCCCCCGGCCGGGTTGCCGCCAGCGGGAGTTCCGTCCGCATTGTTGACGCCGCCGCCGCCATTGCTCTGCACATCTGCATCCACACCGCAGCTGCGGATCTTGATATCCAGTTTGCCGGCGTTCGAGGCGCAGAAGCTCTGCTTGTTTCCGGCTGCATTGGCGCCCTGGCTCGCCGCAAGGAGGATACCAAGGACGACAAGTCCACACATGGATTTCGTCATTACTCGTGACTCCTTTGTTGACCTGTGATGGCGACAGGCATGAATTGCATGCCGCCTGTTGTGATGAGTGAGGCGCACGGTCGACGCGTCAGGTTGCAAGGAATTGCGGGGATTTTCTCCGACACCAATGTGGCCGGGCGGAGGCACCCAGGTGGCAGGCCCCAATCAGCGTTCTGCAAAGAAAATGGCCGACAGCATGGTGGCTGTCGGCCATTTCCTGGCAATCGCCAGCGCGGATCCTGCAGGGAACCTCAGGATCCGGTAGCGGCCGCTCAATCAGTCAGCCCGGCTGTGGGCCACCACCGCCGCCCGGATTGTCGCCACCTTGCGGGCCGTCAAGCTTCCCGTCATGCGCGCCGGGAAACTTACCGCCATGACCGCCCGGAAAATCTTGAGGCTGTCCGGCGCCATTCTGCTGGCCACCGAAATGAAAGGTGCGACGGGGTAACGGATTGTAGCAAGTCTCCCCGAGCACGGCTTTCTGTTCCTTGAAGCAGAGACCACGGTCTGCGGCAACTGCCTGAGACACGGTGCCGATGGCCGGCATCGCGGTAAACAAAATCATTGCGGCAAGTGTCCTGCGCAACATGATGGAACCCTCCTCTAATAGTCGATGCTGGTGATTCCCAGCATCGAAAGGCAAAAGCGACTTGCCCAGGAAGACGTCACCATGGGTGATTAAGTTGCAGGACTTTTGTGATCACCGTCACGATCGTGCGACACACTTTCGTGAAGTAAAACATTCGTTCGGGCCAGCGCTCCGGCGAACAGACAGCAGCGCGCTACCGCAGCCACAGAGTGGCGACGGCGCGCGCGGCGTCGGCGCGACTTTGGTCGGTCAAGGCGCCTGGAAGGCCTCGTATGCTGCGAGGTCCTGATCGGACAGGATCATGGCTTCCAGTGCGGAAAGACGCCCTGCGCCAAAGTCAGCGTCGCGTCCCTCCAGCCCCATATCCTTCGCCGAATAGGTCAGGATTTTGACGATCGACTCGACGGTGAGATCGGGATGTCTGGAGCGCAGCAGGGCAACCATGCCAGTGACATGGGCCGCAGCAAATGAAGTGCCTGTCGCAAGGCCGAGCTTTCCCCGCGACGCGGCTGTGAGGATGTCGACGCCGGGAGCGGCCAACATGATGTAGTTGCCACGATTGGCCTGGGCGTAAAGCCGATCGTCTTGGTCGGTCGCAGTCACCGCGATCACACCATCATTGGCTGCCGGATAGCAGGCCCGTGACAGAGGACCACCATTGCCAGCCGCCGCAACGATGGCCACTTGTTTCTGCACCGCGGCGGTGATGACGCGACTGACAAGCCCGTCATATGGGCCGCAGAGGCTGATGTTCACGACATCGACATTGCGAAGGATGGCGTCGCTGAGCGATTTGGCGATATAGAAGCCCGATGCCGTGCCAGAACCGCCTTGGCCGGGTGCAAAGACATCGTACAGGAGCACGCGGGCATCGGGCGCAACGCCGCGGATCGGCCCGTTGGCGGCAAGAACGCCGGCCATGCGCGTGCCATGATCCTCATAAAGCGCTGCCGCCGCCTCTGCGTCACCGGCGGTGCCTTCCTCACCAATGCCAGATTTCGGTCCAGCATCGTCAATTCGCGACAGGGACGCAGCGGTGAATGCCGGATGCTTCTGGTCGACCCACGTATCAATCAAGGCAATTTCGGCGTCCGTTCCGGTGGACATGTTCTGGGCTAGGCCCAATCCGATCAGCCGGAAGACATATTGGGTGTTCATGTAGGAGTAGCTCTGAGCCTCGACGCCTGAATCCTGCGGCAGAAAGGTCGTATCCAACTGGGCACTCTGAACGTCACGATCCTTCGCCAGGGCCGAGATCGCCTGATAGGCGGCAAGATTGTGCGCGACGGAAGTTGTCGCAGCCAGCATTATAAGTGCGTCTGTATCTGGCGCCTGGAAGCTGTCGAGCGGCACAAAGCCGTATTGCTGTGCCAAGGCCCTCGCATTGGCTGGTTGCACCCCAGGTCGGAACTCGATTCGGATGCGCGAGGCATTCACGAGAAACAGAGGCAAACCCAAAGTCTCGGCTTCGGCGGCCGATTGGCTGTCCGTCGTTCTTTCAAAATATTCGGGATCGTGCTGATCAGCGTGCTTAAGCTGGAATCCGCCGCCTCCGCCCGGGCCGCCGGCTTGGGCATGTGCCAATTGGCTCATCCCTACCGACAGAGCAGCACAGAGGATCGACGCGATCGCAATATTGCTGAAGCTGAAGAGAAATGGGCCTTTCAAACTGTGCCGAAGCCGCTGCGATACTTTTGAGAAAACTTGCATAACTCGGTCCTGAAGTTAGGGATTCTAGCTTCCAGTTGGGCGGAATGTACAAAGAATTGGATCGCAAGCGGAACGTAGGCGGTGCATTGGCGTGACTCTAGCCTTGGCCCTTCCGACAATGCAAACCCAGGCCAGTCTATTTTTCCCATCAAATCTGGTGGCGTCGCCCTGTCCGGTGCTGGCGGCTCTCATTCAGCAATTCAAAGTCTCCCAAAGATGATTTCCGACCGATACCAGATACCGCGACCAGATAGCTGTACGTTCGACTCCTGGAATTGTTTGCCGCTATAGTCGTTCCAATCAAGCCCACGTTCCCTGTTGCTATGACGCTGCAAACGAAGGATTGGTTTCTACTATGCCCAAGGAAGAAGCCGTTGAGGACATGCCGCCACAGCATTCAGAAACTGCCCGGATTGCAGGCGAGATCGAAGTAGGATTTATTTGCCATGAACAGCCGTGAGGGCGATGGGGCGCTCCAGGAACCAGCCAGCATGGAGTTGCAGCTGCTGTTGCGCGTCGCGGAACGCGACGAAGCGGCCTTTTCGCTCCTCTATGAGCGAGTCCGAAAGCCGATTTTCTCCTTTATTTACCGAATGGTTACCAATCAGGCCCTAGCTGAGGATCTGCTTGCTGACGTCCTCTTCCAGGTCTGGGAGAACGCCAGCCAATTCCGCGGTGAGAGTAAGGCCATGACCTGGCTGTTCACGATCGCCCGGAACCGGGTCATCTCGCATTTGCGAAAGCGGAGCCACGACCAGCTTGACGAAGACAAGATGGGCGAGGTGGTCGATCCTGCCCCCTCTCCCTCCGCCGTCCTCGGCGATTTGGAGCGGCAGAAGATAATGTTGGGACTAATTGAGCGGCTCAACGTCGAACATCGCGAGGTCCTGCTGCTGGCATATTATCAAGGTATGTCACTGAAGGAGATGAGCGAGGTACTTGACTGTTCGGAAACGACTATCAAGTCCCGCATGTTCCACGCTCGAACCAAGCTGCGCTGGCACATGGAGCGCCTTGGTATAGCAAAGGATAGCCTGCTATGACGACGAAACCGCGACCTGACACCGCCGATGAGGCGACGTTGTTGATGCCCTGGCTGGCAAACAAGACCCTGCCGCCGGACGAGACTGCGCGGCTGACATCGGCACTGGCGCAGCGGCCGGAGCTGGATGACGAGAATCAGCTAAATCTCACAATCGCGAAATCAGTGAGCAATTGGGCTGACGCCAGCCCGGAGCCAGCCTCGGACATCTTGGGACGCGTAACCAGCCGCATCCGCCAGTCCAGCCAGGCGACCGCGGGGCTGCAGACGCCAATGCCGTCCGCCCCGGTTCCGTCCGCCATCGACCGGATCCTGTCGCATGTCTCCGCCGAACTGCGGCGCTTCTATGCCGGCATCGCACTGGGCACCCTGGCTGGCGCAACCGCAGCCTCTTTGCTGCTGCTGCTGTTCGTCTATGACGGCGCCGGACTGCGCCAGGACGGCTATCTTCCCGCCAGCGGCCCGGATGCCGCGATTGCCGGCGACTGCCTGCTGCTGGTGACCTTCCCCGCCGATCAGAGCGTCAAGGAAACGGCTGACGTCCTGCGTGATGTCGGCGCCGAAATCGTCAAGGGTCCCCTGCCCTCCAATCTCTTCGTTTTGCGCCTAAACGCGGCCAACGATGCCGAGTTCAATGCCGCCAAGGAGCGCCTCTCGCAGATGCCCGATGCCGTGCAGGTGCTGGGTCCGTACGAGTAGGCTTAATCGGCGGTCAGGGCGCGGCAGAGCAGCACGTCGTCCTCGCACCGGTCAATCTACGCCTTGGTTCAAGTTGGGCAACACTATTGTGGTATCGGGTCTGGAGCCTTTTCGCCGGCACCACCACCGCTGGTTTCTCTGCTGCCTCTGCCACTCGTGTCGCGGGATCTCAATTGAAGGTCGTCGAATTGACCGTCATTGCGGCGACAAGTCGCAAATTTGTAATTCGCGATAGCTCCGACGCCTTCAGGTTCCTCGGCAGGACGGATTGGCACTTGCAACGCTATTTCTCCCAACGGCGGAAATTGCGATGCCGTATCCTCTGTCCAACGCTCTTTCGTACTCAGCGTATTTTTCGTTGCAGTAGCCTGGTCTCCCGCGCTGAGAACCAGGGTGGCGTTTTGAAGAAAGAACTTGCGGCATACCAGCACGTTTCCTTCAAACACCAGCACTTTGGTTGCCGACGCATCGACGGACAGACCGAATTCCGTCCCTCGGATAGCAGTCACAGCATGACGGGTTGTCACGTCAAACCGTGACCTGTTTCCACTCTTTGAAGCGAAGATCCTCAGAAACCCTACAATCATGTCCAACCCGACATATCGCGCCGGGGGGTCATTCACTATGTGGACTTCGCTGACGCGGAGAAGTGAATTTGGGCCAAGGGACAGTACCGAACCATCCTCGAGAACAATCTTCAATCTACCATTGTCACTGGAGCGCACCAGATCGCCATTTTCAACCAAGTCGCCGTCTAGCAATGACCTGGTGACGTCGTCTCGTGTAATGACTGCATCGCCGCTCGTGAGGATTGCCTTGCCAACCACCTTCGCGGCTGCAGGTGCGGCGTAGACAAGCCCAATCACCAGAAGCGCCATCGATCTTAGGATCAAATTCATTTCATTACTTTTCTATTTAGCGACCGAAGCTCACCAACTGCCTCTCTTCCGCGCGGTGCTGCATGACCTAACCAGGCAGTTCACAAGGAGTTTTGAGATATGACACTGACGTTCGCTAAACATGCATTGCTCCGTTTACCGTTTCTGCTCGCCCAACATCGTGTCACTATTTCCAGCGCCCGAGGTTTCGGACGTTTGATTGACTGCATCTATGGCAACTAGGCGTTGCCGACAGAACGAAGAGCGATCCCTCGCCTGCCTCCCTCAATCAATTCTTACGCAATCCAATACACTCGGCACCCTCTCCGGGTAGTCCAATGGGCAGCTGCGCGACCCATTAACAATCAAGAGGCGGGACTTAAAGCCTGTGCCTGAGCCGTTAAAGCGTTGGCCGGCTGGTGTTCCAGGCACAAAATGTGGGACAGCCGGATCGTCATCGAACCCAGGTTGGGCAAATCTGTTCCGATCTGCACCAGCATCTCCATCGTCATCGACCGCTCCAGCCACCGTTGCAGTGGTGGCTGCCTGTGCAATGGCGTGCTCGGGAAACAGTGCGATCGCCGCAAGTCCCGCCGATACGACAACTGCGACGCTGAAAAGCATTTTATGCATTTTTTCATCTCCACAACTGTTTAGTAAGGAAGAGTAGATCTGAGTTTATTAAATTTCGGTAAATATTTCCTGATCCTCAGCACCAGTTAAGTCGCCTCACCCTTGGTGCCCACACAAAGAGCCTTTCGGTTCAATATCGACTCTACCTATCAAGGTTGCGGTCATACTCCTTGAAAAGGGAGTTATCGGCCTTCGACCAGCCCATAGTTGCTGCAACCAACTTTCTTTATGCGGCGTCACACTGTTGCGTATTTGTGGTGCGAATATTTCACAACTTGCGCACCACATCCGCATGGTTGAAACAATATGATGGAGGTTGTTATGGGTGCGGCTCGTTGGCCAAATTACGAAATGGGCTGGGGCGGCGGTGGCGTTGACCGCGACGTGGTGAAAATGGATGGGAGCAAGGGACCGGCGCTGAAGCCGGCCCTGTCCTGCATGACGCCCAATGAAAGGCAGATCATGCGCCAGGTCGAGATTTCGAAGTCGTAGACTTCTCCCCGGTCATGAAATGGGGGGGGCAACGCAGATTGGCCCCCCCATTTTTTCGCGAGGGTCATCACGTGAATTCAGCTTTTCGAAGCCAGCCAGGTGAAGTTGCGCTGCACAAGGTTCTCCGCGCCATTTCGACCCTGGAGCTTGAATCAAGAGTCGAGACCGTAGCGGCAACGCCGGGCGCTGCCTTTGTGTCGTTGCTGCACCAGGGTGAGCCGGTTGCCCACGGCATCGGCAAAGGACAATGCTGCGATGCTCTGACTGGCGCCTATTTTGAAGCGCTCGAGCACTATGCACTCGACCTCGCTGCAGCTGATGCCACGGCGCCTAAAACATTCAAGAGCAGCATGGCACTTACCCGTGATCCGGCGCTCACGGGCGATCGCGCCATCAGCTTGTTTGCGGAAAGTGAAGATATAGACCTTGCCGTCCGGAGGTTCACAGCGATAGCCGGTACCGATAACATCCTCTATCCGGAATTTCTTATCAATCCTCGCTGCATGACAGGCGGCACTTCCTTTCACGGTGTCGAGCGTTATTCGAGCAACAGCGGCACAGCCATCGGTCTGGGCAACGACGAGGCCGTACTTCACGGCATCAACGAAGTAATCGAGAGGGACCTGCTGTCGCGTATGCTGGCCTCCGGCACGTTTCTGGAACGCATACCTGTTGGCCTGATCGATCCGGCCACACTACCATTGGACATGCAGCGCGCTTTTGAGGCGACCTGCAAGATCGTTGACAGTGAACTCGCATTGCTGCTGATCAGTCAACCAGATGAACTCCCGACTTTTGTTGCCCTTGTCATGTCGGAGGATGACCATCCCGTCTGGGGTGCTGGCACAGCCCTATGTGGACTCCGTGCCGCCCAACGGGCAATTGATGAATGCGCCCAAAGCGCCCATGCCCTTGCCATGCGGCATGATATGCGAGAAGCCCAGACCGGCCACCGGCAGCGAGTCGCCGGCCTCCCGGCGCTCTCACGTATCTCCAGCTTGCACTGGAGTACTTTTACAGCGCATGTCGATCTATCGCCGATGACCTTTGCGGCGGCGGCCCAAAATATCTTTCCGGAGGAGTCCGGCAAGCCTCTCTGGTCCCTTGCTTCTACCCTAGCATCAACGCTCGCTGTCGCCAGGCGATCCTACAGTGGGATCTTCGGTGCCACGATTGCACGTTTTCCGGAAGAGATCGTCGTCGTCCAGATCGTCATTCCTGAGGCCGACAGTTTTTTTCTAGCGCTATCTGGCGTTCCGGTTGTTCCATCGATCCGCCATTGTCGTAAGACCTTAGATCTGGTCAACACGGAATGATCTCCTGGAAGGCGCACCAGCCGCAAAAAAAAGGAGAGGTAAGGCATTCCTGCCTTGCCTCTCCGAGGTTACACGCAGGTGCTGTTTAAAACTTGATCGACGAACCGACGGACACTTCAAACGCGTCGTAGTCGTCGGCTCCATCACTTTCATCGGCGGACTCGACCCGTGTATAGGCGAGGGCCGCATCGATATCGATACCTGGTCCCATGGCGTAGGAACCCGTCAAGGCATAGCGGTCGAGTTTGTTGTCGTCATCGTCGACCGCAGCGTTTTCCGAGTTCACATGCGCCCAACCCAACCCAAAGGTCCAGGCATCAATCTCATACGCGCCCCCGACGCCGACCATCCAGACATCGTCGCCCTTGGTGCCGGCCCCGTCGTCCAAGAAAGTGAACGCTGTGCCGAAGCTGAGATTGCCGAAAGAGAGGTTGACGCCAGCATTGTAACCGGCTTGTTCGTCGGCATCGCCGCCATTCTGCCCTGCATCTTCGACATCGCCTTCCCAATAGGCAGCACCGCCAAGGGCCAGGCCCCAGCCATCGCCCTGATAATCATAGTGGAGGCCGAGGCCGACATTGTGATTGGCACTATCCGACTCGCGGAAGGGATGAAACGTTCCGTCGGCATCGTCGTCGCCGGAATAGCCCTCCTCGTCATCGTTAGGCGTGTAGGACAGGCCGAAGCTGAACCCGGACCAGATCGGCGAATAGTAGGCAACCTTCTGCGACTTGTCCTGCCTGGTCAGGGTGCCCTCGGGATCAAAGGCCGGCAAGATGACAGCGCCGCTGGTGTTCGGCGAATACGGACCGAAATTGGCGGTCGACCCGGGTGGCAGCATATACATGTTTCCGGCAGCACCCGCCTGCGAACCGATACGGATGTCACCGAAACCGCCCTTGAAGAAGGCGTAAGCGGCGTCGATCTGATCGGCTTCGTTCTCGGCTTCGAGCTCTATGCGCGCACCGACCGTCACGCCGTTGTCGAGCGTGACCGAACCCAGGAAGTAGATCTCGGCATCAGTGCCAACGCCGTCAAGGTTGTGGTCATCACCGATTTCATTGGCTCCATCGTCATCGACGGTGATGCCATAGTATGACCGCATGAAGCCACCAAGACTCAATTTAACGCCGTCATAGGCCACAGCGGTACCGGCCAAAAAGCTGACGCTGAGCAGCGCCGAAGTTCCCAGGAGAACTTTTTTCATGTTTTTCCTTTTGATTTTTCGAGGTCGAGAAGAGGAGACGTTGGTGAAGCGGCGGCTGTCGCAGGACTACGAACAGCCATTCATCTTTTGCGAAGCACGTAGAACTGGAAGATCATGCCTTGCCAACCGCCGATGCTCCGGATGACGGAGAGACCGTGTTGGCTGGCAAGGTAGGGAATGCTGATGGCAATCGGCGTATAACCCATGATCAGCATGTAGCTCTTGCTAGGCAGCCGATCAGCAAATCCCGCAAAATATGATGCGGCCTCCTCGCTGCGCATCACCTCTGCATTGAGAAATCGCAATACGAGCAATTCACTGCCGGCGATTGTCGAGCTGAACTGCCCGATCGTCGCCACTTCGACCTGCTGTAATCTTGTTCTCGCGAGCTCAACCATCCGCGGGCTGATATCGGCACCGTAGAGCTGAAACTCCGGGAACGCTTCGCCGATCGAGACTAGGAAGGTGCCGGTCGAACAGGCCGGGTCGAAGACGATAGCATTGCGGGAAAGCTTCAGGGTTGGAATGATCTGGCGAGTAAAGTCGCGTAGATGACGTTCACCGGCATCCAGAAGCTCAGCTAGGTCACTCCCTTGCGTCCAGAATTCCGGCGGTGAAACCAACTCCCGCCTGTCCGGCCCCAGCAGGGCAAAGGGAAACTCAAGTTCACTGGTTTCGAACGCGAGCGCTGCCTCGAATGCCACGTTGCGTTCCGTCGTCGACAGAGGCATGAGCTGGATCTTGATGCAACTCTCCTCGCCCCGCACAGTGTGCAGTTCGCCCAGCAACATGCTCGGATCGACTATGCCGAACGATTCGATCGGCAGATCGACCGGCTTCTGCCCGACATAGATCCGCCGCCGCACGCGGAGAAAGAAAATGCGGTGCCGCGCTGCGGCTTCGATCTCAGCCAATTCTATCAGTGGTTTCACGATTCACATTCAGCAGCGATGGAGACGTCGCCTAGCTGATCCCGACCATCAGGCGCATCGATCGAATGGTGCCACGCCATTCTGGTCCGGCGCATCCACGCTTTGACTGGTGGCGGCCGAAACATCCAGTTCACGCATCTCGGTACCGGTCAGAGTCTGCAGCGCCATCCGATTACCGAGATAGGCAGAATCGCCGTTCACGGTAATGCATGAGTGAATTTTTGTATGATAATAGCCCATGGCCTACCCCACCCGTTGATCGTTGCTGTACCCTTTTAAGACGCGGCAGCGCCGAGGGCGGTTGCAAACTATTCCGCATCAAAGGGCAACCATCACCTCGTGCAGGCGACGCATTGCTTCCTCCTGGATCTGCGGCAGCCGCGCGGTCAGGCGGATACAATCAGGCGGCATGCCTAGGATAAAAGACTTGCCGGGAAACATCGTAACGACGCCCCGCGCCAGCAACGCGCGGCCGATGGCGGGGGCCTGCGGATGCTGCCAGCAGGCAAACAGGGTGGTGCTTGGCGAGTATGTGCCGCCAACCTTCAACAAGGCTGCCTCCAGCTCGCCGCGATTGCGCAGAACCTTGGACCAGATCTCCTTGATTTCACCAAGATGACCGAGGACGGCAATCCCTGCGAGCTCAGCCTGAACGCTAACGTCAAACGGCGGCACGAAGGCATGCAGCCGCGAAATCAATCTGTCCGACCCGACTACATAACCAAGACGGGCGCCTGGAATGAGGAACGCCTTGAAGCCGCGTAGGATAATGAGATTGTTCGGCATCGTCCCTGAGGCATACGTCTCACCAACAAGATCAGCATAGCTTTCGTCAACGATCACCAGTCTTTTTTCGGCAACGGCGAGCAACGATGCCACGGTATCCTGCGGCAGCTTCGTGCCCAACGGATTGTTGGGGTGTGACAGGATGATCGCGTCACACGCACTGAACCGCGCGATCATCTGTGCGGCGTCTTTAAGCGGACAGGTGACAATGGTTGCGCCATACCGCTCAGGCGCAAGCGCCAGCTGCCAGAAGGCCGGCACCGGGACAAGGACCTTCTTGCCGGCGAGCAAGGCACGCGCGACCAGATCCAGCCCGCCATTGACACCCGCGGTGGGCATGATCTGACTCGGGGCGACAGTCAGGTAGTCGGCAAGCGCTGACTTGAGATCCGTCGATTGATGAGGATAGCGTGTGATGAGCTCTACATTCGCAACAAGAGCCTGACGTATCGTATCGGGCAGGCCGAAATCGAGGACGATCGGGTAGACCATGTCGATCGCGCCTTTGCCGTCAACTTTCTCGGCGGACGAGTTGAATGTGCCGTCGAAGCCCAGGGTCATTTTGCAGCCTGACCGATCTCTGGTGCCATCAGCAGACGGCGCGATGGCAGCACGATCAGGCCGGAGGCAACCAGAAAGAACCGATCGCAACCCGGGATCAGGGCTGTTGCCACGGTGATGCCGTTTTCCGTCATATGCCGGATCGCAAAATAGGCCCGACTGCCGGCAAGCTCGATCCGCCGCGCGATCTCGAATTTGTGGTCGGTCGCGCAACGGCCAGACCAGAATTGCGCATCCGCTCCGCCAACTGGCACGTGCACTCTTCCTACCGCCTTGATACGTGCTCCAATATCCATTTCGAGACAGCGCCGCAGCGCTGGATACGCTTCCAATTGGCCTGCCCAGGCCAGCACATCTGACGCGGCCGCCGGCAAGTAGGTTCGGACATGATGATACTGGATGAGCTCGGTCACGCTGCGTTGGATGGCATGGCCGGCATCAAGGGATGTCCCGCAACCATGTGACGGGATACCGCCTGTACTTGCACTGGCCGCCGCTAGATAGGTGGGGACCCCGAATCGACTCGTCATATCGATGAGATAGATTTCGGCGCCCAGTTCGCGCCGCGCTTGGCTGAGGGTAGTCTCTATGGCAGATGGCAACGACTCTTCGGATACCAATCGAACAGGTTCGCCGGTCGGGGCATAGAACTGGCTGACCAGAAACTCCGAAAAGGCGTCCCGCTCAATCACTTCGTTGAGCGCGTGAGTCAGCGCTTCGGCACCATTCGACCCGATCGCCGTGCCGCTATTGCTGGAGTAGCGCAGGAGCCGAGCATAGCCAAAATCATCGCCCGGCAGACGATCCTGGCGCCAATAGGCAGGGTCGGTGAGAAATAAAGGATAAGTGATCTGCTCTTGGCCGACGAGCGGCGCATAGCGGCGTACGGCGAGCCTGGTGCCGGTCTCACCTCGCAAGAGATCAATGATACGTTCGTCGGCACAATGACCGGCGTTCAGCAGATCCGCGATCGGCACCACCGCGCTGTTGGGGTGGTCGACCAGGCCCATCGTGCAATGATGCTCGACAGCTTCGAACAAGGCGCCGACGATAGCTTGGGCAAGATCACCCTTACCGACCCCTTGACTGACGACAGTACCATCCGCCCCCAGCAGCTTGGCCACAACCGTCCTGTGACGTACGCCCAAGAGCTGGAGGTCGTATTTGAGGCCGAAGCCAAAAATGGCTTCCTGAATTCTGGCCAGCGCTGCATAGACAGGAAGGTCGCGCTCGCAGGGAAGCGGGGGAGGCTCCAGGCAGAGCGGAATTCTGCCTGTGCTGGCTGCGTCATCCAACATCGAGCCTCCCCAACGCCGGTGTTCGATCTATGGTCGTTCTGCAGACAAGTCCGGCGTCAAGCCGCGGGCGCGAGGGCAACTCGCACACCGTCAGTCGGCATGATGCCCTGCAGCGAACCAATGCGCTGGAGCTGGTCAATTTCAGATGCGGTCACGATCTGGACTGTACGATCGTTCATCGCGGTGGCTTCCCGATCGTCTTCGGAGCCGATCCGATCAAAGGGACTGAGGCCGGCAAATGCATAACTTATGACAAACTCCATCGAGTGATGTTGGTTGAAACAGAGTGACTGCGAGAAGACGCCGTGGCCATCGATCCGGTTGCAAGATTTGCCGCAAATGGCCCTGGCCCGATCAGTTCCTTGAGGATATGGCAACGACGCCGGGCGCATCACCAAGCAGCCGGTCAAGGCTCGCCTGCGCCTTGTGATGCCCCTGAGCTGCCGCCAGGCGCAACCATTTCGCTGCCTTTTCGAGATCTCGTGGTACGCCCTGGCCGGTCAGGAACAGCTGCCCGATATTGAACTGGCCTTCCGCATTGCCCTGTTCGGCCGCCTTGCGCAACCAGGTCACCGCCGCGAGATAATCCTGCGGCACACCGTTACCCCAGTAATACAAAAGCCCCAGCTTGTATTGGCCGATGGCTTCACCCCTGTTGGCGGCAAAGCGATACAATTCACGTGCCGTCGCATAGTCCTGGCGGCCGTAGGCGGCATCGGCTTCGGCGTACAGATCGCCGGCCGCCACTGTTTCGGTCTTCGGCGCCTGGTCACAACCGGCCAGGAGAGCGGCGGACATACATATTGTGGCAATGAACATTCGAACGCTTCGCGACATAACCTTCTCTCTGATCCAAGCCATGGTTGCTGGCGACCGCGCGACCACCGGACGGCACGAACCGGCGAGCCCGCGGCAAGTTTCAAAAAAGCGGCGGCCCAGGCTGCCGGGCCGCCGCTCGCTATGTGACATCGGTTTTCATGAGACGCTGACGGGGGGTCGCAATCCCAACGATGCTCACAGGAAGCCCGAATAGGACGCAGCGGCTCAACTTTTGTTGCAGGGAATCTTGTACATCGAGAACAATAGCTTGAGATCAGTCAATGTTCTTGTCGTCTTTGTAGTCCTCGATGGCCTCGGCCAACTCTTCATATTCGTCGCATGTGCCGCACGCCTTCTGGAGCGTCACCAACTGCTTCTCCGCGTTGGGGAGATCATCTTCCTCCAAATAGAGCTCGCCAAGATACTCATTGGCACCGAGATGGTTGGGTTCGAGTGCCAGGGCCTTCAGATAGTATTCCATCCCGACCTTCCAGTTGCCGGACTTCCGGTAGGCAAAGCCAAGCTGGTTGAGGGCATCGGCATAGTCGCCCTTTTCGCGGATCGACTTCTTCAGCAGTGGAATGGCCTTGCTGTACTCCTCATCATCGATCAGTTCGACAGCCTTGGCATAATCGGTGATCCGTGCGGACCCCGTTGAGGAGTCCGACCCCATGGCGTGGGCCTGTACGGCGGCAAGTGTCACGCCGAGGCACATCGTTATGATGGTGACCCGCGAACGGCTGAAGAGATTGGTCGTCATTCCTGAAATCCTTCCGTTTGATCAAGAAACCTGGCTCAGCCAGGAGGGCTCGGCAAATGTTCTGATGCCGCCTGGGCACATGAGAGAGCGCCGCCAAACCAGGGTGATGTTTCCTCGAGTAAGAAGCCGCTCACCCATGAACCATAGGACGCATGGCAGGCGTTCCGGATGCAGTCGGTGTGACCGCGTTCACATGGTGTTGATCAGCGCCGACGGCTAGCGTAATACGCGCCAGTCCCAGGGCAACTGGAACGCACTGCCCCAGATACCGTGTCCGCCAGCCTCAGCGAGACGCGCCAGATCGCGCGCAACTTCGCATTTGCAGTTCCGCGCTGGCACTGCCCAGCCCGCGGCCAACAGCCAGTTGGCAAGATCGACTCCCTCTGCCGCGCAGCGCGCCAGTTGCAACCCGCGGCTGGGTTTGCCGACCGTTCCACAGGATACCTGCTTGCCGTGCATCACCGTTGCCAGAGCATCCGCCGCCGCATCACCGCAGGGCCAAAGTGATCTGTCGGCGGCCGTGCAGTGCTGCCCCCGTTCCGGTGCATCGACATCCATGATCCTGATGCGCTGCCCCGCAATTTCGATCGTGTCACCATCAATCACGCTGGCGGCTCCGGCCAGAACCGGCTCATCCGCAACCACTGAATGTGCCGACCACGACATGCAAAAAGCCAGCAGGCACGCGGTCGCCTCTTTGAGGTACGCCATCAGGGCAGTCGCTCGATCGACACCAGCTCCACGCGACCCTCGGCCACGCCGTGCGATCCGAACTCGCCAAAGGGAATGAAGGCGGCTAGGTCTTCGACAAAGACGAGGTTGCGATAGCTCGTTTCGGTACCGAGGACCAGCCGCGTTGTTATCTCCAGAATGAAGCAGCGGCCGCTGAGCGTCGTATGGACTTTCTCGCATGACAGGCTTCCGGTGACCTCGGCGAACAGGTTCACGTCGCGCGGCTGCCCGCCCGGTTCCTCGAAGGCATAAGTGAGATCGGTCCAGGCACCATTCTTCATGGGAAAAAGATAGCCGTCCGTCGCGCGCAGCGCCGAGATACGCCCACCAGCGCTCAAATTTTCGACGCCCCCGGGATTCTTCATTGTGCCGTTACTGAGCTGGGTAAGGGCAAGTGGCCCGATCGCCACCTCTTCCTCCGCGTTTTCCAGGCGATACGCGCCCGGCACGTTGTTCCAGGACTTCACTTCGACCGTCTCGCGGCGCACCGCAGCAAGATTGTCGGACAGCGCCTTCACCTCGAGGGTTTCGGATATGGCGCGACCTGGTTCGACGAATTGATAGCGAATATCAGCGCGGTAATTGCCAGATCTCGGAAAGCCCTGGAACAGGGGCGTGGCGCCGACGGCATCGAGGATGTCTGCGCGGGGTCGCAATTGGCGTCCCAACGCAGCTAACTGCACCGCATCGGCACTAGCCTTCTCGGCACTCTCGGAATCCGAAACGTGTTTTTCGCCGTTGCGCTCGATTCCGGACTTGCCCACCTGCAACTCGGCGGTCGTCCAGTGCGGCGCGGCCGCAGCCGACGCATCGGCATCTGCAAGCCCCGTGGGATTGAACGCAAACGACCTGGTGAGAGATGACGAATCCCAGGGCACCTGTCGATCCTCCGTCTCGCTCTTTACCTTGACACGTACGCGGCGGAACACTTCTTCAATGGCGAGATTGGGCACCTGGATCTCTGTCGACAAGGCTTGGGCGAACGGGCTGTTCGACCCAGCGCCGTCCACGGCAAGGTCGCCCGGTGCCGTGGAATAGGCGACAAAACTGCCCGTCGGAGCGTCCATGCGTGCTAGGCCATCACCGGCCGAGGCCGCGCCGCGCGCCAGAGGATTATTGCGGCAGGCGTCGAGAATGACGATGTTGACGCTGGTTCCCGCAAACTCCATTTGGTGGAGAACCGTTTCGGCCTGGACGGCTTCGAGATCTGCATCTTCTTCCCGTTCAATCGCGGCGCCCACCGGGACAAGATAATTCATGCCGCCCACCTGCATGCCGTGTCCGGCGTAGTAGAACAGCCCGACAGCGCCTTCGCCGGCGGCCTCGAGCGTTTTACCGAATCCCTTGATGGCCTTTTTCATTTCGGCTTGGTCCGCGTCGGTCAACAGCGTGACGGAAAAGCCAACCCGCTCCAGCGCCGCGGCAACGACTTTGCCGTCATTCACGGGATTCGGCAGGGCCGCCAGGTCGCCGCTGTAGGACCCATTGGCGATGACCAGCGCAGCACGCGTTTCGGCCCGGGCGGAACCGGCGGTCCACAGGGCAAGGGCAACCAGACAAACCGCAAGAGATTTCAACATTCAGTCTCCATCCAGTCGTGACGAGAGTCGCCTCAGGGCGGACATCGTTGAACTCGGACGTTGGCTGAGTGGATCTGGTTAGAAAATTCGGGTGATGCAGATCACTATCGGTGTCGGTAAGGCATACCGGCAGGCCTAAATGGTGTCTGCTTTGATTCGTCCCTAGATTTTATCGGCTCAACGATGACTTACGGATTGCTTGCCGAGTGGAAGAGACTCTCAGCCAGTATGTTGCCGTAGTCTTTCGATGCCCCGGATTGGATTCGTCGACTTGCCAGATCAGCACAGCACCAGCTCGGATGAAGCCGGTTGCGGTGGCTAAGCCAATTTTGGGGATATCGCCCTAGTTTTCACGCCTGAAAGCGCAGGAGAAATGGGTCGCGGTAAAACAAGACCCAGAAATGGCCAAAATCGTGCTGCTAGCGGTTTCCCGCATAACGTGATGGTCAGCATCCATCTCTTCGGCGCCACCGACATACTTACGGTAAGCGTTCACAGGTTCAACCTCTGTTGCTGGCGTCCCCAACGGGAATTGGGCGATACAGCGCATTTCCGAAGAAGCGGTTCAGGATCAGAATTTAGCCTTCGTCACAAGGCAATAGCCGGGGCTCTTCACCACTTGTCGTGTCGAAGGAGGACCATTGAAGCGCCAGGCACTGTCACCAACGGACAGCATTATGCAATCCAACACTATTGGAAGGTCTCTTGGCCTGAAGGCGCAAACTCAGCCGACCTTTCCAGCTCCGCCATCGCAACAGGAAATTCCTACCTTCCGCCGCTAAGATCCTAGGGAGTAGGCCATAATCTCAAAATTCTCGTGTTGATTGAACGACGGCGGCATTATACCCTTTACCTGATCGGACAAGGAAGACATGCAAAGGGGAAAGGGATGGCAGAGCCGGAGCGCAACGCAAGAATTCCTCTTCGTCACCTCTCTGTTCGCGTGCCGTGGCATGATGCCGGTTGGGACGGCACTGTCTGTAAGGCGCCGCGCCTGAACTCGAGTTGCCTGGCGCTGAATCGTATCGGTTCGACAAAAGAAGAAGTTGCCGAGGAACGCTATGCCGGTCAGCCCTTCAGCGACATTCCCGACCAAGATGTGCCGCCCTGCTTCTCGGAACGGGTTAACTTCATGTCACCAAAGCCCCAATGCCGGCTGGCACGCCACGCCTATTCCAAGACAAGCGATCACCACAAACACATCTGTGACACGCGGTTCACGCATCCCGCCTATTCCGCAGCGGCGACGCCGTTCGGTTGGCTGTTGAAGGACAGGGCATGGGGAGAGGAATGGCGGAAGGGCAAAATCGACACTCAAGCTCTCGTGGAACGATACGGCATCGACTCAAGCCCGAAATACGAACCGGACGAACCCGAATGGTTGAATGACAGGCCGTGGGTACAGGGCCACGCCAACCAGAAGGCATTGCTGGACGGCTTCTTTGGGGCGCTAAAACCGAAGCGAAGCCTGATATTCGTTTATGCGAAACGCACACCGCTTATTGATGACGACCAATGGATGATCGTCGGCGTCGGAAGAATTACTTCGATGGGCGACCTTCAGGAATGGGACTATGATTCGCCCAAGGATGCCCCCATCCGCTCTTATCTATGGGAGCGATCGGTCTGCCACAGCATCCGGCCCGACAGTAGCGACGGCATCCTGCTCCCCTATCATGATCTCCTGAGCCGGTGCGAAAAGGATGCTGATCTCGACCCGCGCGATTGCATCGCCTTTGTGCCGGGGGAGTACCGAAACGAATTTTCCTACGCGAGCGAACACGTCACGTCGACCGGCGCGATAGCTGCGCTGCTCGCGGCGAAGGAAGCGCTCACTGCCTACAATGAGCGGTTCGGTGGCCATTGGACGACACAGCTAAAATGGATCGATCAGCGCCTTGGCGAATTGTGGGATCTGCGCGGTCCCTATCCGGGACTGGGCTCCGTCCTCTGCGCGATGGGCGTCGAGTACGGCTACCAACTCGCCTATCATTGCTGGGAGGCGGCGGGAGAGAACGGTGACCCTTGGCCTGTGCTTGCCGCCCTCGTGAAAGATCCGAAGACCCTGCCGGGTGATTTGAAGGCACAAGTCACGGGCTTCGCCGACACTTGGACATTTCTCGGCAGCGAACGCGGCGCGAAGCGGCTTTCCATAGCAAAACTACTGGCACGGTTTGACCTGACCTTCGATCAAACGGCGCGCTGGTGGGACCCCGCCACACGCAATAACGTCGGGCTTCGGCAGGGCGGCGAAGAAATCACTGACGCGGCAATTCTGAAGAATCCATACGCGCTCTACGAATGTGACCGCTTGCAGCCGGGGCCGATCGCCTTCCGCACGGTCGATCAGGGGGCGTTTCCCGAAAAGGCGATCGCGAACGGCCATCCGATTCCTTCACCGTCCGTGATGACGGGCCCGGTCGATGGACGGCGTCTGCGTGCGGCGACGGCTGCTATCCTCGAAGAGGCAGCGGTGGACGGTCATACATTGCTCTCGCGGCAAGAGATTATTGCCCGGCTCAAGAAATTCAATTTGAGCCCGGCTCTGCCCGCGACGGAAGACCAATACGAGATTCACGGCGAAAGGCTTGCGCCGGTCATCGCACCGTGCGCGCTGGAGAATGGCAAGCCGGCCTACCAGCTCGACCGCCTCGTCATTACGCGCGACGTGATCGCATCGTCGGTTCAAAAGCGCGTCAAGATGGGCAAACGCATCACAGTCAGTATCGACTGGCGCGCGGAACTGGACCTCGAATTCAAGGCCACACCGGCGCCAAATGGTTCGCTGGAAGATCGGGGTCGCCGCGAGAAAGCGGCAGCGCTGACCGAACTTGCCGCGTCCCGTTTTTCGGTGCTGATTGGAGCCGCCGGTACGGGCAAAACCACGCTGTTGAAGTTTCTCTGCCGCGCGGCACCAATCCGGCAACGTGGCGTTCTCCTGCTCGCGCCAACCGGAAAAGCGCGCGTGCGCCTCCAACAAGCGACCGGCGTCGAGGCGCGAACGCTCGCACAGTTCCTGCGGCCGAACCGTTATATTGAGGCCACGCAAAGTTACCGGGTCATCGGCGATATCGAGCGGTATTCAAGCTGTAAGACGGTGATCGTCGATGAATCGTCAATGCTGACCGAAGAACAGCTCGCTGCCTTGTTCGATGCGCTCAGCGGTGTAGATCGCGTTATCCTCGTCGGCGACCCCAGCCAGCTACCGCCAATCGGGGCGGGACGGCCCTTCGTCGATATCGTCAAACTCCTAACACCCGAGAATTTTGCGGTGAACCAGCCGCACATTGCAGCAGGTTATGGAGAACTCACGATTGGCAGCCGTCAGAAGGGCGCGCTGCGGCAGGACCTGGAACTTGCCGAACTGTTTAGTGGTCGGCCCACCGGTCCCGGCGGTGACGAAATCATCTCCCAATTGGCCGAAGGGAACTGCGGCCCGCACCTGCGCATCTGTCCTTGGACCTCGCCTTCACAGTTGGATTCGCTCCTGCCGAAGGTCATCGGCGAGGAGCTGGGCATCGACCAGAACGATTTGGAAAAGTCGTTCGCGCTGAAGGCGCTCGGCGGAAACGAGAGTAACGGCAGCGTCTATTTCCATTTCTGGTCCTCCGGGCCGGCCGCCGACAAATGGCAGGTCCTCTCGCCCGTCAAGGGCGAAGCGGCAGGGACAATGATCCTGAATCGCCTCATTCAAAGCGGCTTCAGGGCGGAGACACGCAAACGCGCGCAGCGCGAAGACCGACGGTTCGCCAAGGTCGCGGCACCAATGGGAAGCGATGGGATCATATACGGCGACAAGGTTATCAACCTCGGCAATCACCGTCGCCATTACGTCTACCCGAAGGCGAACAAGGAGGGGAACGAGGCGCTGAAATACGTGGCGAACGGCGAGATCGGTATCGTTACCGGTCCGTTCAAAAAGAAGGGCAGCAACGTAAACCTTAATAATCTCAAGGTGACGCTGTCGTCGCAACCCGGCTTTGAATACACGTATTGGGGCAGCGATCTCGATGAGGACGGCAAGCTTCTGGAGCTTGCTTACGCGCTCACTGTCCACAAGGCGCAGGGCAGCGAATTCGATACGGTGTTCGTCGTTCTGCCCAACCCCTCCCGGATATTATCGCGGGAGCTTTTGTACACCGCGCTTACACGCCAGAACTCACGGCTGGTGATCTTTTGTCAGGGTGAACCCCACAAGCTGCTGGATTATCGCTATCTCTCCGACGCGGCTCGAAGGCTAACCAATCTCTTCGAGACACCGGAACCCGTTCAGGTCGATCAGCGCGTCTACGACAACAAGCACATTCACCGGTCAAAGCGCGGTGAACTGATGATCTCGAAGTCGGAAGTTATTATCGCCAACGAACTGGCCTCGGCGGGCATCGAATACGAGTATGAGCGGCCATATGTCGGAAAGGACAAGACATGGCGCTACCCGGATTTCACGATCGAGGATGCCGACACCGGCATGACGTGGCTCTGGGAGCATCTCGGAATGCTCGGCGGCCAAGAGTACGAACGGAAATGGAAGCTGAAGCTCGCCTGGTATCGCGAAAACGGCATCAAGTTGGATGAGGAAGGTGGCGGGCCGGACGGAACGCTGCTTACATCAACCGAGCTGGATGGCATCGATCACACTCAGATTGCCCAGCACATAAAGAAGATTAAGAGCGGCGGTTAGGCTGCCGATTTTTGTGAACCCATCAGAGAGACGATATTTACCGTCTTACCAAGGGTGCGCTGTGCGATGTCCACCAGATGCTGGTGGTGCAAATAAACAGGATTTGAGCTTTGCTGGCCAAATGACCCAGAATCTCAAACCCCGGCGCGGCGCGAGCGTCATCGAAGCTGATAGAAAGTTCATGTCCGTCGGCAGAGTATTTGAGACACGCGAGGCCGTTTGTGAATAGGCGCCGAAGTATGCCTTCTCAGGTGTCAATCGATCCAGGGCATTACCATGATGATCGGCGCCGAAAACTCACGCCGAATCAAAATCATAACTCTCACGGCATTATGTTGGTTCGTCACACCCATTTTCTGGAGGCAACTTTCTCTCAGCTGCTAAGATAGCTTTGATGTCAAAGAGGTGAACGGAACTGAGGTAGATCACCGTGTCTTGTTGAGCAAGCGTAACCTCAAGGTCGTTGCCGATCAGATTTTCGACCATTCCTCGGATAACTTCTTTTGACCCATGTGCATATCGGTACATTGCAGAGTGATTAGGACAAAGTGCCAGGTAGTTCTGAGGATGGCGCTTCCTGAGTTCTGGCAGGAATTCAACGGTCTCAAAATAGTCGCTACCATCATCTAACTTGAAAGGCAGAGGGCCTTTACAAATCTGGCACGTCATCTCTCCGTCAACGTTTCGATAGTGCTGTCGTAAATACTGTTCTGACTCTGCCTTCACTTCGTCCCGGCCGATAGACACCGCCCGGCTGCGGACTTCACTCTCCTTGTCTGGAGCATTTTCCGCCTGCTCAGCAACATTCTGCGCACGACGCTGCGGACTTGCTGGCTCTCGATCTGGAATGGCCGATTTCGCGGCAGCTTCCCTTTCCGCAAAAAACCTCTCTTGTTCTTCCTTAGGCAATGCAGCAAACCGTTGGGCGCGTTCTAAAGCAGTCGCGTCAGCGAAACCAGCAATCTTCGCAACGTCGTCCTTTTCACGCTTCTGTGCCGATTGGCGTTCAGCATCACTGCCGAATTCGATCACCTTCAAGCCCCTGGACCCCGAGTCGAACGGAAATCCTTCCGGCAACTCCCCTCTTGATGCCTCTGCTGGACGAACAAAGATTCCATCACTCTGCGGAACCCATGCAGAATTTCGCAGTACAGATATCAGTGTAGAATCCGCATAGCGTGGACCCCAACTCTGATTGCGCTGATATGTTGCCTGAAACATGTTCGGATTGGGCGGCAAGGTCGTTAGCGTTCGCCAAATCAACCGCGACAATTCCAGGCTAGGAGTCTTTAACAACTCGCCCAGTTTCGGAATGTAAAAATCACGATCAATGGGCGACGTATATCTGTCTCCACCCACATTGCGAAGGTAGTCCCACTTCGGGTTATGCCGACAGTCACAGCCTTCGACTTTTAGATTTGTCCGCGCTCCCACTGCTTGGGCGAACGCTCCGATCTGCTCCAACTTAATACCTTTATCCGCATAGGATGCATGTAATCCGGCACATTCCGCTGCTTCTCCTACATTGCGGTAATAGGCGGAGAGATCAGTTTGCTTGTATGGATGGTCAAGATAGATTCCATCTGGCGTTCGCCAAAGATTGTCGTCACCCAGAAAGATGTAGTAGGGCGCAAACATTTTAGCCTTCTCTGGCTGCTGCCTGACGAGCACAACAAACCGCTTCAGATCTCGCAGGTACGTTTTGTCACTGGGAAGATCAGCTTCCTCTGTATAGCGGGACTTCAGAATAAGTTCGACTTCCTCAGCCTCTCCTAGTTCGCGCACACCAAGGTCAGAAAGAAACTTCTTTGCCTTCTCCTGTTGAGGCTTCGACTTGCCGGACGAATATATACGCGCATCTAACCGCCCATTCGGCTTCAGCCAACTTGTTCACTTGTGAACTTGCCCACAAGCCGGGCAGCGCCCATCGCCGCACCATCGAACGCAACGGGCATTCAGCCCTTTTCTGCACCCGGCGCCAGGCGATACCGCCCTGGCGTCGGGCAGCATCTGTTTCAGTTCAGTCCTTTCCAGGAGTTGTCCAATGGCCAACCAGATTATTGCCTGTCCCCATAGCCTGCTCGCGGCTTTGCGCGCCAATATGCGCTATCAGAAGGTAGAGGGAACAGGCATTCTACGCTTCAATCCCTTTGGCCCATATCAATCCGCCCGAGCTTACGCGATCCAGGTCGAGGATCCGCGGTTGTGGATGTCCGAGACACGCAGCGGCAACTGGGAATCTTTCGTTCTGCTGTTGACCGCCGAAGAGCAGCTGGATCCCGCTTGCCAGCCAATCCCGTTACCGGAAGATCTCGTGCTCGAGTTCTTGGACCGTGTTGTGCCGGAACTCGCCACTATCGCTGACCTTCAAGGGCACGACCTGCTGGCCTTGGCCGCGGCCGTCGACGAGGCAAGGAAGGCAGCAAACCAGGTGCCGCTATCCCGGCTGGAGCGGCCAGCGTCAAATTCCTACGAAGAGAATCTCTGCGCCGTGGCCGCGCTCGCGCAGGCGCAGCTTGGAGCTCGTCTCGCGCGCTTTGATGGAGCCTATACCAACTTGCGCGATGACGCAGTCAGGCAGGGGATGATGCCCATACTGCGCATCCTTGGCACGCAAGGCGCTGTTGCCGATTCACTTGATCTCGAAGCCAGTGGACGCACGGCAGAATATGCTATGCGTGACGATCTCGATCTCCTCAGGCTTTTCCGACACCGACGGATCGCTGCGGGCGATTGCCGTGCACTCGATATCGTACTGAGCGGCGGCTGGGACCACGAAGTTCCGGCCTCCAGGATGGCGAAGCCGGACTGGCTGCGCTGGTTGTTTCGGTTGGCCGAACAGCGCTCGGGTCGAGATCTGTCAGAGTTCTACTGGCGGAACACCCAAGATGCGATCGGTTCCGATATTCCGCCGGCTGTGAAAGTAGATGAGATCAGCGCGGCTGTCGGTGATTTTTGTACGGCCTTCGATCGCCGGCTCATGGGGGCGTGCCATCCAGTAATCCGTGCCGCTCTTGGTCTCTTTGAGGTCACCCGCATTCAACCCTTTCCGAAGGACAATGCGCGGATGGCTAGGCTCGTCTTCATTGCACTGCTTGACAGCATGGGATTCTGGGCACTCCCACTGCCTCTGGCCTTGCACCGTCAGCGCCACGCCCTTGCATCGATGCTCGAGGGATCAGCCGAGATCGGCACACCGGACCATCTCATCGCGTTTATGATGACAGTCTGCGAGGAGGCGCTTGCAGCCGGAAAACTCATGCTCCACGAAGCTATGCAGGAGCGTCAGAAGCTGCATGACGCTCTCACGCGGGCTGGCGTGCCGAGCGATCGAGCGGTTTGTACGACGCTTGAGCTGTTGGCCAACGCCTTTGTGAACACCCGACACGATACTGACTTTTGGAACGCGGCGTTTCAGGGAGGATGCAGCCGAGTTGCATCGCCTCGGTCTCATCGATCAGCTTCGTCTCGGATGGAAAACTTATTGGTCGTCCCCAGTCGCGCGTGAATTGGCGGCGTACCGGCCGTGGCTGATAAGAAGGACCACGTCGCCACGGCGAACGGCCAGAAATCAGGAATAGCGGCAGATTTGAACGCAAGCCGGGGAGCTAGAGGCGCGGGCACCGTAGGGGCGGGGCGTGCCGGTGGATTCGTCTCAATATAAGTTGCCTGCCGATTTCACTCCTGCGCGATTTGGCCCAGGAAGGATTTTTGGCGTTGTGAGGACACAGAGGCCCGAAAAGAGGTGACATAGCCTCAATAGAATAGACAATTTTAGATAAATCAAACAGATCGACCCGTCGAACTCAGTTGACCCAATATCGGCTGCCGGACCCAATTGTGAGCGACCGATGGCCGGGAAGACGCGTAACAAAATTGAACTGATCTTCCGCAATACTGAGCCTTCCGAGACTGGAGGCGAGGTGACGGACAACTTCGTTCAAAATCGGATTGTCAAAGCTATTGTCCTCGATCTGGCTCGAATGCTGGCTCGCCAGACCGTGGCTTTGGAGTTCGTGTCACCGCCCTCGGCATCAAATGACGAACCGGGGCCCGTCGACGCACAGGCGGGTGAGATCCGTCGGAAAGCAGGATAGAGGCATGAAGCGCGCCGCCATTTACGCGAGGTACAGTAGCAATCTGCAACTTGAGAGCTCCATTGACGACCAGATCAGGCTGTGTCGAAAACGCGCTGCCGACATCGGAGCTACAGTTGTGGAGATCTATAAGGATCCAGCTCTGTCAGGAACCCTATTTGAGTCCCGACCTGGTATCCAACGGATGCTCGCGGATGCGAAGAAGCGTCGCATCGATATCGTCATCGCCGAAGGGCTCGACCGCCTTAGCCGCGATCAAGAGGATATTGCTAAGATCTACAAGCGATTGCGGCATGTCGACGTTAAGATTCTAACGCTCGCCGATGGCGCTGTAGGAGAGATGGAAGTTGGGCTGAAGGGTACGATGAATGCACTCTTCATCACGGAGATGGGCAACAAAGTTCGGCGCGGTCAAAGCGGTCGCGTTCTCGCCGGTCGGGCGGCGGGAGGCTTGGCGTACGGTTATCGGGTGGTAAAGAAGTACGATGAGAAAGGCGAACCCATCCGGGGCTTTCGCGAGGTCCGTCCAGATCAAGCAGCCGTAGTGTGCCGCATCTACCAGATGTTCGCTAAAGGCGTTTCCACTAGAGCGATTGCCAAGGTTTTGAATGCAGAGGGAGTGCCGACCGCGCGCGGCGGGGAGTGGAACTCATCAACGATCGCAGGGCAGAAGAAGCGCCTCAATGGCATCCTCCAGAACCCAATTTATATTGGACGCATTGTTTACAATCGCGTATCGCAGCGCCAAGATCCCGAAACTGCGAAGTATGTCAGCATTGTCAATCTGGAAAGCGACCGTGTGAGTCAAGATGTTCCTGCGCTTCGGATTGTCAGTGATGCGCTCTGGAAGGTCACGCAACAAAGCTAAAGCAGAACCAAGCCGGGAGCAAAAACCCCGTCACGAAACGGCGTCCCAAAAGACTGCTCTCCGGCTTGATGGAATGCGGATGTTGTGGATCGCAGTACACTGTTTGCGATCGCGTCTACATTGCCTGCGGAGCTCAAAGGTCGGGGAAATCATGTGACAATGGGCGGCGGGCCAATTTGGATCATCTTGAAGAACAGGTTCTCGCGGGACTTCGCCATCACCTAACGCAACCGGACGCCATCGACGCATTTGACAAGGAGTACCGTGCAGCCAAGAAAATGATGCGGGAAGCTCGCGGTCGGACACTAAAGAATTCGGACAAGAAAATTCGCGAACTTCAATCCAAGATCGACCGTATTGTCGATGCAATCGCAAACGGAACGGATACGCCCGCCATGCGTAAGGCAGTCGTCGAGCACGAGTCCATGCTCGCTGAACTTAGGGACCAAGCCGATGCAGCCCGCGAGGAGCCCGACGTTGAGTTGCACTCCAACCTTGCCGAACTCTACCGCGCTCGGTTGGATGGCATCCAGGTTGCCCTCAACGATCCTTCATGCCGGCACGATGCGACCCAACTGATTCGGCACCTTATTGACCGTATCATATTGAGGCCCACGGACGAGGAGCGCGGATTGGAAGCGGAAGTAGTCGGGCTGATGGCCGGCCTCGCGGACATCGCGGGGAAAGAGTCCTATTTTGGATCGACCAATAATGCCCGGGCACCCGAACGTACTGTATCGCTGGCGTCCCCAACGGGAGTCGAACCCGTGTCTTCACCGTGAAAGGGTGGTGTCCTAGGCCTCTAGACGATGGGGACGTAAGGAGGCGGCTGCGGGGGCCTTTTAGCCGGGGTGGGCGCGGAATGCAACAGTCGGCATGCGGCCCCCGCACATTATCTGACGACCCCTTTGCGCCAGGCCCCGGCATCTGCATAATGCGCCGCCCGGCCACCCAAGCCAAATCGCGGCGGACCGGCCGCCGGGCCAGATTTCTCCATCTTTTCCAATATATTAGAGGTCAACATGTCATTGAAGCGCCTGGGCGATCCGTCGGTCATCTCTGATGCCGTCATCCACAACAACATCGTCTACCTCGCCGGCCAGGTGGCGGAAGACCCGGTGTCGGCCTCGGTCTATGAGCAGACCAAGAACATCCTCGGCCAGATCGATGCCCTCCTGAAGCAGGCCGGCACCGACAAGACCAAGATCATCAAGACCAATATCTGGCTGTCCGACATCTCGACCTTCCAGGACATGAACAAGGCCTGGAAGGAATGGGTCGTGAAGGGCGAAGCCCCGGCCCGCGCCACCGTCGAAGCCAAGCTCGCCGACCCCAAGTGGAAGGTCGAGATCATGATGACGGCCGCGATCTAAGCCATCTTCTGTTGAGCAAGGCCCGGACCGGCACAAGCTGGTCCGGGCCTTGTGCTTTCAGCGCTCGCGCCAGGCATCCATCGCCTGATAGGCCCAATAGGTGAGCTGCACGGCGGCGCGGCCGAACGGCCCGCCATTCCAATCGAGCCCGAAGGGCGCATAGAGCCGGTAGCGATCGCTCGTTCCCGTGATCGCTTCCGCCACCACCTTGCCGCCGATGGCCGTCGTGTTCATGCCATGGCCGCCGAACGCGGTGCAGTACCAGAGTCCTTCCTCCAGCCGCCCGATCTGCGGCATCAGATGCCGCGCATAGGACATGAGGCCGGACCACGCCGCCTCGATCTTCACTTGCCCGAGCTGCGGATAGGTGCCGACCATCTGCCGCCGCAATTGCTGGGCGAGATTGGCGGGATCCTGCGTTCGCGTCGTGATGCGCCCGCCCCAGAGGATCCGGTCACCCTCGACCAGGCGGTAGTAATCGCCGGCGCGCCGATCATCGCCGATCGCGGCCCTGGTGTGGATTGTCTGCTGGACCAGACCGCCGAGCTTCTCGGTGAGAAGCACATAGGTGGCGATCGGCAGATAGGCCCGCCGCAGCTCCTTCGAGACCGCATCGGTATAACCGCCGCCGGCAAAGACCACGTGCTGCGCCGTGACCTTGCCACCCGCCGTGCCGATGACATGCGCGGCGCCTGCGCGCACAACCGACATGGCCGTTGTGTCCTCGAACACCGCACCACCCAGGCGCACGATCTCGGCCGCGAGCGCGCGCGCATAGTTCAGCGGATGAAAATGAAATCCATCCGGATCATAGAGGCCTTGATGATAGACATCGGAGACAAGCTCCGCCTGCACCGCCGCTCGGTCACGGAACGCCAGCTTCTCGCCAAAGCGGCCGTTCATCTCCGCCTGATAGGCCTTGAGGCCATCGGCGCCGTCATAACGGATCACGCGCAGGATACCCGGCGTCACATCGGCGCCGGCGATATTGAGGGCTGCGATGTTCGCGCGCACGATCTCGACCCCCTCGATCGACAGGCGATAGAGGCTGTCGGCATCATCCGCGTTGGTGCGCTGGCGGATATTGTCGAGGCCCGTCGCATAACCGGAGGTCACGAACCCGCCATTGCGCCCCGAGGCACCCCAGGCGACACGGTGTTGCTCAATCACCGCGACCTTGCGCCCGCGCCGCGCCAGCTCCAGCGCGGTCGTCAGGCCGGCAAGTCCGCCGCCGATGATGCAGGCATCGACGGCAAGATCACCCGAGAGCGCCGGATAGCGCCGATCATCGGCCAGCGTGCGCCGGTAGAAGCTATCGATATAGGCCGACATCACGCCCCCAATTCGCTGCGCCGTTCCTCAAGCTCCAGCCATTTCAACTCGGCCGTTTCGAGATCGCCCTGTTTCGCGGCCAACAAGGCGCTGGCCTTCTCGAACTTGGCGGGGTCCTTGGCATAGAGATTGGGATCGGCCAGGGCCGCCTCGATCGTCTTGATCTCGGCTTCCAGCGTGGTCATCCGGTCCGCCACCTGGTCAAGCGCCCGCTGATCCTTCGACGACCAGCGCGGCGTCTCGGCGGTCACCGCTGCGCGTGGCACGCTTTTGCTGGCAGGCTTCACCAGCACCGCATGGTGCTCGGCGAGGCGGCGCTGGTCGAGATAGTCGGAATAGCCGCCGGGATATTCCTCAACCACCCCATCGCCTTCGACCGCGATGATCGAGGTCGCCAGCCGATCGAGGAAGTCGCGGTCGTGGGAGACCACGATGACCGTGCCGTCGAACTCGCCCAGCACTTCCTGCAGCAAATCCAGCGTATCCATGTCGAGATCGTTGGTGGGCTCGTCGAGAATGATGAGATTGGCGGGCTGGGCGAACAGTTTCGCCAGCAGCAGCCGCGCCCGCTCGCCGCCCGAAAGTGCCCGCACCGGCATGGTCGCCTGCTTCTCGTCGAACAGGAAATCGCGCAAGTAAGCCACCACATGGCGCGAACGGCCCTGGGCGATGATTGAATCGCCGCCCCCGGATGCAAGCGTCTGCCACAGCGTCTTGTCGAGATCGAAGCTCTCGCGCCGCTGGTCGAGGTAAAGCGGCGTCACATTGGTGCCGAGTTTCAGCTTGCCGCCATCGGGCTTGATATGCCCGGTCAAAATCTTGATGAGCGTGGTCTTGCCGGCGCCGTTGGGGCCGATGACGCCGATCCGGTCGCCGCGCTGGACGCGCGTCGAAAAGCTGTTGACGATGGGTCGCAGGGTGCCGTCCGGCCGCGTGAAGGTCTTCGAGATCTTCTCCGCCTCGATCACGACCTGCCCGCCCTGCACCGCTTCGCCGAGTTCGAGCTTCGCGCGGCCGATCGCCCGCAGCGCCTCGGCGCGTTCCTTGCGCAGCGCCATCAGGCCACGGCGACGCCCTTCATTGCGCGACCGCCTTGCGGTCACACCGCGCGCCATCCAGTATTCTTCCTGCTCGATCTTCTTCTCCAGCCGGCGCGCCTCGGCCGCTTCCTGCGCCTGGATATTGCCGGACCATTCCTCGAAGCCCGCGAAATTGCCGTCCATCTCGAACAGGCGGCCGCGATCCAGCCACAGCACGCGCTTGGAGAGGGCCGTGAGGAAGGTGCGGTCATGGCTGATCATCAGGATGCCGCCGGAGAACGCCGCCAACTCCTGTTCCAGCCATTCGATGGTGGGGAGGTCGAGATGGTTGGTAGGCTCATCGAGCAGCAGGATCTCCGGCTCCGCGACCAGCGCCCGCGCCATGGCGGCGCGCCGGCCCTCGCCCCCGAAAGGGTCGCAATATCGCGCTGGGGATCGAGGTCGAGATGATCGAGCACCCGGGCGATGCGGTAGTCATCCTCCTCCGCCCCAGGCAGGGCCGCGGTCACGAATTTCGCGACCGATCCGCCGGCGGCGAGGTCCGGGCTCTGGGAGAGATAGCCGATACGCGTCCCCGGCTGCAGGAAACGAGTCCCGCCATCGAGCTCGATCTGCCCGGCCAAGGCCTTGAGAATGGTCGATTTTCCGGAACCATTGGCACCCACCAGCGCGACCCGCTCGCCCTTCCCCAGGGTGAGCGTGATGCCGGCAAAGAGCGGCTTGCCGCCGAAGGTGATCTTGGCGTCGCGGAGTGCGACCAGGGGTGGTGCGGGGGGCATGGGAGCAGCAGCCAGTTCAATCGGTCATAACCAGGGGCTGACCTACTTGATGCCGCGTTCCTTGGCAATCCTGTCATAGGCGGCGTTGAGGGTCGCGACCTTCTCATTGGCCAGCGCCACGAACTCCGCCGGCAGGCCCTGGGCCATCAGTTTGTCGGGGTGATTTTCGCGCATCAGGCGCCGCCAGCTCGCGCGGATCTCGTCATCCGATTGCTCGCGCCGGACACCCAATACCGTATAGGGATCGGCATGGTCGGCGCCGACATTGACCTCGCGCAGCCGCGCGAAATCCGCATCCGAGAAGCCGAAGATTCGCGCCACGTCATGGATGAAGTCGATCTCAGCCTCATGCACGCCGCCATCGGCAAGCGCGATGTGGAACAGGCCGTCGATCAGTTCTTCCAGCACCGGATGGCGCTCGTCGAACATGCCCGCCAATTGCCGCGCATAGGCATCGAAGCCCGCGACATCGCGCTTGGCGAGGTCGAACACGCGCGCCACATTGTTGATCTCGTCGGGCGGGATCTTGAACACCTGCTTGAAGGCGGCGACTTCGGCGCGGCTCACCGTGCCGTCGGCCTTGGCCATCTTGGCGCCCAGCGCGATGACGGCGATGGTGAAAGCGATCTCGCGCGTCGCCCGCCGGTCATCAGGCTGCCCAGGCGGCTGCCCGGGCGGCAGATCGGGTTCCATCTGCTTGTCGATGGCATGGCCGGCCAGCGCCCCCAGCAATGCGCCCAAGGGCCCACCCAGTGCAAAGAAGCCGGCAGCACCACCGATGATCTTGCCCCAAATGCTCATGATGTCCGGAATTCGCCCGCTGGTAGAATGTCGGCCCCAACCATAGCCAGCGTGGGCGCGGATTGCCAGCGCTGGCACACCGACCACCGCGACGGATCAGCGCAGAAGGCGGGGGAATTCTACCCTGCCGAACCTGCCCCCAGGATCACCGCCGCGCCCTTCTCCGCCACCATCATGGTGGGCGCGTTGGTGTTGGCGGACGGGATGCTGGGGAAGATCGAGGCATCGATCACCCGCAGCCCACCCATTCCATAAACCCGCAGCTCCGCATCGACCACGGCTTCCCCGGCACCGGCCCCATGCGGCAGGTGCCCGAGGGGTGGAAGATCGAATAGCTCGATTCCCGCACATAGGCCGCGAATTCGGCATCGGATTGCGCGCGTGCGCCTGGTTTTGTTTCGCTGCGGATGATGGCGCCAAGGGCCTTGGTCGCGGCATAGCGGCGCATCAACTGTGCCGCCTCGACGATTTCCGCCATGTCCTCGGGTGCCGCCAGCAGGTTCGGCTGGATCTCGGGTGCGACACCGGCATCCGCCGCGCGCAGCTTGAGATAGCCGCGGCTCAACGGCCGACAGGGCGAGGCGCTGAGCGAGAAAGCCGGGTCCGCCTTCACCTTGATCAGCTCGCGGCTGTCCGGCGTCGCCTTCTCGTAATAAAGCGGGCAGAAATAGAGCTGGATGTTGGGTCGTGCCCGGTCCGGCGACGAGCGCACGAAACCGCCCGCCTGGTTGAGGCTCATCGACAAGGGTCCCCGCCGCAGCAGCGCATATTGCATGCCGGCCTTGATGCGCCTGAGCCAATTGCCGAGGTCGCTGTTGAGCGTACGCACCCGCGCATCGAAATAGTGATCGTAGCAGATATGATCCTGCAGATTCCGGCCGACCGCAGGCGCATCGAGCTTCACCTCGATACCGAGTGCCCGCAATTCATCCGCCGGCCCGATGCCGGAGAGGAGCAGCAGTTGCGGCGAACCGATGGCGCCGGCGGCAAGGATGACCTCGCGCTTGGCGCGGATCTCGGTCTCCACTCCATCGCGCCGGTAGCGCAAGCCCACCACGCGGTTGCCATCGAGGATCAGTTTCTGCACATGGGCCTGGATCAGCACCTGGAGGTTGGGGCGCGTCATCGCCGGGCGCAGATAGGCCTTGGCCGAGGAATGGCGCTGCCCCTTCTTGGTGTTGATCTGGTAATGGCCGACACCTTCCGTCTCTGGCCCATTGAGGTCGGCCAGATGCTTGTAGCCCAGTTCCTCGGACGCCTTAAAAAAGACGTCGCAGATCGGATGCGCATCGCGTCCGATCTGCGTCACATGAATGGGCCCGTCGCCGCCATGGAACTCGCTTGCGCCGAAATCATGTTCTTCCATCGCGCGGTAGAAGGGCAGCACGTCGCGCCAGCCCCAGCCCTTGTTGCCGGCCGCTTCCCACCCGTCATAATCCGCCGCCTGGCCGCGCGCATAGACCATGGCGTTGATCGAGCTCGACCCGCCCAGCACCTTGCCGCGCGGATAATAGATCACCCGGTTGCCGAGCGAGGGGACCGGCGCGCTGTCGAACATCCAATTGACCCTGGGATCGAAATAGGTGCGCGCATAGCCCACCGGCACATCGATGTCGAAGCGCCGGTCGCTGGGTCCGGCTTCGACCAGCAGCACCTTGTGGCGGCCATCGGCGCTGAGGCGATTGGCCAGCACGCAGCCGGCGGAACCGCCCCCGATGATGATGTAATCGGCGGCATTGGCATTATGGTCCATGGGAACTCCGTCGGTGACCGGCCAGCTTCTTCGCGCCCGGCCCTGGTGAAATGGAAATCGGCGATCTGGTGGCGGCCTCTTCCAGCAATTGCTGGCGCAGCCAATCGGCAAAGAGCGCTGCCTCGGCGCGCGGCGCATCGAGGCTGTTGGGCGTCAGCAGGTAATGCGACTGGTCCTGCGGCAGTTCGATGCCAGGCACCCGGCGCACCCGGCCGGCCTTCTCATAGGCGGCGGCAAAGCGCGCCAGCACCAGCGCGGCACCATGGCCGGCAGCCACCAGTTCCAGGGCGGCAAGGCTGGTATCGACCGTGATGCCGGCGCCGGCCGGCGGCAGGCGGAGCCCGGCCGCTTCATAGAGATGCAGCCAATCGCTCTCGACACCCATGATCTGGATGAGCTCGGCGCTGGCGATGTCGCGGGCGCTCGTGATCGTCGAATGCGGCGCCGTCACCAGCACGATGGGATCGTTGACCAGCAATTGCGCGGCACTGCCCGGCCAATTGCCATGGCCGAACCGGATATCGACATCGGTCTTGTCGGCCGGCAGCGCATCCGCCCAGATCGCCGAGAAGAGGCGGATGCGGATGCCGGGATGCGCCCGCGCGAACCCGCTCAGGCGCGGCGTCAGCCACAGCACCGCAAAGGAGACCGGTACGCGGATATTGAGGATCGTCTCACCCACCGGCCCGAAGATGGAGAGCGTCGAAATCGAGAGTTCGCTGAAGGCCTGGCGCACCGGCACCAGATAGGCCTTGCCCATGTCGGTCACGCGCAGCCCCCGCGGCAGCCGCTCGAACAGCGGATAGCCCAATTGGCTCTCCAGCGCCCGTACCTGATAGCTCACCGCCGCCGAGGTCAGCGCCAACTCCCCCGCCGCCGCCGCGAAGGAGCCACGGCGCGCCGCCGCCTCGAAGGCGCGCAACCAGGGCAAAGGCGGCAGGTGGTAGGACATGGGGTGGATTGACCGACAAATGGATTTAGGCCTTAGGCCAATAATACATCGTTTTACTTTCCGCCCTGTCAAGCGCGGAATGGGCGCCGTTCACCGTCTTAAGCCACCGGCCGGGCGGCGTGCCAATTCAGAAACCGCAATCTCAGGGGAGAAAAGCTCCATGGATATCAAGTCGATGACCAAGTTGGCGGCGAAGGGAAAAATGTCGCGCCGCGATTTCGTGCAGCTGGCCATGGGTGCCGGCATCAGCGCCGCCATGGCACAGACCATGTTCGTGAAGGCGGCGCGCGCCGAACCCAAGAAGGGCGGCAAGTTCCGCATGGCCCTGGGGTCCGGCTCAACCACCGACACGCTCGACCCCGCGACCTTCCCCGACACCTTCAACGGCGTCTTCGGCTGGGGCTCGACCCGCTCCAGCCTCACCGAGGTGACGCCCAAGGGCGAGATCATCTCCGACGTCGCCGAAAGCTTCGAAGCCTCGCCCGATGCCAAGACCTGGGTCTTCACCTTGCGCAAGGGCGTCGAATTCCATTCCGGCAAATCGTTCGATTCCGAGGATGTCGTGGTCTCGCTCAACCATCACCGCAGCGAGGACTCGAAATCGGCCGCGAAATCCCTGCTGGCCACCGTCAAGGACATCAAGGCCGACGGCAAGGACAAGGTGGTCGTGACCCTGAGCGACGGCAATGCCGATTTCCCCTTCGTCGTCTCCGACTATCATCTCGCGATGATGCCGGCCAAGGACGGCAAGGCGGACTGGCAATCGGGCATCGGCACCGGCCCCTATGCCATGACCGGGTTTGACCCCGGCGTGCGGGCGACCGGCAAGCGCTTTGCCAACTACCACCGCGAAACCTATTTCGACGAGATCGAAATCCAGTCGATTTCCGACGTGGTGGCGCGCAGCAATGCGCTCACCTCAGGCGATGTCGATTATATCGACCGCGTCGATCTCAAGACCGTCGACCGCATGGCCGGCGGCGGCAATGTCGACATTTCCGAAGTCAGCGGCTTTGCCCATTACGTGGCGCCGATGAACTGCACCATGGCGCCGTTCGACAACAAGGATGTCCGCCTCGCCCTCAAATACGCGATCGACCGCGAGGAGATCGTGAAGAAGGTTTTGCGCGGCCATGGCTCGGCCGGCAACGACAACCCGATCGCCGCGGGCCTGCCCTTCGCCAAGGACCCGGCGGTGAAGCACAGCTTCGATCCCGACAAGGCTAAGTTCCACCTGAAGCAGGCCGGACTCGACACGCTCAAGGTCGATCTCTCGGCCTCGGACGCGGCCTTTGCCGGCGCCATGGACGCCGCCCAGCTGATGAAGGAATCGGCCGCCAGATGCGGCATCGACATCAACGTCATCCGCGAGGCCGAGGACGCCTATTGGGACAGTGTCTGGATGAAGAAGGCCTGGTGCCTCTCCTACTGGTCGGGCCGCCCGACCCCGGACCTCATGTTCACGACGGCCTATGCGGCCGACGCTGCCTGGAACGACAGCTTCTGGAAGAACGACCGCTTCAACGAGCTGCTGGTGGCGGCCCGGGCCGAACTGGACCAGGCCAAGCGCGCCACCATGTATGCCGAAATGCAGGATCTGGTCGCCGAGGATGGCGGCGTCATGGTCCTGATGTTCTATAATTACATGAATGCATGCGCTAAAACCGTTGCACATGCCGATTTGGTCGCGCCAAACTGGGATGTCGACGGCATGAAGATCACCCAGCGCTGGTGGTTTGCCTAGACCCAGATGACCGGTTGCGGGCCGATCTGTCATCCGGCCCGCAACCGCCCTTCACTGCAGCAGCAAGACTGATCCCATGAAAATCGCCGGTCTCAAAACCTTCGTCGTCGGCAATCCGCCGCCCTCTTTCGGCGGCCAGTACTTCATCTTCGTGAAGCTCGTCACCGCTGACGGCATCGCGGGGGTGGGTGAAGTCTATGGCACCGCCTTCGGCCCCAAGGTCATGGTGGCGGCGATCGAGGATGTCTATCAGCGCTATGTCGAGGGCATGGACCCCTTTCATATCGAGAAGCTCTGGCGCCTCGTCTATGGCTCGGGCTACACGCTGCGTCCCGATGTAACGGCGATGAGCGTCCTCTCCGCGATCGAGATCGCGCTCTGGGACATCAAGGGCAAGGCCACCGGCAAGCCGGTCTATGAACTCTTGGGCGGCAAGGTGCACGATCGCCTGCGCTCCTACACCTATATCTATCCCGACACGGCAAAGGGCCAGGACAGTTCCATCTACTGGAATGCCGAGGCCTCCGCCGAGCGCGCCGCCCATTATGTCAAGATGGGCTTCACCGGCATCAAATTCGATCCGGCGGCACCCTATTCGCCCTTCGATCCCAGGCAGCCCTCGCTGGAATCGATGGATCTCTGCGAGAAGTTCTGCAAGCTCATCCGCGAGGCGGTGGGCTCCAAGGCCGATCTCCTTTTCGGCACGCATGGCCAGTTCACCACGGCCGGCGCCATCCGCTTTGCCCAGCGGCTGGAGAAGTATCAGCCGCTCTGGTTCGAGGAACCCACCCCGCCGGAAAAGCCCGAAGACATGGCCCTGGTCGCCCGCGGCACCAGCATCCCCATCGCCACCGGCGAACGCCTCGTCACCAAATACGAATTCGCCCGCGTGCTGGAAAACCGCGCTGCCTCGATCCTGCAGATGCAGGTCGGCCGCGTCGGCGGCCTGCTGGAAGCCAAGAAGATCACCACCATGGCGGAAAGCTATTACGCCCAGATCGCGCCGCATCTTTACGCGGGCCCGGTCATCGGCATGGCCAACGTCCATCTCGCCGCCTGCAGCCCCAATTTCCTGATTCTGGAAAGCATCGAGACCTGGGGCGGCTTCCACGGCAAGATCATCAAGAAGCCGGTGCAATGGGAAGCGGGCTACGTCATCCCGCCGACCGAGCCTGGCCTGGGGATCGAACTCGACGAAGACGTCGCCCGCGCACACCCCTATACGGGTAGCAATCTGCACCTGGAGATGACCAACCGGGTGATTCAATAAGGTTCATTTTAACCGTCATGGTCGGCCCAATTTTGAAGCATGAGGGCCGACCATCCACGAGTTTGTCGGCAACTAAAGAAGAGTAATTCGTGGATGGTTGGCCTTCGCCGACCATGACGAATGGGATAGATCGGGGAGAACAAAAATGCGTTACGGATTCATCGGTCTTGGGAATATCGGTCGATATCTCGCCGCAAGCCTGCAGCGTGGCGGCTTCTCCCTGACCGTCCATGATCTGAATGAGGCCGCTGCCAAGCCGCTGCTCGATCTCGGGGCCGTCTGGGCCAGCAGCCCGCGCGCCGTCGCGGAAGCCTGCGATACCGTCATCACTTGCCTGCCCAGCCCCAGTGCCACGCAACATGTCCTTGCCGACAAGGACGGAGTCCTGGCCGGCCTTGAAGAGGGCGGGCATTGGATCGAGATGGGGACCCTGGGGCGCGAAGAAATCCTGCGCTTTGCCGAAATGGCCCAACAGCACGGTGTCCGCACGATGGAATCGCCGGTGACAGGCGGCGTGCATCTGGCAGCCCAAGGCGCCATGACCATCCTCGCCGGCGGCGACAAGGACATGTTCGATACTCATTTGCCGGCCTTCAAGGCGATGGGCGACAAGATTTTCCATATGGGGCCATTGGGATCGGCGGCCGTGATCAAAGTGATCACCAATATGCTCGCCTTCATCCATCTCAAAGCCGTCGGCGAAGCGCTGATGCTGGCCAAGCGTGGTGGCCTTGACCTCGCCCAGGCCTATCACGCCATCGCGGCGAGCTCCGGCAACTCCTTCGTCCATGAAACCGAGGGTCAGCTTGTCCTCAGCGGCAGCTACGACATCGATTTCAGCGTCGATCTGGCTCTCAAGGATCTTGGCTTCGCCATGGGCTTCGGGCGCGAATTCGGTGTGCCGCTCGATCTTGCCGCACATACCATGCAGACCTACATCCAGGCGCGCGAAGTCTATGGCGGCAAGGCGCAATCACCGATGATCATCAAGTTGCTGGAAGACGCGCTCAAGACCGACCTGCGCGCGCCAGGTTTCCCGGCCAAGCTTTACTGACGAGTGTCGCGGATCCTGGCATGTTCCGGCAAGCTGGGGACGTCGCATCTGGGCTCTTCTTTCTCGAGGACTCCGACCGCATGAGGAAAGACGCCAGTCATTTTATCGACACCGACCGCTATCCAATCGGCGAAGCCGGTTCGGCGCGCGACGCCCTCATCGCCGATCTGCGTGCCGCGATCGAGAGGGAGGGCTGCGCGGTCCTGAAGGGCTTCGTGCGGGCCGAACGCCTGGGCGAACTGGTCGCCGAGAGCGACCGCGTCGCTATCCACGGGCATCGCAACTTCAACCGCACCAACCCCTACTTCACCAAAGACCGCCCGGATCTTCCTGCAAGCCACCCGCTGCGACGGTTCTACGATCGGTCAAACGCCTTTGTGCCGGCCGACAATTTCGGTCCCGAGAGCATCCTTCGGGCAATCTATGAATGGCCGGCCTTCGCGCCCTTCATTCAGGCGGCGCTGGGCGAGGCCAGGTTCTATCGCTACGCAGATCCATTGGCCGATGTGATCGTCAATCTGGCCGAAGCCGGCAACGGCTTTCCCTGGCACTTCGATACCAACAACTACACTGTGACACTGGCAATCCAGAACGCCGAAACGGGTGGGGATTTCGAATACAGTCCGCATCTGCGCTCGCCCACCGACGAGAATTATGCCGGCGTCGAGGCCGTATTGGATGGCGACAGCCGCCTGATCCGAACCTTGCACCTTGAACCGGGCGATCTTCAGATATTCAAGGGGCGCTATTCACTGCATCGCGTGACGCCGCTGGTGGGCGCAAGACCGCGCTATGTCGCGATCTTCAGTTTCACCGAGGAGCCGGGCATGGTCGGCAGTCCGGAGCGCACCCGCCAGCTTTACCGCCGCGTCCTCCCCGTCCATATCGAGCGCGCCGGCTTGCGCCGTGACACGCTGGTCGACTGATTGCCATGGCCACAAGGGATCGCTTTGAGCTGAAACCCGGTGGCAGGACGATGATGGCGGTCGTCACCACCGGCAATGGTGGTTACGACAAGCTCGTCTATCGCGAGGTGCCCGTTCCGGAACCGGCCGCGGGTGAGGTGCTGATCAAGGTGCTGGCCGCTGGTGTCAACAACACCGAGATCAACACGCGCCTGGGTTGGTACTCCTCCAGCGTCACCGACGGCACAGCAGCGACGGCAGCAGCAACAACGACGGATATCGCACGATCGGATGGTGGCTGGAACAAGGCAACACCTTTCCCCTTTATCCAGGGGACGGATTGTTGCGGCATTGTCGCCGCCATTGGTCCCGGCGGCGATCCGGCCCTGATCGGCCGGCGCATCCTGGTCCGGGCCTGCATGCGCACCCATGGCTTTGCCTCCATGGAAACCATTTGGATGGCCTCCGATTTCGACGGCGCATTCGCCCAATTCGTGAAAGTGCCGCAAGCGGAAATCTTCCCCGTCGATTGCGCCTGGAGCGATGCGGAACTGGCGACCATTCCTTGCGCCTATGGTACGGCCGAGAACATGCTGCACCGGGCCGGCGTCGCGAAAGGTGACCGACTCCTCGTCATGGGTGCCTCTGGCGGCGTTGGCTCCGCGGCCGTGCAATTGGCCAAGCGACGCGGCGCCTGGGTCGCAGCCATGACCACCGCCGAGAAAGCCGGGGCGCTCCGCGACCTCGGCGCCGATCAGGTTCTCGACCGCGCGACGGGCATCCCTCTGGACCTCGCCGGGACCCTCGACATCGCCATCGACAATGTCGCCGGCCCCGGCTTCGGTGCCGTGCTGAAGGCCCTGCGGCCGGGCGGTCGCTATGTCACCTCAGGCGCCATCGCCGGACCGATCGTGGCGCTCGACATGCGCGATCTCTATCTGAAGGACCTGACCCTCATCGGCTGCACGGCCTGGGACGAGCCGGTCTTTCCCAATCTCATCGGCTATATCGAGCGTGGCGAAATCAGGCCGCTCGTCGCCGCGACCTATCCACTGCCGGCGATCGCCGACGCGCAGCGCGCCTTCCTGGAAAAGCGCCATGTCGGCAATATTGTGCTGATCCCGCCGGCCTGACGCCTATAGCAGCAGTGCCTCGATCCGCCGTGCCTCGCTGCGCAACGCTTCCAGCAAAGCCGGCTTGCGCGCCGCGCTGATCCGCGCCGATGAACCATGGATGCTGAGCGTTGCCTGGATGCGGCCCAGCGAATCAATGAGCGGCAAGGCGATCGCCACCGTGTCCGGCGTGAACTCATCCTCCTCGGTTGCATAGCCCTGGCGGCGGATCTCCCTGAGCTCCTTCTCCAGCCGCTTCAGATCGCTGATCGTGCGCGACGTCATCTTGGTGAGGTTGAGCGTCTCGAAAATGGCCGCCCGCACATCGATCGTCGAAAAGGCGAGGAAGCATTTCCCCGATGCCGTGCCATGCATGGGCAGGTCGCGGCCTTTGAGCGCCGTCGTCTTCAGCACGACATTGCCCTTGAGACTCTCGGCCACGATCATCGAGGTGACGGAGGGGACCAGCAGATTGACCATCTCCCCGGTCTGCTGGCAGAGGCGGATGAGCGAGGGGCGCGCCAGCATGATGATGTCGAGCCTTGCCTCGACCTTGCGCCCGAGTTGCAGCAGCCGGACCCCCAGCCGGTAGCGGCGCTCGCCCCGGATCTTCTCCACCAGCCGGAGGTCGGCGAGGCTTTCGAGGAGGGTGAAGGCGGTGGTGGGCGCCAGATTCACCGCCCGGGCGATGTCGCGCAGCGGCAATCCCTCGAAGGGTCCCGCCAAAAGGACCCCCAGGATGTCATTTGAGCGTTTTAGGGCCTGGATTCGGACCGGTTTCACCACCCCATTATTCGACAATGTCGAATAAATGTCACTTCCCTCTTTGGCCGCCGGCGGTGGCGTGGTCCGGTGGGACGACCCTGTTCTTGCCGGAGTTGACCCATGCCGCTCCATTTCGACCGATCCGAACTCGCTGCCCGCCGCGCCATCCTGCGCCGCCGATTGGCCGCCGAAAATCTCGACGGCCTGCTGATCTTCCGCCAGGAAAGCATGTACTACCTCACCGGCTACGACACGTTCGGCTACGTCTTTTTTCAATGTCTCTACATCGGCGCCGACGGTGAAATGTTCCTCCTCACCCGGAAGCCCGACCTGCTGCAGGCGCAGCTCACCTCCGACATCGAGACCATTCACATCTGGAAGGATGAAGCGGGCGCCGATCCGGCAAGTGACCTGAAACGCCTGCTGCGCAAGGGCAAACATCTCGGCATCGAACTCGATGCCTACGGCCTCACCGCGCAGAACGGATTCCGGTTGAAGGAGGTCCTCGATGGATTCTGCACCCTCACCGATGCGTCGCGCCTGGTGACGGAACAACGGTTGATCAAGAGTCCGGCGGAGATTGCCTATGTTCGCCGCGCCGCCGAGCTCGCCGACGATGCGCTCGATGAAGCGCATCGCCTGACGAAACCCGGCGCCGACGAAGGTGATATCCTGGCGGCGATGCAGGGTGCTGTGTTCAAGGGCGGCGGTGATTACCCCGGCAATGAGTTCATCATCGGTTCAGGCCCGCAGGCACTGCTCGTGCGCTACGCGTCTGGCCGGCGCAAGCTCGACGCCCAGGATCAACTGACCCTCGAATTCGCCGGCGTCTACCGCCACTATCACGCCTGCCTGATGCGCACGATCCTGTTGGGCGAGGTCAGCCAGCGGCAGCGCGACATGCACTTGGCGGCGGTGGAGGCGATGGCGGCCTGCATCGAGGCGATCAAACCTCGCCGCACCTTCGGCGATGTCTTCGCCGCCCATGTGAGGAGTGTGGACAAATCGGGCTTCGCCGATTGCAGGCTCAATGCTTGCGGCTACAGCCTGGGTACGACATTCTCCCCCAATTGGATGGACTGGCCGATGCTCTATGCCAACAACCCGGTGGAACTCCAACCGGGCATCGTGCTCTTCCTCCATATGATCCTGGTCGACGGCGCGCGCGGTCTTGCCATGAATCCGGGCCAGACCGTGCTGGTGACGGAAGATGGTTGCGAGATTCTGTCGCGCCACGGCCTGGATCTGGTGGTGAAATAAGCGAGTGATGAGTGTGTGATGAGCAACTGGCAGTTCTGGATCGATCGCGGCGGGACCTTCACCGACATCGTGGCGAAGGCGCCGGATGGCAAGCTGATCACGCATAAGCTGCTGTCCGAGAATCCGGAACGCTACCGCGATGCCGCCATGGCGGGTATTCGCGCCATATTGAGCCTCGGTGCTGACGACGCGCTGCCGGCGAGCGTCGGCGCCATCAAGATGGGGACGACGGTTGCCACCAACGCGCTTCTAGAACGCAAGGGCGAAGCCGTGGTGCTGGCGGTGACCCGGGGCTTCAAGGACGCGCTCCGCATCGCCTATCAGAACCGGCCGAAGATCTTCGCGCGCAAGATCGAGCTGCCTGAACTGCTGCACCGGGATGTGATCGAGATCGAAGAACGAGTCGATACCCATGGCAAGGTGCTGACGCCGCTCGACATCTCCAAGGCGCGCGTGGATTTCCAGGCCTCTTATGACAAGGGCTACCGAACTATCGCGATCCTGCTGATGCATGGATTTCGCTATCACACCCATGAGGCGGCGCTGAAAGAATTGGCGCAGGAGATCGGCTTCACGCAGATATCGGTCAGCCACGAGGTATCGCCGCTGATGAAGCTGGTGAGCCGCGGCGATACCACGGTGGTCGATGCCTATCTGTCGCCGATCCTGCGGCGCTATGTCGACCAGGTGGCGCGCGAGATCGGCAACAAGACCACGCGGCTCATGTTTATGCAGTCGAATGGCGGCCTGACCGATGCTGGCAATTTCCAGGGCAAGGACAGCATCCTTTCCGGCCCCGCCGGCGGCATCGTCGGTGCGGTGGAAACAGCGCGCCAGGCCGGCTTCGACAAGATTATCGGCTTCGACATGGGCGGCACCTCGACCGATGTCTCGCATTACAACGGCCAGTTCGAACGCACCTATGAGGCGCAGGTGGCTGGTGTCCGCATGCGGGCACCGATGATGCTGATCCACACCGTCGCGGCCGGTGGTGGCTCGATCCTGCATTTCGATGGCAGCCGCTTCCGCGTCGGCCCCGATTCCGCCGGTGCCAATCCTGGCCCGGCGAGCTATCGCCGCAACGGACCGCTTGCCGTCACCGATTGCAATGTGATGATGGGCCGGCTCAACCCGGATTTCTTTCCGAAAGTCTTCGGCCCCAATGGTGATCAGCCACTCGACCGCAACGTGGTGGTCGAGAAGTTCACCAAGCTCGCCGCCGAGATTTCCAAGGCCATCGGCCAAGAGCGGCGCGCCGAAGACGTGGCGGAGGGCTTCCTCGACATCGCCATCGCCAATATGGCCAATGCGATCAAGGAAATTTCGATCCAGCGCGGTTATGACGTTTCCAAATATGCGCTGGCCTGTTTCGGCGGCGCCGGTGGTCAGCATGCCTGCCGGGTTGCCGACGCATTGGGCATGACGCGGATCTTCCTGCATCCCCTGGCCGGCGTACTCTCGGCCTATGGCATGGGCCTCGCCGACATGCGCGCCATCCGCCATAAGACCATTGAGGCCGCCCTCGACCAGCATCTGGTGACGGCGCTGGCCGTCGAACTGGATGCGATGGCGGAGGCGGCGCGCAGCGACATCGCCGCACAAGGCATCGATCCGGAGAACATCCACACTCTCCTCCAGGTGCATCTCAAATATGCCGGGACGGATTCCGCGCTCATCACCAATTTCGGCACGGCCTTGGAAATCCAGGCCGGCTTCGAGGAATCGCATCGCCAGCGTTACGGTTTCATCGTGCCGCACAAGAAGCTGATCGTGGATTCCATCTCGGTCGAGGCGATCGGCAAGACCGAGCAGGTCGAGGACGCTTTGCTCCCCGCCGGCACCAGGGACGCAGCGCCGCTGGCCAGCGTTCCGTTCTGGGCACAGGGCAAGCCGCTCACAGCACCCGTCTATGACCGCGCCAGTCTTCGTCCCGGCCAGCAGATCGATGGCCCGGCCATTATCCTCGAGCCGATCTCGACCAATATTGTGGAACCCGGCTGGCGCGCTGTGCTCAACGACCGCGGCCATCTCGTCATGGAGCGCTATATCGTCGCCGTGCGGACCCATGCCATCGGTACCTCGGTCGATCCGGTGATGCTGGAGATCTTCAACAATTTGTTCATGTCGATTGCCGAACAGATGGGCTCGACCCTGGAGAAGACCAGCCATTCGGTGAACATCAAGGAACGGCTCGACTTCTCCTGCGCCTTGTTCGACGGGCAAGGCCACCTCATCGCCAACGCGCCGCACATGCCGGTGCATCTGGGTTCGATGGGCGAGAGCGTCGAGAGCGTCATCCGCGCGCACAGGACGCCAACCGGCACCGATATGCAGCCCGGCGATGTCTATGTCTTGAACGCGCCCTATAACGGCGGCACGCATCTGCCCGACATCACGGTGGTGACGCCGGTTTTCGACGAGGCCGCGAAAGACATCCTCTTTTATGTGGCATCACGCGGCCATCACGCCGATATCGGCGGGCTGACGCCGGGCTCGATGCCGCCCTATAGCCGCACGGTCGAGGAGGAAGGCGTCCTCATCGACAATGTGAAACTGGTCGATCGCGGCATCCTGCTGGAAGCGGAGATGCGCCAGCTGCTGGGCTCCGGCAAATATCCGGCGCGCAATATCGACCAGAACATCGCCGATCTGGGCGCGCAGGTCGCTGCCAATGAAAAGGGTGTGCAGGAACTCCATCGCATGGTGGGGCAGTTCACCCTGCCGGTCGTGCAGGCCTATATGGGGCATGTAAAGGACAATGCCGCAGAACAGGTGCGCCGCGTCCTCGACCGCCTGACCGATGGCAGCTTCGCCTATGACATGGATGATGGGGCGGTGATCAAGGTCAGTGTCACCGTCGATCGCAAGGCGCGGCGGGCGAAGATCGACTTCACCGGTACCTCGGACCAGCTCGGCACCAATTTCAATGCGCCGGCGGCGGTGGCGAAGGCTGCCGTGCTCTATGTCTTCCGCACCCTCATCGACGACGACATCCCGATGAACCAGGGCTGCCTGGAACCGCTCGACATCGTCATTCCGGATGGCTCGATGCTGAAGCCGAAATATCCGGCGGCTGTCGTGGCCGGCAATGTCGAGACCTCGCAATGCATCACCGATGCGCTTTATGGGGCGATGGGGGTGATGGCGGCGGCCCAGGGCACGATGAACAACTTCACCTTCGGCAATGCGCGCCATCAATATTACGAGACGATCTCCGGCGGGTCGGGCGCCGGGCCGGATTTCAACGGCACCGATGCCGTGCAGACCCATATGACCAATTCGCGTCTGACCGACCCGGAGGTGCTGGAATTCCGCTTCCCCGTGCTGCTGGAGGATTTCCATATCCGGCGCGGCAGCGGCGGCAGGGGGCAGTTTCGCGGCGGCGACGGTGTGGTGCGCCGGGTCCGCTTCCTGGAACAGATGACCGCCGGCATGCTGTCCGGCCACCGCGTGGTGGCGCCCTATGGCCTAAAAGGCGGCGGCGAGGGTCAGCTGGGGCGGAATTCCGTCATTCGGACGGATGGGCGGGTGGAGGTGCTGAAAGGCACCGACGGCGCCGAAATGTCGCCAGGCGATGTCTTTCTTGTCGAGACGCCGGGCGGCGGGGGGTATGGTAAGGGTTAATAGGTCGGTTCGGGATCTGAGCTCAAGCACCCCTCACCCCAACCCTCTCCCCGCTATCGCGGGGCGAGGGGGTTCTGCCAAGCGTGTTGCGAGCCCCTCGCCCCTCTGGGGAGAGGGGTTGGGGTGAGGGGTCTTCGGAGAGCTCAGCAAACCTGAAACGATGCCTGAGCAATTTCTAAGGATAAACCCATGACGGCCGCACCCGTGCTGAAACAACGCAACCTCAATGTCCCCGATCTTGTCCTCGCCCTGCAGCGCGTGCTGCAGCCGGATCAGGTCAGCACCAATGCCGGCATCCGCGAACGCCACGGCCATGACGAATCCTATCACGAGGCCCATGCGCCCGATGTCGTCGTGTTCCCGCATACGACCGAGGAAGTGGCCGCCATCGCCAAGATCTCGGCCGAATACGGTGCGCCGATGATTCCGTTCGGTGTCGGTACCGGGCTGGAAGGCCATGTGGCGGCACTTGAGGGCGGCATCTGCATCGACATGGGCCGCATGAACAAGGTGCTGGAGGTCAATGCCGACGATCTCGACGTGAAGGTGCAGGCCGGTGTCACGCGCAAGGCCCTCAACGCCTATATCAAGGACCAGGGTCTGTTCTTCCCGATCGATCCCGGTGCCGACGCCACCATCGGCGGCATGACGGCGACGCGGGCCTCGGGCACCAATGCTGTCCGCTACGGCACCATGCGCGAGAACGTATTGGGTCTCACCGTGGTGATGGCCGATGGCCGCATCATCCAGACCGGCGGCCGCTCGCGGAAATCGGCGGCGGGCTATGACCTCACCCGGTTGTTCGTGGGATCGGAAGGCACGCTCGGCATCATCACCGAAATCCGCCTGCGCCTTTACGGCGTGCCGGAGGCGATGGCGTCCGCGGTGGCGAACTTCCCTGATATCGGGTCGGCGGTGAACACGGTCATCCGCATCATCCAGAGCGGCATTCCGGTGGCGCGCATCGAGCTTATCGACGAGGTGCAGATCGATGCCATCAACAAATATTCGAAGCTGAGCTTCCCGGTGCGCCCGACTTTGTTCTTCGAATTCCACGGCACCGAGGCCGGTGTTGCCGAGCAATCGGAGATGGCCAAGGAGATCGGCGCCGATTTCGGGATGAGCGATTTCACCTGGACCATCAAGGCCGAGGAGCGCAGCAAGATGTGGCAGGCACGCCACGACGCCTTCTATGCCGGCCTCGCCCTGCGCCCCGGCGCCAAGGGCTGGCCCACCGATGTCTGCGTACCGATCTCGCGCCTCGCCGATTGCATCCTGGAGACCAAGGCTGATGTCGCGGCATCTGGATTGCTGACACCCTTGGTCGGCCATGTCGGCGACGGCAATTTCCACCTCTGCATTATCCTCGATCCGGAAGACAAGGAAGAAGCCGCGCGCTCAGGCGTTGACCGACCGCCTGGCCCACCGTGCGATTGCCATGGGCGGCACCTGCACCGGCGAACACGGCATCGGCTTCGGCAAGATCGCATTCCTCGAAGCGGAGCACGGCTCGGCGGTGGCGGTGATGCGGCAGCTGAAGACGACGCTCGATCCGGACAACCGGATGAACCCGGGCAAGATTTTCCGGGCGTAGGCTACTTTCCTTAAGATAGCTTGCCCGCAAAGTGGGCATCCACGACTTTCCATCAACACCGCAAAATCAGGATACCCGCACCAAGTGCGGGCATGAGGGTGTCTTACCTGCTAACCTCCCCTCAGGGGAGAGAATGCGAGGTTGTGCCAAGGGGATCTCATCTCCCTCTCCCCCTCGGGGAGAGGGACGGAGTGAGGGCCTGGGAACGGACTCGTTGAAGGATCCCCCTCACCCGCTCGCTTTGCTCGCCACCCTCTCCCGCGAGGGGAGAGGGTTCACATAGCGCGGTGAGAGTTGAGCTAGATCGCGCGCGTTGCCTGCTGCAGCCAGGCGAGATCATCGCCTGAGAGCTGCGGCGCCAGCGCCTCACGCACGCGGACGTGATAGGCGTTCAGCCAGGTGATTTCGCTTTCCGTCAGCAGCGATTTCTCGATCGCATTGAGATCGATCGGCGCCAACGTCAGCGTTTCGAACTCCAGCATATCCGGGAAGGCTTTGCTTTCCTGCACCACGACGAGGTTCTCGATGCGGATGCCGAATTCGCCTTCCTTGTAATAGCCGGGCTCGTTCGAGATGATCATGCCGGGTTCCAAGGCCGTGCGGTTTGGCACCTTTGAGATGCGCTGCGGGCCTTCATGGACCGAGAGGTATGAGCCGACGCCGTGGCCGGTGCCGTGGTCGTAATCAAGGCCCACTTCCCACAAGGGACGACGCGCCAACGCGTCCAAGGCTGAGCCGGTCGTGCCGCGCGGGAAGCGCGCGGTGCCCAAAGCGATATGGCCCTTCAGCACGCGGGTGAAGCAATCCTTCATCTCCTGCGTGGGCGTGCCCACCGCAACCGTGCGCGTGATGTCCGTCGTGCCGTCGAGATACTGCCCGCCGGAATCGATGAGGTAGAGCGAGTTGACCGGGATCTCGCGCTGGGTTTCCGGCATCGCATGATAGTGGCAGATGGCGCCGTTGGGGCCGGCGGCGGAGATGGAATCGAAGGAGAGGTTGCGGAAATATTCGTTGGGGTGGCGGAACGAGGCCAGCTTGTCCGAGGCCTCGATCTCCTTGAGGCCGCCCTTGGGCGCGGCATGGCTGAGCCAGGCGAGATAGCGCGCGACCGCGGCGCCGTCGCGGGTATGGGCGTTGCGCGAGCCCTGTACCTCGACCGCGTTCTTCGCGGCCTTGGGCAAGGCACAGATGCATTCAGCGACGGTTACGCGGGCACCTGATTTGGCGAGCTTGTCATGGACCCATTCGGAGGCCGTGGCGGCGTCGATGGCGACCACGCTCTTGCCAGCACCCAGCGTGGTGAGGCCATCGGCGAAAGAATCCGGTGATGCCACTGCGACCTCGTTGCCGAGATGGGCGAGGGTCTGCGGTGTCAACTTGCGGCGGTCCATGAAGAGATCGACGCGGGCATCGTCATGGAGGATGGCAAAGCCCAGGGCAAACGGTGTGCGCGGGACATCGGCGCCGCGGATGTTGAGGAGCCAGCAGAGAGAATCCGGGCCTGAGATGATGGCCGCTGCCTTGCCCTCCGCCTTCAGCTTGGCAGCGAGCGTCCGGCGTTTCTCGGCCGTCCCTTGGCCCGCAAATTTGAGATCGTGGGGCAGCACGGCGGAAATCGGGTCGGCCGGGCGGCCGGCCCAGATCTCATCGACGGGGTTGCTGTCGACGGCCACCAGTTCCGCGCCGACCTTGTTGGCGGCGGCCCGGAAGCGCTGCGCCTGGTCCGGGGTGAACAGCCTGGGGTCGAAACCGATCTTGTCGCCCTTCTTCGCTTCGGCGGCGATATAGCCATCGGCCGGCTCGGTCACGAGGTGCCTATATATATAGAGCGAGGGGTCGACCTGCTCCTTCACCTGGATGGTGTAGCGCCCGTCGACGAAGATCGCCGCCTTGTCGGCCAGGACAACCGCCATGCCGGCCGAGCCGGTAAAGCCGCTCACATAGTTGAGACGCTCGGCGTTCTTAGGAACATATTCCCCTTGATGCTCATCGGCCCGGCCGATGATGAAGCCGGCGAGGCCTCGGCGGGCAAGAGCCGCCCGGAGCAGAGCGAGACGCGCGGCAATCGGTGGGGTCTGGGTGACCGGCTCGCGGGATTCGCGGTCGCGGCGGAAGGCCTGCAGCTGGGCAACCAGGGCCGGGCTGGGGTTTTCCACCACCAGGTCGATCCAGGCGTCGGGCCGCTCACCCGCCGGCGCGGCGCCGATCCCCGGCAAAAGTTCAGTAAGAGCGTTAATATTCACATGGGCTTGGTGTTTTTTAAGCAGTCCAGAGAGAGCCTCATCCCCTTGATAGGTCTCGCGGCAGGCTGAATCCGGGGAGGTTACCATCTCGATCTCCAAATTAACCATAATTAGTGTGACAGCTAAGTCACTATTCCGTCTTAATTACTTCTTAGTGATATGCGTCACACTGCCATCTTTACCATTTTGCATGCGCTGAACGCATTGCTGCGATGCGGCGAAACCACTACTAAACGAGTCGGGTTAAAGCTACATTCCGGCTGTCCGCAAAACAAGTGATGGCAACGGTGCCATCTGAATTTAGAGCCGGATTGGAAGGTTACTATGAATCGGATCGTGATCAATCAGAACGTGACGTCGCATGGGCTGCAAACGCCCGCCGTCGCTTCCCGTGAAATTGGTTTTGCCGCGTTTGCACGCTTCGGCAAGGCCCTCACCGACACGGCGCGCCGCATCTATGCGCGTACCCAGTTGGAAAACGAACTTTACGGCCTCGATGACCGTTCGCTGAACGACATCGGTGTTGCCCGTGGCGCCATCCCGGCCCTGGTCCGTGATGCCCTGCCGCATGGTGAAGAAGGCAATCTGTTCGCCGAATTCAGCCGCCTGGTCGTCAACGGCGTCATGCGCCCGGCGATCGACTGGAACCGCCGCCGCAAGGCGCGCGCGACCTTGGCTGCTCTCGACGACCGTTTGCTGGCTGATATCGGTCTCGCCCGCCATGAGATCGATGCCCATGTGGCCCGTCTCTCCGGCGCCATCAACGGCCCGCTCCCCGCGGCTGTCGCGGCGATGGAAGAAGACGTCACCGCCCCGCTGAAGGCCTGGTCGGCCGCGCGCGCGACGGTGAAGGAATTGTCGCGCCTGACCGATCGCCAGTTGATGGATATCGGCGTCATCCGCGGCGACATCAGCGACCTCGCCGGCGACCTCGCCGAACGTGGCCTCGCTGCGAACACCAATATGCAGGCTTCTGCCCCGAAGGCTGCCTAAGACTACTCAGTTTTCCCTAAGTAGTGCGCCGAAACGGCGGTCCGGGTCACCGGGCCGCCGTTTTGCGTTTGGGCTACTTCTTGGCCTTCCGCTTCAACACCAGCACGGACCAGTCGTTCTGGCGGAGGCGGAAGTCGAGCTCGAGCCCAACGGCCGCATGGGCCGCCAGCACGTCCTTTTCCTGAGTCTTCAGGAGCCCTGAGAGAATGGCCCTGCCATTCCTGGCGAGGTTCTTCGCAAGATCCGGCGCGAGCGAGATCAGCGGATTGGCGAGGATGTTCGCCGTCACGAGATCATAGGGCCCGCCGTTGCGGATCGCCGCCGCCCGGTAGCCGTCCGACGTCACGATGCGGATCGATTTCTTCAAACCGTTAATGGCGGCGTTCTCACGCGCGACGCGGACCGCGTCCTTGTCATTGTCCCCGGCCAGGACGGGCAGGTGGAAGAGATGATGAGTCGCGAAGGCGAGGATGCCGGTGCCGGTGCCGATATCGAGGGCCTTCTTTACCTTCATTGATTTCGAGAGTCGCAGCAGGGCCTTGACGCAGCCGCTGGTCGTCTCGTGACGGCCGGTGCCAAACGCCATGCCGGCATCGATCTCGAGCGGGATGGTGCCCTTGGGTGCCCGGCCGCGATCATGTTCGCCGTGGATATAGAAGGGCCCCATGCGCAAGGGGGCGAGGCCCTTGCGGCTTTCAGCCAGCCAATCCTTGTCCGGCACCAGGCCGATCGTTGTCGCAAGCTTGCCGAAGGGCTTGAGCGCAGCCTTGACCGCCACCGCCGCCGGTTTCTCTTGCCCGATCACCTCGATATGCCAGCCCTTGCCGCCATCGGTCTCGAAGCTGACCAGGGCTTCGCCGAAGGGTTCCAGCGCCTCCTCGAGAGCGAGGCGCCAGGCGGGTTCCGGCTTGAAGTCGAAATCGACATTGACGGCGTAGAGCTTCACGTTGGTTTTCATAGCATCCTCTTTTACCCGGCCTTCTCGGCCGGGACCACGAAGCCGGCCATGACCTTCTTGACGCCCGCCTTGTCGAAGGAGATTTCGAGCTTGTCGCCTTCCGCGGTCAAGACCTTGCCGTAGCCGAATTTCTGATGAAACACCCGCTTGCCGGAGGGGTAGCTGCCACTTGAAGACGGCAGCACCTCGGCATCGAGATCGATGGTGGGCGGCTTCGGCCGCGCGGTGAACGAACGACCATTGCCGGTCCAGCCGCCTCTACTGGAGTCACTGGCATTCCCACCGAAGGTCATGCTGCCGAAATTGCCGCTCTGCCTGGGGGCGGCGAAGCCGGCGTGATCCTGCCGCTCGACATGTTCCTTGGGCAATTCGGCGAGGAAGCGCGAGGGCAGCGAGTTCTGCCACTGGTTATGGATGCGCCGACTGCCGGCATAGGCGACGATGGCGCGTTTCCTGGCGCGCGTCAGGCCGACATAAGCGAGGCGCCGTTCTTCTTCCAACCCCTTGATGCCGTTCTCGTCGAGGGCGCGGGGATGCGGAAACAACCCCTCCTCCCAGCCCGGCAGGAAGACGGTATCGAATTCCAATCCCTTGGCGCCATGCAGCGTCATGATCGAGAGCTGGTCGCGCGGACTGCCTTCAGTGTTTTCCATCACCAGCGAGACGTGATCGAGGAAGCCTTCGAGGCTTTCGAAATCCTCCAGCGCCCGCACCAGTTCCTTCAGATTCTCCAGCCGCCCCGGCGCCTCGATTGATTTGTCTTGGCTCCACATGGCGGTATAGCCGCTCTCGTCCAAGACGATCTGCGCCAGTTCCGCATGCGGTGTCACCTCGGCCATCTGCCGCCAGCGACCAAGATCGTTCATGAAGCTGGTGAGCGCGCGCCGCGCGGCCGGTTTCAGTTCATCGGTCGAGATGATCTGCCGCGCCACTTCCGGGACCGAGAGCGACTGCACCCGCGAAATCTCGTTCAATTGCTTCAGCGTCGTATCACCAAGCCCGCGGCGCGGCGTGTTGACGATGCGCTCGAAGGCCAGGCCATCGTCAGGCTGATGGATGAGGCGGAGATAGGCCAGCGCATCGCGGATCTCAAGGCGCTCATAAAAACGCGGCCCGCCGATCACGCGGTAGGGGATGCCCAGCGTGATGAAGCGCTCTTCGAATTCGCGGGTCTGGAAACCGGCGCGCACCAGGATCGCGATGTCCTTCAACTCGGTACCATGGCGCTGCTGGGTCTCGATCTCCTCGCCGATCATGCGCGCTTCCTCGGTGCCGTCCCAGGCGCCGAGAATGCGTACCTTCTCGCCCTCGCTCTCCTCGGTCCACAAGGTCTTGCCCAGGCGCCCTTCATTGTGCGCGATGAGGCCGGAGGCCGCCGCCAGGATATGCGGTGTCGAGCGGTAATTCTGCTCCAGGCGAATGACCTTGGCGCCGGGGAAATCCTTTTCGAATTTCAGGATGTTCTCGACCTCGGCGCCGCGCCAGCCATAGACCGATTGATCGTCATCGCCCACACAGCAGATGTTCTTATGCGATTGGGCGAGCGCCCGCAGCCACAGATACTGCGCCACGTTCGTGTCCTGGTACTCGTCGACCAGGATGTAGCGGAACTGTTGCTGGTAACGCTCCAGTTGTTCGGGCGCGGTCCTGAAGATGGTGAGGTTATGGAGCAGCAGATCGCCGAAGTCGCAGGCGTTGAGCGTCAACAGGCGCTGCTGATAGGCGTGATAGAGATCGAGGATGCGCCCGGACGCCACTTCAGCCAGTTCCGCGCGGCTGACCTTGTCGGGGGTGAGGCCGCGATCCTTCCAGCGTTCGATGAGGCCGAGCACCACGCGCGACGGCCAGCGTTGGGAATCGAGACCTTCCGCCTCGATGAGCTGTTTCACCAGGCGCAATTGGTCATCGGTGCTGACGATGGTGAAGTTGGGCTTGAGGCCGACGAGTTCCGCCTGGCTACGCAGGATGCGTGCAGCCAGCGAATGGAAAGTGCCGAGCCACCAGCCCTCGACCGGCCGGCCGATGAGATGGCCGATGCGCTCCTTCATCTCATTGGCGGCCTTGTTGGTGAAGGTCACCGCCAGCAGCTGCGAGGGCCAGGCCAGGCCGGTGGTCAGGATATGCGCGAGGCGCGTGGTCAGAACGCGGGTCTTGCCTGTGCCGGCGCCCGCCAACACGAGGACGGGACCATCCAGCGCCAGCACGGCCTCGGTCTGCCGGTCGTTGAGACCGGCGAGATACGGTGCCTGCAAACTGCCGGTTTCGGGGGCGGTGATTTCGATCGAATCAGTCATGCGCCCTTATAGCATTCCGGCACGAATGTAAGAGCCCCCGCGATCTTGACAGGGCGAGGTCTGATCGGCCCAATGCGGCCGCAAGATTGGGAGAATTTGCGATCATGACCAAGACGATCGAACGGATCTCGCTGGGCTCGATGAGCCCCGGGACGGAGCGTTTCCTGGGTGTCCACCGCTATGGCCAAAAGGGCGCCCGGCCAAAGGCTTATGTCCAGGCATCGCTGCATTCGGACGAAATTCCCGGCATGCTGGCCGCACACCACCTGCTGCGCCTGCTCGATGCCGCCGATGCGCGCGGTGAGATCAAGGGCGAGATCGTCGTGGTGCCCGTGGCGAACCCGATCGGCCTGGGCCAGATCGTCAATGGCAGCCATAGCGGCCGCTATGAATTGCGCGGCGGTGGCAATTTCAACCGGCAATGGCCGGATCTGTGCGATGGGCTGCTCGATGCCGTGCGCCCGAAGCTGGGGCCGGATGAGGCCGCCAATGTGAAGGCGGTGCGGGCCGCCCTTGCCGCCAAGATCAACCAGATGAAGCCCGACACGGAACTGGCCCAGCTGAAGGTGGAACTGGCGCGCCTTGCCTATGATGCCGACATGGTGCTCGATCTCCATTGCGACGATGAAGCCCTGATGCATGTCTACATGCAGCCGGTGCATTGGCCCGACTTCCAGGATCTCGCCGCCGAGCTTGGCGCGGTTGCGAGCCTGCTCTGTGCCGATTCCAAGGCCTGCAGCTTCGACGAGACTTTCTCCTTGCCCTGGACCAAGCTTGCCGAGGCGATCGGCGACAAGTTCCCGATTCCAGCGGCATGCTTTGCGACAACGGTCGAGTTCCGCGGCCAGGCCGATGTGTTCGACGAGATGGCGAGTGCCGATGCCGCCGGCCTCTATCGCTTCCTGCAGCGCCACGGCGCGCTGGCGGGCGATCCCGGTGCAGCGCCGGCACTGCTTTGCGCGGGTACCGATCTCGAAGCCACCGACATCGCACGGGCGACCAAGGCCGGCATCATCGCCTACAAGGCGGCGTTGGGCGCCACGGTGAAGAAGGGCGATCTCATCGGCGAACTGGTCGACCCTTTGGCCGACGATCCCGCCAAAGCCCGCACCGAGATTCGCGCCGGCACCGACGGTCTGATCCTGTCGCGCTGCCTCAAGAAACTGGTCTCCCCCGGCGATGGTGTCGCCATGATCGTGGGGACAAGCAAGCTTGCCCATCGCAAGCCGGGTGCATTGCTGGGGGATTGAGTGTTCCTGGTTCCTGACGTTCGAAAACTCACCCGTTCCTCACCGTGGCGTGGCGCCGGTTCGGACGTGAGGTGTCGCGTTGGCTTGCCTGCCGAGCGGTCCGCGCCTATCCAGCGATGGCCGCTACCAGTGTAGCGAGGCGGACCGGCTTGGTGAGCATCTGCACCTGATTCAATCCCATGGCGCCACCCAGTTTCTCGGCGGCGTTGGCATAGTCCGGATTGTAGCCAGTCAGAACAATGAACTTGGCGACGGCACCCGACTGGGCGAACCAGCGGAGGACCTCAAATCCGTCCATCTCAGGCATCACGATGTCGAGCACGACGACGTCCGGCTTGAACCGGGTAAAGGCCGTGCAGCCACCCTGACCATTGGCGGCCGTTTCCACCGCCCAGCCCTGGGAAAGGGCGGCATCACGGGCAAAGTCGCGAAAGCCCTGATCGTCATCGATCACGAGGACGCGTTTGACGGGAGCGTCTATCATGCTTGTTGCCTGAGGCCTTTTTGGCTGAGGATTTGAGGAATCAGTTGGGCAAGTTGCCCGATTCGAAACGGCTTGGGCAAGAAGCAATCGCCCGCTTGCAGATCGAGGGCCGACTGAGTTGACGTGTCGGCAAAACCCGATGCGTAGAGGGCCTTCAGATTCGGTCGCTGCGACCTCGCCGCACGGACGAGCTCCAGGCCATTCATGCCGCCCGGCAGCACGATGTCGGTAACAGCAGCGCAATTTCCTTGTGCGCCGCCAACTGGGCCAGCGCTTCCGCCGCATCCGAAGCACCGATGCAGCGATAGCCGAGTTTCTGCAACGCCGATATGACATAGGCGAAGACGTCGAGATCGTCTTCGACGACCAGAATGGTCTCGCCACGTCCGGGGCCATCGAAGATTTGATCCAGATCGTCCTCAGCGGCGAGAGCCTCCTTCTTTGATCCAGCGCAGGGAAGGAAAATGCTCACCCTGGTCCCTTGGCCAAGTTCGCTGTCGATTCGGACGAAGCCACCCGACTGTTTCACAAAGCCATGGACCATGCTGAGACCAAGACCAGTGCCCTTACCGACCGGTTTGGTGGTGAAGAACGGCTCGAAGACATGGCTAAGCGTTTCGGCCGACATGCCGCTGCCGCTGTCTGAAACAGCGATCACCACATAGTGGCCCGGCTGCTCGGCATCCGACTGGCCGCCCGCCAATTGAATATCCGACGTCTCGATTACCAGGGAGCCGCCTGTGGGCATCGCGTCCCGAGCATTGATGGCAAGGTTGAGGACCGCAGCCTCCAACTGCGCCGGATCTACTAGGGTCGTGGCCCGACGCGCCAGTGTGCGGATGCTGACTTCCAGGCCACCACCCAAACTGTGTACCAGCAAGGTCTGCATACCCTGGATCAGATCGTTGACGTCGAGCAGTTGCGGCAGGAGCGTCTGCCGACGCGAGAAAGCCAGCAGGCGATGGACCAGCGCAGCGCCACGCTCGGCCGCGACCATCGCGCGTTCCTGCAATTCCAGCGCGCGTGGCTGATCGCCGATATCGAGCGCCAGGAGATCGAGATTGCCGATGATTGCACCGAGCAGATTGTTGAAATCATGGGCGATGCCACCGGTCAACTGACCGACAACCTCCATTTTCTGCGCCTGGTGGAGCGCGGCCTCGGCTGCCCGCTGCGGGGTGATGTCAAGAGCAATGGTACCGACCGCTGACAGGACACCGAAATCATCGGTTATGGGGAAGTGGGTCACCACAAAGTCGCGCGGACCGAGTGCGGTCTGGGTGCGTGCTTCGTAAGTCTCCGGTTTGAGACTGTTCACCAGCCGCCCGATGTGATGATCGACCCGGGCAATATGCTGGGCATCGAAGATATCGCTGGGCAGTCGACCGATAACGTCACGGTCTGGTCCGGCGAAATACTCCAGAAATCGCGTATTGACCATGATGAAGCGGCCATCTGTGTCGCGCAGCGACAAGGTAATCGGCGCATGATCGAATATCGCCCTTAGACGCGCTTCGCTTTCGCGCAATTTCAGCTCGGCCTGCTTGCGCTCGGTGATATCAACGGCAAAGCCGCCAATCGAGGCGATGGCGCCGGCCGCGTCACGGATCGGAAACTCGATCTCGAGACTCCAGTGATAGCGGTCCATTTGAGGAAGTTCGACTTCGCGAGTCACCTCGGCGCCGGTGGCAATCACCTCCTTGCTCATCGCAGCGATGGTGCGGCCTGCTTCATTTGGAATGAGCTCATCGGTGAGATGACCAATGAGTTTCTCCTGGCTGGCGTGATAGCTTGTCGACCCTTCGCGATTGATCATTTGAAGCCGACCATCGATATCCTTGATCGACATGATGAAGGGGGCGTGATCCATGAAAGCATTGAGCCGCGCCTCACTCTGGCGCAGGGCGAGTTCCACCAGTTTTCGATCTGTGATGTCCTGGATCATGCCGAGAGCTTCGATCACGTCGGTTTCATCGCCGGCCATCTGCTCGATAATCTCAACGACATGGCGGATCTCGCCGTCCGCGCGGATGATGCGGTATTCAAGCGGCAGCCGATTGCGCAGGCGCTCGAGATGGGTATGGCGGTAAGCGTGCAGAACGCTGTCGTGGTCCGCCGGATGGACGAAGCGACTGACATAGTCATCGTCGATAACTTCCAGCTCGGCCGGCGTGACACCAAAAATGCTGGCGGCCGCAGCCGAGTACCGAAGGCCCGTATGCCATATACCCCCGTCTGTCTTCTCGCGAGTCCGGTGCCACGTGTAGTGACCGATATGCGCCAGGGCCTGGGCACGGTGTAACTGCGATTCACGCTGCGTGAGAGCGGCGGTCCGCTCCAATACCTGCCGCTCCAGATCGTCGTTCAGCTGGCGCAGGCGGTCGGCGTCGCTACGCTGAACCGTCACATCCTGCAGAGTACCGAACTCCAAGTTGACATCTTTGGCCGCATTGTGGACCGTCTCGCCGGTTTCCTGCACTGTTGCAATGCTGCCGTCAGGCCGGATGATGCGGTACTCGACCACATAACCATCGGGCTTGTGGGTCTCATAGAGATCGAGGACGCGGGCGACGTCATCTGGATGAATGACCGCTTTCAGCGCCTCGAGCGTATCGGCGTTAGGCAATTGCCCGAGGCCCAGGATTTCGATCGCCTGCGGGGAATACTCGATGGTGCCGTGTTGCCAGTCACCAGCCTTCGTCACCAAGCGCCAATGTCCCAGGCGGGCGATTCTCTCGGCATGCTGGTGCCGGGCGGCACTTTCGCGCATCACATCAAGCGCCTGGAATCGTTCAGTGGAGTCGTCGAGGGTCAGCAGGAAGTGCCGGACGGCATCCGCCTCGATTGCCTCCACGCGCAGATCGAACCAGCGCTCGTCGTTCTTGGCGCAGCGCAGTTGTCGACGGGAAAAGGTCGGCAATGTGCCGGCGATGACAGCGCGGATACCGCTGGCAACTTCCCCTGCGACGCCGTTGCCAGCGCTGGTCGCCTGGTCGCACATCTCCAGGAAGTTGTCACCGACGCGGACGTCGCCGGGACCACCGCCGGCCCGTGTCAGGTCGCGCCAGGCACGGTTGGCGGCGATCAGTCTGCCGGTGGCATCCAAAGCTGCAATGCAGATTCCCAGGGCGTCGAGGGTGCCACGAAGAAAGCTCCCGGCCTCGGCCAGCTGGCCGCCGTCCGAGGCACGCATGAGCGATGGGTCGTGCCGCGGCGGATTGTGCCGGCCGTCAGAGGTAGTCGCTGGCGGGGTGAACATGGCGGCTCGTGACGGTGATTGCGGGCTAAACGACAAAATAGCCCGGCACCCCTTTCAGGATGTTTAACAAGTTCCGGCGCCGCGGCAAGTTCCGATCCATTTCAAAGGAATTTGGTCTTGGGAGCCGGTGCATTGGGCCGCTGAAGGTTTCGCGGGCCGGGTTATCGGGCGATCGGTGCCGAGACGGTCCACCAGTTCGGATGCCGTGTCTTGATCTGCCGGTGTGCGGCGTCGGCCGTGGCGGCGCTCTCATAGAGGCCGAAGCAGGTGGCACCACTGCCCGACAACCGCGCAAGCAGGCAATCGTCTGTGGCTTCGATGGCTGCGAGCACATCGGCTATAGCCGGTGTCACGCAGATCGCAGCTTCAGTGAGATCGTTGCGGCACGATGTCCGAATGGCCTCGGCGAACTCGCGTGCGCTTGGGTTGACAGATATGCGTTTCATGCCGGGCGGCAAATTCCAATGGACAGGTGCGGAAAAATCACCGCGACGTGCTTTGAAAACAGCGGGCGTTGGCGTTTCAACGAGAGGATTGACGAGCAGTAGGTAGGCTGGCGGCACTAGCCCTGCCTGCTGCACTTTCTCGCCAACCCCACGCACGAAACATGGCTGTCCCAGCAAACACGCCGGAACATCAGCGCCGAGTGTCTCCGCCAATCGGAACAAAGCGAGGCGATCAACCTCTACCTGCCAAAGATCGATGAGGCTGTACAAAGTAGCTGCGGCATCAGCTGAGCCACCTCCAATCCCAGATGCAAGGGGTAGATTCTTGGTGAGATGAATGGCCGCCCCGTCGGCAACGCCACACATTTCCTGCAATGCCCTTGCCGCACGCAGCACCAGATTGTCAGGGCCGGTCGTCAAGCCAGCTCCGAACGGGCCATCAATCGTCAGGATAAAATCGGCCGCAGGAGAAACGACAATATGATCACCAGCTTCGGCGAAGACTATCATTGAATCGAGAAGATGATAGCCGTCGTCGCGACGACCGACCACATGGAGATAGAGATTGATCTTGGCACAAGCCAGGGCGAGCGGAACAGTCATGATAAATGGCTTTAGAGATTACGATTTGAATCAGCCGCCGGACGGCGGCGTGGTTTCGGCCTTGGCATCGCCGAGGCCACTCTTCAATTTTTCCTCGATGACGCTGATCTGGTCTTCTTCCGGCTTGAAGGAGAGCGAGCGGTGCCATTGGAAGCGCGCCTCGTTCTTGCGCCCGACGCGCCAATAGGCATCGCCCAGATGGTCGTTCAAGACCGGATCGGTCGGCTGCAACTCGACCGCGCGCTCAAGATAAGTGACGGCCTTCTGGAAATCGCCCAATTGGAAGTAAGCCCAACCCAGACTGTCGACGATGAAGCCTTCTTCCGGGCGCTGCTCGACGGCGTTATTGAGCATCTTCAACGCTTCGTCGAGATTTTCGCGCCGCTCGACCCAGGTATAGGCTAGGTAATTGAGCACATAGGGCTGGTCGGGCGAGAGCTCCAGGGCCTTCTTGAAATCCGGCTCGGCCTTGTCCCATTGCTTGTTGCGCTCATGCGCGACACCGCGTGAGTAATAGAGGGTCCAGTCGCTGGCAGCCGGCTGCTTGATGGCACCGATCACCAGGTCATAGGCATCGACGGCTTCGGCAAAGCGCTTCTCGCGGCGGAACAGATCGCCCAGTTCCACGACCGCCTCGGTGCGGTTGGGGCGCGCCTTGACCAGGCCCTGGAGGGTGGCGATGGCGCCATCGAGATCCTCGAGCGATTGCTGGCATTCCGCGACCGAGATTTCAGCCGACCAGCGATAGATCGAGCTTTCGCTGATCGCGCGGTACATCTCGATGGCTTCGGCATAGCGTTCGCGCTGCTGCATCAGATTGCCGATCAACAGGCGCGCGATGTCGAGGTCCGGGTCAAGCTCAAGGGCAAGACGCGCGAACACCTTGGCCTGGTCTTCGATATTCTCCGATTGCAGGATCGTGCCGAGGTCGAAAAAGACTTCGGCTAGTCCCGCCGCCGGGGTCTTGAGGATCGGCCCAGCCGCCGCCGGCTGTGCCAGGCGCTCGGCAAGGGGATCGGCGATGGCGCCGGCAATGCCGGAATTGGCCGTGCGGAATTGATCGATATAGGCCTTGGCCGCATCGATCTTGCCGCCGCGGTGGAGAAACTCGACATAGAGTTCGATGAAACGGGCACTGCCGGCGCCGGCATCGGCGGCGCCCTGCATGCGCTCAAGCCCCTGCTGAGAGCGGCCCATCTGGTCTTCCATCAGCGCGGTCTGCTGCGTCACCATCGCGCCAAGGCCGTTGAAGTCGCTGAGCGGCGCCAGCGCCGCGATCGCTGGTTCCAACTGCTCACCCTCTCCCAGCGCGATCCAGGCCGCGAAGAACGGCTTGGCGATGCGGCCAATACCATCGTCGCTGACGCTGTCCAGCGCCGTCTTGGCCGCCTTGAAATCGCCCGCCTTCACCCGGTCGACCATTTCGACGAAGCCGATATAGGGGGTCTTTGCACCTTGCGTCTTGATCTCGGCCGCGAGTGCCACGGCACCCTTGAAGTCGCCGCTGGCGATCATGGCCGAGAGGGTACGGGCGGCCAGGACCTGGTCGCCGGGTGCCGCTTCCCGGGCAAGCCCCAGAAGCTTCGCCGCCATCGCATCGTCGCCTTCGCTATAGGCGAGGCGACCGGCGAGGAGGGCGCCGGAAAGCGACCAGTTCGGCTCGGTGGCCTGGTCGGCGATCACCTGGGCGGTGCTGGAATCAGCCCGCGCCGTGCCGTCGCCATCTTCCTTGCCGGCGCAGGCAATCATGGCCGGCAGCAGGGCCAGGGCGAACAAAGCCGGTTTGAATCTGAGCGCGCGGAGAGCAAGGGTCATGGGCGGCAAGGGCCTTGGATCATGAGTGAATATCGAAGTCTAACAATAGTCTTAGCAGGAAGTGCCCAAAGCAGAAAGGGGCCGTCCTCACGGTGGAGGACGCCCCCTTTAGGTCCCAATTCAGGCATTTTGGCGGCGGATCACATATTCGGATAGTTCGGCCCGCCGCCGCCTTCGGGGGTCACCCAGTTGATGTTCTGGGTCGGGTCCTTGATGTCGCAGGTTTTGCAATGGACGCAATTCTGGGCGTTGATCTGCAAACGCGGCTTCGAGCCGTCCGCCTCGCGCACGATTTCGTAGACGCCGGCCGGGCAATAGCGCTGCTCGGGTGCGTCATAGAGGGGCAGGTTGATCTCGATCGGGACCTTGGGGTCCTTTAGCGTCAGATGGCAAGGCTGGTCTTCCTCATGGTTGGTCGAGGAAAGGAAGACCGAGGACAGCCGGTCGAAGGATAGCTTGTTGTCCGGCTTGGGATAGGCGATCGGCTTGAACTTGTCCTTGTTCTTGATCTTGGCGTTGTCGGGCACCTTGTTGTGCAAGGTCCAGGGGGCCTTGCCGCCGAACAGCTTCTGGTCCATGCCGGCCATGATCGTGCCGATGATGAGGCCCTTGCTCATCCACGGCTTGAAGTTGCGGGCCTTGTAGAGCTCTTCATGCAGCCAGGATTTCTCGAAAGCATCGGGATAGGCCGCAAGCTCGTCATGGGACCGCTCGGCGCCCAGCGCTTCGAAGGCGGCTTCGGCGGCCATCATGCCGGTCTTGATCGCGGCATGGCTGCCCTTGATGCGCGGTACGTTGAGGAAGCCCGCATTGTCGCCGACCAGGGCGCCGCCCGGGAAGGTGAGCTTCGGCAAGGCCTGCAGGCCGCCCGTGACGATCGCACGCGCGCCATAGGCGACGCGCCTTCCGCCTTCGAGCTGTTCGGCGATCGCCGGATGATGCTTGTACCGCTGGAATTCCTCGAACGGATAGAGATAGGGGTTCGCATAGCCGAGGCCGATGACGAAGCCCACCATCACCTGGTTGTTGTCGCCGTGATAGAGGAACGAGCCGCCATAGGTGCTGGTATCCATCGGCCAGCCGGCGGTGTGCATGACCAGGCCCGGCTTGTGTTTCGCGGGATCGATGTCCCAGAGCTCCTTGATGCCGATCGAATAGCTTTGCGCGTCGCGGCCTTCATCAAGCTTGTAATGCGCGATGAGGCGCTTGCCGAGCGAGCCGCGGCAGCCTTCGGCGAACAGGGTGTATTTGCCGGTCAAGGCCATGCCGGGCGTGAACTCGGCCTTTTCGCTGCCATCCTTGGCGCGGCCCATATCGCCGGTGATGATGCCCAGCACCTTTTTCTTGTCATCGTCGAACAGGATGTCGGCGGCGGCGAACCCTGGGAAGATCTCGACGCCCAGTGCCTCAGCCTGGGTCGCCAGCCAGCGGCACACATTGCCTAGGCTCACAATATAGTTGCCTTCGTTATGGAGCGTGTCCGGCAGCAACACGTTGGGGAAGCGGACCGAGTTCTGGTCATTGGTCAGGAACAGGAAGCGGTCCTCGGTCACCGGGCAGGTGAGCGGCGCGCCCAATTCCTTCCAATCCGGGATGAGTTCGCTGAGCGCCTTGGGGTCCATGATGGCGCCGGAGAGAATATGGGCGCCGATTTCGGAGCCCTTCTCGATCACGACGACCGAGATTTCCTTGCCGGCCTCTGCTGCCAGCTGCTTGAGGCGGATCGCGGCGCTGAGGCCCGCGGGGCCGCCACCGACGACGACCACATCATATTCCATCACTTCGCGGTCCATAGGCCCCTCCCCTTGGTCTCAATGCGGCTGGGCCGGACGCAATGGCGCGGCCGCCCTGGCGACGTGTGCTTACAACGGCCGGCCGCGCGCATGCAACCGGTCGCCGTCACTCTATATATAGGCGTTCCGTTAACTGGACCTTCCCCTGCCCCGGATGCTAGCCTCGGGCCATGACATCGACCGGCCCCGTTTCCGACAATCTCGCGTCTTTTTCCGACGTGAATCAGGCGATTGCCCTCCTGAAATTCTATCTGGACTCGGGCGCGGACGCGGCCGTCGAGGATGCGCCGCGCAGCCGTTTCGGGGTTGCCGGCGTTACCGCTGAACCGGTGGCGGCCAAGCAGACAGCAGCACCGATCAGCCCGACCACCCAGGCACCGGCAAAGTCCGTCCCACCCCGCGCCACCATTACCAGCCCCGCCGCGGTGCTGGCGGCCGGCGATCTCGCCGTGGCGGAATCGGCCAGGGCGGCCGCTTCCGGCGCGAACAGCCTGGCGGAACTGCAGGATATCCTCCGGCGGTTCGAGGGTGTCGAGGCGCTGCGGGCCCGGGCCACCAACATGGTCTTTGCCGATGGCAATCCTGAAGCCAGTGTGATGCTGGTGGGGGAAGCGCCGGGGGCGGATGAAGATCGCCTCGGCAAGCCGTTTGTCGGTGTGTCAGGGCAATTGCTCGACCGCATGCTGGGGTCGATCGGCCTCGACCGCAGCAGCTTCTACATCACCAATGTCTGTTTCTGGCGTCCGCCCGGCAACCGAAAGCCGACCGAGGCCGAACTGGTCGCACAAGCGCCCTTCGTGCAACGGCATATCGAGCTCATCAAGCCCAAGGTGCTGGTGCTGGTGGGGGCGGCATCCGCCCATGCGCTGCTGGGCACCAATGACGGCATCACAAGACTGCGCGGTCGCTGGTTCGAGTATCAGTCGCCCGGTTTGCCCAGCCCCATCCCCACGCTGCCAATCTTCCATCCGGCCTATCTGCTGCGCCAGCCGGCTCAGAAGCGTGAGACCTGGGCGGATCTCCTGAAGCTCAAAAGCCGCATCGCCGAAATGATTGGTTAACTATATTCAGGGGTATTCCACACACCCGGCGAATCGTCGGCATTTTAGCTATCTGCCGGCGTTAACGAATTTGGCCATCCTGTGACATAGCCGCGACCAAACGCCCGCTCACATAAAATTTTACCGATCAAATCAATATATAGTGGTTAATACCGCCTACGACACCATATCTGTAGATCGAGACGGGCTTTTTTTCTGGACGTCACAGCTTCGAATCGGTAACGCTGGGAACCAGAAAACGTGAATGTCCGTTAATGACGGGTGGCTTCGGAGTGTCCGAGGCATTCGCTCTAAGGGGGGCGACAGATTGCAGAGTAAGATTCAGCAGCACGGCTGGCGCCGTTTCCTGGCGTCGACCGCGATGGTGGCCTTGTTGTCGCCGATCGCTTGGGTCGGCACCATGGCAGCCAAAGCGGATGAACTGAGCGCCGCGACTTTGGGCGATGGCAGCAGCACAGCTTCGCTGCAGACCGGCCCGGAAGTGTTCGGCGCGACGGTACCGCAGCCGCTCGATGCCGTGAACGCCGATCGCTACCGTGAAATCTTCCGCCGTCAGGCGCAAGGCGACTTTGCCGGTTCCGATCGGTTGATCAGCGATCTCACTGATCCCGCCTTGCTGGGCCACGTGCTTGCCAACCGCTATCTGGCGCCGGGCTACAAAAGCAAGCCGAAGGAACTCAGCGACTGGCTGAAATCCTATGCGAACCTTCCCGAGGCCGAGGCGATCTACAAGCTGGCCGGCATCAAGGGTGTCAAGAAGGCCGCGCTCACCAAGCCGAAATTCGACATTACCCGGGTCGGTTCGCCGGACGAGAACTCCAGCGACAACGACCCGAACTGGAAGGCCGGCCTCGAATCCTGGCGCGCCAAGCAATATGAGCAGGCTGCCAAGCAGTTCGAGAAGGCCGCCATCCGTACCGATTCCTCCGGCTGGGACCGATCGGCCGCCGCCTATTGGGCCAGCCGCGCCCATGTGCGCGCCAAGCATCCGGACAAGGTCAGTCATTGGTTGAAGGTTGCGGCCGAATTTCCCCGCACCTTCTATGGCCAGCTCGCCACCCGTGCGCTGGGCCTCGAGCCGCAATTCGATTGGCGTGTGCCGACCCTGACCGGCAGCCACGGCACACAATTGATGACCTCGCGCATCGGCAAACGCGCGCTGGGCCTCCTGCAGATCGGCCAGACCGATCTCGCGGAAAAGGAACTCCTTATTCTCCAGAGCGAAGCTGGGCCTGAGATCAGCGACGCGCTCATCGCCATCAGCCAGGCTTATCGCCTGCCCTCGCTCGCCTTGAAGATCGGCGCCTGGCGCCAGCTCAAGGGCGGTGCCCGGATGGACGCAGCGCTCTACCCGCTGCCCTCGTGGAAGCCGAGCAACGGCTTCACGGTGGATCAGGCCTTGCTGTTTGCCGTCATGCGGCAGGAATCAGGCTTCAACCCGAACGCCGTCTCAGGCGCGGGTGCCCTCGGCCTGATGCAGTTGATGCCCGGCACGGCGAAGGCCATCGGCGCGCCCACCGGCATGCGTCTGAAGGATCCGCTGACCTCGCTCGCCTACGGCCAGAAATACATCCAGCGCTTGCTCGAGGATCCGGCCGTCAAAGGCGATCTGTTCATGATGGCCGCGGCCTATAACGCTGGCCCCGGCAATCTCGCCAAGTGGAAGAAGAGCATCCGCGGTTCCGAGGATCCGTTGCTGTTCATCGAAAGCATGCCGTCGCGAGAGACCCGCAATTTCGTCGAGCGCGTGATCGGTGCCTATTGGGTCTATCAGGCGCGCCTCGGCCAGCCGCAGCGCTCGCTCGAGGCGGTCGCCAACGGCGCGTGGCCGACCTATCAGCGCGGCGACAATATCGCGGCCGCTTCCAACTAAGCGAAAGCCTCGCGCAGATGTCGCGCATCGACGAACAGCGCCCGTTCCTCGCCGTCAGGATCGCGATCCTGACAGTTTCCGACACACGTACCGCAGCGGACGATCGTTCCGGTGACACGCTGGTCGAGCTCTTGCAGCGCGACGGTCACACATTGGCCGCCCGAGCCATCGTGAAGGACGAGGTCGCCAGCATCGCCGGCCAGCTCTATGACTGGATCGAGAATCCGGAAGTGGACGTTGTCATTTCGACCGGCGGGACCGGCGTCACGGGGCGCGATGTGACCCCGGAAGCCTTCGAAAGCGTGTTCGAGAAGAAGATCGATGGTTTCGGCGAACTGTTCCGCTGGATTTCGTACCAGAAGATCAAGACTTCGACGATCCAGTCGCGGGCCGTGGGCGGTGTCGCCGGTGGCACCTATCTCTTCGCCCTGCCGGGCTCGCCCAGCGCCTGTCGCGATGGCTGGGACGAGATCCTCAAATGGCAGCTCGACTACCGTCACCGGCCCTGCAACCTCGTTGAGCTGATGCCCCGCCTCACGGAACATCTGAAATAGTCGGCTTGCAGCGTTTGTTCTTGTAATGTTCTATCCGCCATGGCACGATTTTGCCATGCGCTATGAACGTGATCCGGTCGATCCTTTCGACGATTCCCCCCCGCCCCAAACGGCCCGCAAAGGGCGCGGCGCCGTCACCAACCGGGCCGGCCGCTTCGAGCCCGGGCAACGGCCGCTGGAAGATGATGGCTGGTCCCAGGGCGAGGCCTTTTCCGGCCTCACCTTCAATGGGGCGCCAGGTCAATCTCGCCGGCAAAAACCGACCGCAGGTGTCGATGACGATCTGCCGCCGCTCAAGACCACGATCGCCCTCGACAATGCGCGCTCGATCATCAGCCGCAACCAATCGCCGGACATTCCCTTCGACCAGTCGATCAATCCCTATCGCGGCTGCGAGCACGGCTGCATCTATTGTTATGCGCGGCCGACCCATGCCTATCTCGGCCATTCGCCCGGTCTCGATTTCGAGACCAAGCTCTATATGAAAGCAGATGCAGCGAAGCTCCTGGAAAAGGAGCTGCGCAAGCCTGGCTACAAACCAAGTGTCATTGCGCTGGGTGCCAACACCGATCCCTATCAGCCGATCGAAAAGCGATTCGGCATCACGCGCGAAGTGCTGCATGTGCTTTCCGCCTACAATCATCCGCTCGGCATCACAACCAAATCCGCCAATGTCGTCCGCGACATCGACCTGCTGGCGCCGATGGCGGCGAAGAAGCTCGCCAAGGTCTATCTGTCGGTCACGACCCTCGACCGCGATCTCGCCCGCGTGATGGAACCGCGCGCCTCGACCCCGCAGAAGCGGCTCGACGCCATCCGGCAACTGGCGGCGGCGGGGATTCCGGTCGGCGTCTCGGTGGCACCGATCATCCCGGCCCTCACCGATCACGAGATCGAGCAGATCGTCGAGGCAGCAACGGAAGCCGGCGCCAGCAGCGTCAACTGGACGCTGCTGCGCCTGCCGCTCGAGATCAAGGATCTGTTCACGGAGTGGCTCGAGGCGCACCACCCGCTTCGCGCCAAGCGCGTTCTCGACATGGTGCGCGAATGCCGCGACGGTGCGCTCTATAGATCGGATTTCGGTGAACGCATGAAAGGCAGCGGTCCCTATGCGACGCTCATCCGGCAGCGAGTCCAGGCCGCGGCAAAGCGTTGTGGCCTCAACGGCTATCGCTGGGATGTCGATACCAGCCTGTTCAGGGTCCCGGCGGATCGCATGACCGGGCCTGAGAAACCGGCAGATACCACGCAGCTCAGTCTGTTCGGCTAGCACTTATCGACGACAATCCTGAAATAAGTCGGAACGATTGGCGCAAACCCCGGTTCATGCGGTGGCCCGGATGCGGCTTTGATTTGGTTGCGAGATCTGTCGTGGACAAGATGTTAAGAGCGACCATCGTTGCCGCGAACCTATGTGCGGCCTTCACCCTTCTGCCGGCAATTGCGCCGGCCGCTGCGGACAACGCGGTGTCGACAACGCCGACCGATTTCGTCACCGCCGGCAGTGCGTGTGGCAGTGACGCGGTCCTTGACGAGTCGACTGCCGCCCAGGCCCGCCAGAGGGTGGAAGCTGTCGGCTATACAGATGTCAAACTTCTCGAGCGGGAGTGCGACAATTCATGGCGCGCAACGGGCATCAAGGGCGGTGAGAGGCGCAATCTCATCATCACGCCGGATGGCGGCGTGATGCCAGGCGGCAATTGAGTCGCCGAGTCCCGTCAAGGAACAAGCTGCCGCCGAATCTGTTGTTGCCTTAGCTCAATTTGTGCATGAGGTTCATTATGACCAATACATTGCGATCAATTGCCCTTTCCGCCAGCCTGCTGGCGCCCCTGCTTTTGCTGCTCGCCACTGCGCCGGCATCGGCGGAAAACGCGGTCATGACGGCGCCGACCGACCTCAGCGCCTCAGGTAGCAACAACTGTACCAATGGCGAGATCATCGACGGCTCGACGGCGGAACAAGCCATCACCCAGTTCCAGGCCGCAGGCTACAGCAATGTGAAAATCGAGCGCAAGGGCTGCGACAATTTCTGGCATGCAACCGGCACCAAGGGCGGCCAGAGCGGCAATATCGTCATGGCGCCAGACGGCACCATCATGCCGGAAGGCAACTGATCGGCCTCAGCTCGACAATTCCTCGCAGGTGCCGCCGACCAGGTTCTGGATCTTGAAGGGATCGCCAGCGACCTGGCCGAGGATGGTGACGTGGCTGACATCTTCGGTGGGCTCCGCGCGGCTTTCGAGATCATAGGTGCCGTCGCCTTGCGGAAACAGGCGGAAGCAGAAATGCGCGCCGGGATCGAGATCCTCATACGCGTAGCAAACCTCGCTTCCTTCCAGCCACCATTTGCCGCGGTAGATGTCGAAGCCCCGCACATAGACCGAGCGGCCGTTCGCACAATGGTATTCGCTCCACTTGAAATCCACCACACCATCCCGGCTGTTCGCACCATAGACTGTGTTGCCGGCAAAGAATTTGCGCAGCGTTGCAGCATCGGTGATGGCGACACCGGCGCTCTCCGCCCATGCGGCAATCCCTGCCGGCCATAGCGCCAGCAAACATGCCAATGGCAAGGTCAACGCGATTGTGCGTGCAATGCCCATCAACGAGCCCCTCGATATGGCAGCCTGCCCATTCATCTGCATTCTCTTGCCTCAACTGGAAAGATCGCTGCAACCCGCCCCGATCAGCTTCGCCATATGAAATGGATCGCCGGGGAGTATATCTTCGATGACGACATCATCGACAAAGTCACTTGAGCCCACCACCCGTGCATGGAGCTTGAGCACCTTCGTTTCGGTCCTCATCACGTCGTAGCATTGCTTCTGATCATGGCCGGGCGGGTCATACGAAAAGCAAACTGCACCGGCTTCAACCCACCAGCGTCCCTCCATCAACTTGTCTTCGTATACAAATGCAGTGCGACCTGTCGGGCAGTAGTATTCCGCCCATTTGCCGGCATATGGCGGCGGATAGAAGCCATACATGGTGTGACTGGCAAACATCTGCCGCAGCAATGCTTCATCGGCGATGCTCACTTGCGGCGGTAGGGTATCAGGGGCCGGATCGCCTTCAGCCCGAGCATTCTTGGCCGCGATCGCCACCATAAGCGCCATCGCCACAAGACAGCAAATACCCCTAGTCGATTGACGCATTCTGGTCCGGCCTCATACACGTGATGATCGCACACACTCTAAGATGACAAGCAAAGGTGTCGACGACAAGCGGCGAAGGACGTTCTGCTGCTCTTTCTTTGCCTCGACTCCTGTGACACAGCACTATGTGCGCTTGACACTCAGGACGTTGGGACATGCCGGATTGGTCTTATGAAATCGCTGCGGGGCTGCGCGACGGACAGATTGTCTGCGGCGTCGACGAGGTGGGACGCGGGCCGTTGGCGGGTCCCGTGCTGGCATGTGCCGCCATCCTGGATCCGGCGCGCCTGCCCCTTGATCTGCTGCTGCGTCTCGATGATTCCAAAAAGTTGAGTGCCAAGGCGCGCACCGAGATCGCCCTGAGGCTGCGCGAAATCGCCATCTTCGCCATCGCCGAAGCGAGCGTCCTTGAGATCGACGAGATCAACATTTTGCGCGCCAGCCAGCTTGCGATGCGCCGCGCCGTCGCGGCACTCGCGCTAAAACCGACCCATGCCCTGGTCGACGGCAATCTGGCACCGGGTCTTTCCTGCAACACCACCTGCGTCGTCAAAGGAGACGCAAAATCCTTCTCCATCGCCGCGGCTTCGATTCTCGCGAAGGTGGAGCGGGACAAGATCATGAGTCAGCTGGCCGAGACACATACCGTATATGGTTGGGAGCGCAATGCGGGCTATGGAACCGCCCACCATCTGGGTGCCATCAGGACCCATGGCATCACCCCCCATCACCGACGTTCGTTTCGACCTGTATCTGAGAACATTACGATAACCGACTGACTCATAACACTTTCTCGTTGACACGCGGAGTCGCGTGACTCAGGATCGGCGCCATGACAAAGAAAGCGCCGAAGACAAACCTCACCACTCTCCCCCTCGATTCCATCATCGGCGGGGACAGTATCGAAGCCCTGAACTCGCTCCCTGAGCGGTCGATCGACATGATATTTGCCGATCCACCCTACAATCTTCAGTTGAGCGGCGAGCTGCACCGGCCGAATAACAGCCGTGTCGACGGGGTCGACAACGACTGGGACAAATTCGCCGATTTCGCCACCTACGACAAATTCACCGAAGGCTGGCTGAAGGCCGCCAGGCGTGTGCTGAAGGACGACGGCTCGCTCTGGGTGATCGGTTCCTACCACAACATCTTCCGGGTCGGCGCGAAGCTCCAGGATCTCGGCTACTGGATGCTCAACGACGTCATCTGGCGCAAGACCAACCCGATGCCGAACTTCCGCGGCAGGCGCTTCACCAATGCCCATGAGACCATGATCTGGTGCGCCAAGTCCGCCGAGAGCCGCTACCAGTTCAATTACGAGGCGATGAAGACGCTGAATGACGACCTGCAGATGCGCTCCGATTGGCTGATGCCGATCTGCAGCGGGTCCGAGCGCCTCAAGGGCGAGGACGGCGTCAAGAGCCATCCGACCCAGAAGCCGGAAGCCTTGCTCTACCGCGTCATGATGGCGGCGACCAAGCCCGGCGACGTCGTGCTCGATCCCTTCTTCGGCAGCGGCACCACGGGTGCGGTCGCCAAGAAACTGGGTCGTCGCTATATCGGCATCGAACGCGATCCCAATTACATCAAAGTGGCCCGCGCCCGCATCGCCAAAGTGCAACAAGTTCCCGAAAGCGAAATGCTGCAGATCATCTCCAAGCGCGAAGAGCCGCGCATTCCCTTCGGCTGGCTCATTGAGCGCGGCCTCCTTGAACCCGGCACCGTGCTCACCAGCACCAATGGCCGCTTTACGGCCAAGGTGCGCGCCGACGGCACGCTCATCTCCTCCGATCACCGTGGTTCGATCCACCAGGTCGGTGCCGCCGTGCAAGGGGCGCCTGCCTGCAATGGCTGGCAATTCTGGTGCGTGCCGCGTGAAGGACAGCTGATCCCGATCGACTATTATCGCCAGCAGTTGCGGGCCGAGCTGCACTGAGGCGCTAGCCTCGCCCTCGTTCTTAAAACCTCTCCCTTCAGAAGGAGAGTTTGGGTGGGGGGCACGGGCGAGGCGTGGATCAGGGCTTGGCAAACTCTCGAAGCTCCGCGGGTAGCCGATCGATTGCCGCGACGAGGGCTCGCTGCTCAAGCGCCAGGGCTCGCGATTCTGCGGCATCGGCATCCGGGGATTGGGCAAGCGCGTCAATGCGTGGCAGCCAGACCTGCAGGGCACCAATAGCTTCGCGCAAATCCAATCCCTTGCCGGTGATGGAGTCGTACCATTCTTCAATCCAGGCCGAATGAGCGCTATCCGCACCTTGCCCAATCTGGGACGTGAGGAGTTCGGTCTTACCCGCAGTTGGTACAGCAATTGGCGCCAGCTCTACCGCTGCGAGTCCTGCGTTCAGCAAGTCATATTGAAGCTGGCGCAGGCGGTTGGCGATACGCTGGCCTGGGTCTTCGAACATTGCCTGGAACTCGTCCCAGTCAATATTGGCGCTAGGCTGCATGATCTTGCCGGCAACCGTCGCCATGATGATGGTCGCATTCATCACTTCATCCGACGTTCGGCCGTCCAGCACCGCCACTGCGTCCTTGATGATGTCACGGCCGTGTTTCGCAGCCGCCTGGGCCGCTTTGTGCGGCGCATTGGCCATTTCAACATCGGCCGCTCGCTTGATCGCAGCAAAGGTATACCAGGGTGAGTTTCGCGCTTCCTCCTGATAGGCCAGCAGCAGCGTATCGACAGCCATCTTGAGCGAAGAAGTCAATCGCCTGAGTTCGGGATCGGATGAAACATCCGGATTGCCGCGCAGACGCTGCAGCGCTGCGTTCCTCCTCTGGGCCAAATTGAGCGCCCGCGCCAATTGCTGATTGTCTGATGACACGCGATCCATCCGCCCGCAATTTTCTATGGAGCCCCCTGAGTAGGTAGGCAACTACGAAAGCTTCGCCAACCCGTGCTCCACCACTTTTCGCATCACGCTCGGCAGCGCAACGTTGCCGAGATTGTCGATCTCCACCCACTGATAGCGCGCGTCGGCCTTCACACCCGTCGCTGCGAACACCACGAGATGCAAGGCGAAATGGGTGAACACATGCGTGACGCTTCCTTCCAGGCGCCGCCATTTGGCCTTGAGCGGCGCCAGTTCATCAGCCATGCCTTCGTCAAAGGCTTGTCCCAGCCAGTCGCTGGTCGGCACCTGGACCATGCCGCCGAGGAGGCCTTTCTCCGGACGTTTCTCGAGCGCGATGCGGCCTTGTTTGTCGATCATCACATAGCAGAGGCCAAACCGCTGCGGCCGCGCCACTTTGGGCAATTTCTTGGGGTAGGCCTCCATGTCGCCCGCCGCATGCGCCGCACAGATCTCGCGCCAGGGGCAAAGGAAACATTTCGGTTTGGTCGGCGTGCACACCGTGGCGCCGAGATCCATGATCGCCTGCGCGTAATCGCCCGGCCGTTTCTGCGGCGTGAAGCGCGACGCCAGCTCGCGCAGTTCTTCCTTGGCCTTGGGCAAAGGTGCCGCCACCCGGTAGAGCCGCGCCATCACGCGCTCGACATTGCCGTCGAGAATGGTGGTCGGCCGGTCGAAGGCGATCGCCGCCACGGCAGCGGCTGTATAGGGGCCGATGCCCGGCAGGCTGCGCAAGCCTTCCTCGGTCTCTGGAAAGATGCCACCATGATCCGCCACCACGGCCTCGGCGCATTTTTTCAAGTTCCGGGCGCGGGCGTAATAGCCAAGCCCCGCCCAGGCGGTCAGCACATCGTCGAGCGGGGCCGCCGCCAGATCCTGCACGCGCGGCCAGCGTTTGAGGAAATCCTGGTAATAGGGGCCGACCGTGACCACCGTCGTCTGCTGCAGCATGATCTCGGACAGCCAGACATGATAGGGATCGGCCGGCTCGCCCGGGCCAGAGCGCCAGGGCAGGTGCCGCCGGTGGCGATCATACCAGGCAAGGAGCTGTGATGCTGGCGACGGTGATTGTCTGCGCGGCGCGGATTTGCGTGTCATGGCGGGCGACCTTAGACTGAGGCCCATGAGCGACCAAGAAGGAAAACCGAAGCCTGGGGTGGAAGCCGAACGCCGTTACCGGCTGTCGGCCCTGGCCAGCAATGTCCCCAACCTCACCAAGCTCGCCCTCGGGAAGAAGGGTTTTGCGGAAGCGGGCCTCATCGGCGCCTGGCCGACCATCGTCGGCGAGGAAATCGCGCGCCTCGCCATCCCGGTAAAGATGCGCCTGCCGAGGCCCAAGGGCGAGAAGGCCGCGGCCCCTGCCATTCCTTCGGGTGTTACCCCGAATATCGCCGGCGGCACCCTCACCCTGCGCGCCAGTCCCGCTGCCAGCCTGGAAGTGCAGCATTTGAAGCCGCGCATCCTGGAACGCATCACCCGCTATTTCGGCTATCCGGCCATCACCGAGATCAAAATCGAGATCGGCGACCGGCGCAAAGCCGCCCCCAAGGCGCGCCGCCCGGCGCCGGGACCAACCGCGCCCCTCGACCTTTCAAAAATCAGCGATCCCGATATCCGCGAGGCCCTGCAGCGACTCGGGGCGGCGCGGGCCAAGCGCCCCTAAAGCCCCGGAAACATTGAGCTGCAGGCAGAATCCGACTGGACAAAGGGCGACTCGCCCGAATCCAACGGCTTACACGGCGACTCTCCAATTGTGGCAGCGGCCCCATCGGCAGGTCACCGATCCCTTGCTTGCAAGCCCCTCTGAATCCTGCCAAATAGCGGCGAAATCGGGCCTCATTCTTGGGGCCCCGAAATGGAGGCGATGTTGAACGCGCGCAATCTCGTGATCGGTGTTGTGGTTCTGGCCTTGGCCGGTGTCGGCGGCTTCTATGCCTGGACCCATTACGGCCCCGGCGCCGCCCTTGCCGTGAGCGACAATCCTGCACTGGCGGGCCTCCCCGCCCCGATCGACAGCCCGATGAACCAGGCCCAGGAAGGCGACATGGTTCTGGGCGATGCCAACGCACCCATCACCTTCATCGAATATTCCTCGCTCTCTTGCCCGCATTGCGCCCGCCATCACATGACGGTGCTGCCGGAGATCAAGAAACAGTATATCGACACCGGCAAGGTCAAGCTGGTGCTGCGCGACTTCCCGCTCAACGGTCCCGCCGTCCAGGCATCGATGCTGGCCCATTGCGTCTCGCCGCTCGCTTACTGGGGCATGGTCGACCAGCTGTTCGCGACGCAGCAGGCCTGGGTGATCGAGAATTCCGCCCCGGCTTTGGCCGTCATCGCCGCAGCCGCCGGCATCAACGGCCAGGATTTCCAGGGTTGCCTCAGCGATCAGGCCATCAAGGACAAGGTCACCGCCTCGGCCGAGAATGCCGACAAGGCGTACAAGGTGGAATCGACCCCGACCTTCGTGGTCAACGGCATCGTCATCAAGGGCGAAAAATCGTTCGAGGAATTCAAGGCGATCTTCGACGCCCTCGCCCAGGATGCCAACTGAGATCCCAACCAAGATCACTGCCAGTTAAGGAACGCTTGCCTTGGTCCAGTTCAACAAAGTCCGCCTGACCGGCTTCAAATCCTTCGTCGAATCCACTGAGCTCTCGATTCAGGCGGGTATGACGGGGATCGTCGGCCCCAACGGTTGCGGCAAGTCGAACCTGGTCGAAGCCCTGCGTTGGGTGATGGGCGAGACCTCGGCCAAGCGCATGCGCGGCGGCGAGATGGATGACGTCATCTTCGGCGGCAGCGGCAGCCGGCCCGCGCGCAACGTCGCCGAGGTGGTGCTGACCCTCGACAATGCCGATCGCCGCGCTTCGGCCCAGTTCAACGACAGTGATGATCTGGAAATCTCGCGCCGCATCGATCGCGGCGAAGGGTCGACCTACAAGGTCAACGGCAAGGAAGCCCGCGCCCGCGACGTGCAACTGCTGTTCGCCGATATCTCGGCCGGCGCTCATTCGACCGCCCTGGTGAGCCAGGGCCGCGTCGGCGCCATCGTGAACGCCAAGCCCACCGACCGCCGCTCGCTGCTCGAGGAAGCTGCCGGCATCACTGGCCTGCATACGCGCCGCCACGAAGCGGAACTGCGGTTGAAGGCGGCGGAAGCGAATCTTGCGCGCCTCGACGACGTCATCATCACGCTGGAAAGCCAGCTCGGCCAGTTGAAGAAGCAGGCGCGCCAGGCGTCTCGTTACCGGAACCTGCAGGACCATATCCGCCGCGCCGAAGCGATCCTGTTCCACATCCAATGGCAGGATGCGCGCCAGCGCCTGGATTATTCCGAAAAGACCCTGATGGCGGCCGAGACCGCCGTCGTCTCGCTGACCTCGGCCGCGGCCATCGCCGCCACACGCCAGACCGAGGCCGCCACCATCCTGCCGAGCCTCCGCCAGGCGGAAGCCGAGGCCGCGGCGGAATTGCAGCGCCTGACCATCGCGCGCGGTGCCCTCGACAAGGAAGAAGAGCGCATTGCCCAGGCGCGCGCTGATGCCGACCGGCAGCTGCGCGAGAACGAGGCAGATCACGGCCGCGAACTGGCGCTGACCACCGATGCGGTCGCCGCTGCCGAACGCCTTGCCGAAGAACGCGCCATCATCACCGAGACCGCCGGCGAGGAAGCCGCGATCTCCGAAGAAACCCAGCGCCGCGTCGAAGGCGCCCAAGCCGAGGTCGATGAGAGCGAAGCCGAGCTTGGCCGCCTCACCCAGGATCTGGCTGCGGCCGAAGCCCGCGCTCACGCCCTCACCCGCCGCCTGGATGAGTTGGCACAACGCCGCCAGCGTCTTGCCAACCGCGCGCAGGAAGTGGATGCCGAGCGGCAGCGTCTCTCCGCCGAAATCGAAAACGATGCCGAGACGCAGGCAGCCCGTGCCGCCGTGGCCGAAGCCGAAGCGGCACTGGAAGAAGCCCAAGCGATCCTCGCCGAGATTGAAGGCCAGCGTGGCCTGGCTGGTGAAGCCGAAACCAATGCCCGCGCGCAACTGCAACAGGCCCAGGATGCCCGCCAGCGCCTGAAGGCCGAAGCCGACGCGCTCTCCTCGATTTTTGCCACCTCGGATTCCGAGATGTGGCCGCCGCTCATCGACAGCCTGACTGTCGCAGCCGGCTACGAAACCGCGATTGCCGCCGCCCTCGGCGACGATCTGCAGGCCTCGACCGATCTTGGTGCGCCATCGCATTGGCGCGAAGGCGAGACTGTCGGCGCGGCCCCGGGCCTGCCCGGCAATGCCGAGCCGCTGTCGCGTTTCGTCACCGGGTCGGTGGCGCTCGGCCGGCGTCTCGCACAGATCGGCGTGGTCGAGGATGAAGCCACCTGCCGTGCGCTGGGATCGCAGCTCGCCCAGGGCCAGCGTCTGGTCTCCAAGGATGGCGCGATGTGGCGCTGGGACGGCTTCACCATCGCCGCCGGCACGGAAACCGCCGCCGCCACGCGCCTCAAGCAGCGCAACCGCCTGCGCCAGCTTGATGATGAGCTGAGCGCCGCCGAAGCAACCCTTGCCGAGGTCGAAGCGCAGTTCGGCACCGCGCGCGACGAAGCCCAAAGCCTCATCGACCGCGAGCGCAGCCAGCGCCAGACCCTGCAGGCCGCCTATAACGCCGCGCGGGCCGCGCGCGATGCCGCCGCCCGCGTCGAACAGCGCGCGACGCAGTTGCAGTCGCGCCTTGCCGCCGTCGGCGAACAGGCGGAAGCCGTCGCCGGCGACATCGCCGAGTTGGAAGGACAGTTGGAAGCCGCCGCCAGCGAGCGTGCCGACCTGCCCGACCTGGACCAGGCGCGCCACCGCATCAACGAATTGCGGCCCGAAGTGGCCGAGCGCCGCACGAGTCTCGTCGAAGCGCGCTCCGCGCTCGATCGCCTGCAGCGCGAGGCGCAACAGCGCCAGACGCGCCTCCTCGCCATCGCCGACGAACTCCGCTCCTGGGAGCAGCGCGGCCAGCGCGCGCAGCAGCATCTTGATGAACTGGTCGAGCGCCGCGCCCATATCGAATCCGAAATCGAGCGCCTCTCTGCCTTGCCCGGTGAGATCGCGCAGCAGCGCAGCGACCTCATGGATCTCCTCGAAGTCTCCGAGGAAAAGCGCCGCGACGCCGCCGACGCCCTGGCAGCGGCCGAGACGGCCCTCAACGAAGCCGATCGCGGCCTCAAGGGCGAGGAACACAAGCTCATCGAAGCGCGCGAGCAGCGCGTGCGCGCCGAGGCCGCCATCGAGCAGGCCAAGGAAGCGGCCACCACCTTGACCGAGCGCATCCGCGAGAAGCTCGAATGCTCGCCCGAGGAAGTTCTGGCCCTCGCTGAACTCGATCCCGGCGAAGGGTTGCCGGGCCGTGAGGATACCGAGCAGCGCCTCAACAAATTGCTGCGCGAGCGCGAGAATATCGGTCCCGTGAACTTGCGCGCCGAGACCGAATCCAACGAGCTCGACCAGCAATTGTCCGGCATGCAGACCGAGCGCTCCGACCTCATCAACGCCATTTCACGCCTGCGCCAGGGCATCGCCAGCCTCAATCGCGAAGGCCGCGAACGGCTGCTCGCTGCTTTCGAACTGGTGAACGGCCATTTCACCTCGCTGTTCACGCGGCTCTTCGGCGGCGGCAAGGCACATCTGCAATTGACCGAGGCCGAGGATCCGCTCGATGCCGGCCTCGAGATCTTCGCCAGCCCGCCCGGCAAGAAGCTCCAGGTTCTATCGTTGCTGTCGGGCGGCGAACAGGCGCTGACGGCCTTGGCGCTCCTCTTCGCCGTGTTCCTCGTCAACCCAGCACCGATCTGCGTGCTGGACGAGGTCGACGCACCGCTGGATGACGCCAATGTCGAGCGCTTCTGCAACCTGGTGCAAGAACTGGCCGAAGCCTCGGGCACGCGCTTCCTGGTCATCACGCATCACCGCCTGACCATGGCCCGCATGGACCGCCTCTACGGCGTCACCATGGCGGAACGCGGCGTCTCTCAGCTGGTCTCGGTCGACCTCCAGGAAATCGGCCACCTGAAGGCGGCGTCGTAACGCACTTCAAGAGGTCTGAAGCGACCTACCCCAGTGCCTTGCTCATATGCACGAGGTAGCCGCCCTTGAACGGTTCCTCGCGATCGATGGCGTAGCCGAGCTTGAGATAGAGCGCGATGTTCTCGACAAAGAGCTTGTTGGTGTAGAGGCGGATGAGGCGCAACCCGGCGGCGCGCACCAGGTCCTCGGCATGCCGGACCAGGCTGCGGCCATAGCCTTTACCCTGTTCGGCCGGGTCGACCACGACATTCTCGATCAGCCAATGGTCGGCCTGCGGGATGAGTTCGACCAGGCCCACCACGATCCCGGAATCGTTGACCAGCAGTTCGACCACATGATGGCGTACCACCTCGCGGTAATCCGCTGTCATCGGCTTGGGCAGGCGCCCGAGGACCGGAACCCATTTGCCATAGGCGAGATGAGTCTGGGCCTCGACCATGGCCGCGTCCAGCACGCCTGCGCGTTGGAAATACATGAAGGTCTATTCCATTTCCGTCCGAATGACCGCGCACACCGAAGCGACGGTGGCAAATATTAACGCGCCCAGCGCCGCCATGCACCCTTACTGCCAGTGCATGGGCGAGGTGAGCATATCGGCCACCCCATAGCCCCAGAATCCGCTGACGGCGAGCGAAACGGCCCAGGCGATCCGGGTCCAGACCTTGCCGTTCGGATGGACGGGATAAAGCCAGGGCGGCACCCGCCCCACGAGCCAGGCTGTTAAAAGCGCCGCCGCAAGCCCCAAGGGTGCGAAGGCAGCCCAGAATGGCGAGAATGGGTCCGTGATCAGCACGGCGAGGATACCCGCCAGCACCATGACGACCATGCCACCCCCACAGACGATGGCAGCCAGAATGAACGCGACGACCTTTCTCAACCTTCTCCCCCTTCTGCCCGTCGACCGGATGCTGGCCGCCCCTCCTTGCACGCCAGGCACAGGGTGTCGCAAAACGGCATCCCCGCCAAGGACAGTGCTTGAGGCTTGGAACGCCAGCTACGGCCCGCCCGCCGGCGCCTTCCCCCGAGCCTTGCCGGGTCCTTTCCGGCAGCGATCCTGGCAGCTTCCGCGTGACCCTGTCGCAGGCCTCGCCACAATCCAATTTTTGCAATATCTTTCAATCAGTTAATATGCCTCAAATCGCCTTGACAGCCTATCCCCCCTTGCCTATGTTGCGCGCGCTTCCGCCGATCCTCCGATTGGCGGGGGTAGCGGCTTGTTGCTCGGGGGATACCTTGAGGATCGGCGACAATGACCGAACAGAACCCCGATAACCTGGACCAGTTCGACGCGAAGCTGAAAGCGGCGCGGGAACGGATCGGGGAATCGGATTCCGGCGATCTCGCCCGAGAGGGTACGTCGCTCGGATATGGCTTCCGCCTCAGCGTCGAATTGCTGGCGGGGCTGCTGGTCGGTCTGGGGATTGGCTATGTCATCGATGGATGGCTGGGCACGCGCCCCTGGTTGATGCTGGTTTTCATGATTCTCGGCCTTGGCGGCGGCATCCTCAATGTGATGCGCGTGTCGAAGCAGATGGAGCAGCTGGAAGCTTCCAAGAAGGATCAACGTTAAAGCGTCGACCCTTCGGGCCTGACCGGGACACATGTCCAGGTAGGGTTCGCGGGCGGCAACAACCGGGGATGACATCGTGGCCGACGCCCATTCACCACTCGCCCAGTTCGAGATCAAGACGCTGATGCCGCTGGATTTCGGCGGCGTCGATGCCTCCTTCACCAACGCCTCGCTGATCATGGCGGTGGTGGTCGGTCTCGTGACGATCTTCATCGTCGCCGGCATGAGCAAGGCCACCATCATTCCGGGCCGCTTCCAGGGCATGGTCGAGTTTTTCTACGAATTCATCGCCAATCTGCTCAAAGAGAATACCGGCCCCAAGGGCAAGGCCTTCTTCCCGCTCGTTTTCTCGCTGTTCATGTTCATCCTGGGCTGCAACCTCATCGGCCTGTTCGGCGCCATCACCGTCACCAGCCACATCATCGTCACCTTTGCGCTGGCCTTCATGGTCATCACCGTCGTGACGGTGGTCGGCTTCGTGAAGCACGGCAGGCATTACTTCAGCTATTTCGCCCCGGCCGGCGCGCCGATGTGGCTGATGCCGCTGATGATCCCCTTGGAAATCATCTCCTATCTCATCCGCCCGATCAGCCTCTCGGTCCGACTGTTCGCCAACATGGTGGCCGGTCACGTCATGCTGGGGGTCCTTGGCACCTTCGTGGTCGGCCTCGGTGGCCTGTTCTTCGCGCTGGGCGCCATTCCGCTCGCCGCCATTCCGCTGATCTTCGCGCTTGAGGTGCTGGTCGCGCTCCTCCAGGCCTATGTGTTCGCCATCCTCACCTGCATCTACCTCAACGACGCCATTCACCTGGCGCACTAAAGGTCCGCAGGCGAAAAACTTTTCCATCAACACCAAGCAACGTTTTAATCCCAAGAAAGGACATCCATCATGGAACTCGAAGCCGCGAAAATGATCGGCGCCGGTATTGCGGCACTCGCCCTCGGTGGCGCTGGTATCGGTCTCGGTACCCTGTTCGGCAGCTACATGGAGGGTGCGTTCCGCAACCCGGAAGCCCAGAGCAAGCTGAAGGTCAACCCGATGCTTGCCTTCGCGCTGATCGAAGCCACCGGTCTGTTCGGCTTCGTCATCGCCATGATCATCCTGTTCGGCTAAGGCCAGAACGGACGATCTCTAAGAACGTTGCGATTCTACGCCCGGCCGGCTCATTTTCAGAAGCCGGCCGGTTCGTAATCTCCAGTTAGAAGATTTGGGAGGGGATGATGCCCCAATTCGATCCCGCGATATTCTCGCCGCTGCTGGTCTGGCTGGTCGTGACCTTCGTGGCACTCTATGTGCTGATGTCGAAGCTGGCCCTGCCCAAGGTGGCGGCGATCATCGACCAGCGCGCCGAGCGCATCGAGGGGAATCTCGCCAAGGCGGAGCAGCTGCGCGCCGAAGCGGCTGGCGTCCTTGCTGCCTATGAGAAGGCGATGACCGATGCCAAGGCGGCGGCTCAGGCCGAGCTGGCGAAGGCTGCTGCCGAGATCGCTGCCGAAACCGCCAAGCGCGAAGCCGAATTCGGCAAGCGCCTCGCCGAGCAGACCCGTGTTGCCGAAGGCCGCATCAAGGCCGCCCAGACCGAGGCCCTAGCCCAGGTCAAGGCGATCGCCACGGATCTCGCTGCCGGCATCGCCGGCAAGTTGACCGGCGCCGGTGTCGATCAGGCAGCTGCGGGCGCCGCGGTCGATGCCATCGTGAAGGAGCGTGCGTGATGGAAGTCGAACATGAAATCAGCATGCTTGCCGACCCGCATTTCTGGGTCAATGTCGGCGGCCTGATCTTCCTGGCCTTCGCCGGCCCGAAGATCTGGAAGGCACTTGTCCAGATGCTCGACCAGCGCGCCATCAAGATCAAAGCCGATCTCGATGAAGCACAGAAGCTGAAGGATGAGGCCCAGGCCCTGCTCGGCGAATACCAGCGCAAGCAGAAAGACGCCCTGCGCGAAGCGGCCGAGATCATCCAAACCGCGCAGGCGGTGGCTCAACGCCAGGCGCGGGAAGCCGCCACCAATCTTGAAGCGGCCCTTGCCCGGCGCGAGAAGTTGGCACTGGAGAAGATTACCCAGGCCGAAGCCGCCGCCATCGCCGAAGTCCGCCGCGAGGCGGTCGATGTGGCAACGGCTGCCGCCCGCAAGTTGATCGCCGGCAGCCTCGACGACAGCCGTGCGAGCGCCCTGGTCGATGCCGCGATCAAGGAAGTCGACACCCGGCTCCATTGACCGGCGCGGTTTTTGAGAATGCCTAGAGGCCCGGGATGGCAACGTCCCGGGCCTTTTTCTGTGCTGCAGGGGCCCTTCCCGAGCAACCTCGCGGCACCCCCAAAGCAAAACCGCCCGGCACCTTGCGGTACCGGGCGGTTGTCAGCGCGGCTGCTCAGCCGGCGCCGTAGCGCGATCGTCGTGGCTTACTTCTTCGCGGCCTTGGCGAGCGCCGCCTTCACTTCATCGATCTGGGCGACAAAACGGCCCTGGATCAGCGAAGCGACTTCGGTGTTCGACTTCTGCACGAGATCGGTGATCTCACGCACATTGGCAACGGCCTGCTCGAAACCGGCCTTGGTCAGCTCGGCCTGCTTCACAAGCTTCTCTTCGGCGCTGGCCGGCTCGACCAGTTCCTTGGCGACCTTGCCGAACTCTTCAACCGCCTTACGGGCGATTTCGGCCTGGCGCTGCGCAACGGCCTTGACGCCTTCAAAGGCGGCCTGGTTGGCGGCGGTCAGAACTTCGAAGTTCTTCTTCTGGGCGGCAACGACGCCTTCGAAATCGAAGAGGCCGGCTTTGCCGTTGGCGAAGGTCTTGGAATAGTCACCGAACCACTTGCCGAAATCGGCCTGGATCTTGGTGAAATCGATTTTGGCGAAGTCCGGGAAAGCCGGGGTCGGGGTGGTGGTCTCGAAAGTGGTCTGGGTCTTGGCCATGGTGGCGTCTCCTCAGTAAAACGGTTCTAGAGAAATTGGTTTGTTGTGCAGTGCACAATCTGAAGGTCTATATGAGGCAGTCCCGACGCGAAATCAAGGGGTTTTTTGCTGCGCCGCAACAACATATATCAATCTCATGACGTATCAATGACTTAAACTATATTTTAGGATGACAAAAACAGGCTTTCAGGGCCGAAAACGCCGGCAACGGGTCCCGCGCTGCGTCATGAGCCCCAATCGCCCGACAGGAAGTTGCAAATCCCCGCGCGAAGCCGCGCATCGGTTTGACGATGATCAGGAGCAATGCCGCCGTTGGCGTCCCATTGTCGGAGAGTATCTGCCCGGCCGAGGGCAGCCGATAGAAAGGGGGAGGCCCTAGGCCGGAATGACGGCGCCGCCATCTTTCAGGAAGATGTGCATCTTCTCGGCGTCGATCGGAATGAGAGCCGTGTCGTCGGCCGCGGCCTTGGTATGCGCCGCCACCTGGGCGGTAAAGGGCGCGCCACCGGCGGTGCCGATGAGGAGGGTGTGGGGCCCCAGGGGTTCCACGTCACGCACCTTCAATTCGATTGTCGGCAGGAGCCGCCCGCCGGAGACGGTGTGTTCCGGCCGGATCCCGGCCACGACCTTGGCACCAATATGGGGCGCGTAGGCTGCGTGGCGGGCAGCCGGAATCGGAATGCTGAAGCCAGCGGCGCGGAAGCTGAGGCTGCCATTCTCGCCGCCGAGTTCGCCCTCGACGAAGTTCATGCTGGGCGCGCCGATGAACGCCGCCACGAACAGATTGCGGGGCTTTTCGTAGAGCGTGATCGGGTCGGCGGCCTGCTCGATGCGGCCGCCATTCATCACGACGACACGGTCGGCCATGGTCATGGCTTCGACCTGGTCGTGGGTCACGTAGACCACCGTTGTCTGCAGGCGCCGGTGCAGCGATTTGATCTCGGTGCGCATTTCGATGCGCAGCTTGGCGTCAAGATTGGAGAGCGGCTCGTCGAACAGAAAGACATCCGGGTTGCGCACGATGGCGCGGCCGATGGCGACGCGCTGGCGCTGGCCGCCGGACAATTGCTTGGGGCGCCGCTCAAGATAGGGCTCAAGGTTGAGGATGCGGGCGGCGTTCTTCACCGCCGTCTCGATCTCGCTCCTGGAGGTGCCGCGCACCTTCATGCCATAGCCGATATTCTCCCCCACCGTCATATGCGGATAGAGCGCGTAATTCTGGAACACCATGGAGCAGTTCCGAAGGCCCGGTCGCAGATTGGTGACGTCACGGTCGCCGATCTTGATCATACCCGAGCTTGCCGTCTCCAAGCCCGCGATCATGCGCAAGGTCGTGGTCTTGCCGCAACCGGACGGCCCGACCAATACGACGAATTCGCGCGAGGCGATTTCCAGATCGAGCGGCGGGATGACGGTAACGTCGCCGAAGGATTTGGTGATGCGTTCGAGGCTTACGCGGGACATGGCATGCTTCTTCTATGATGCGAAAGATGATCCCGCTCCGGCGCAAAACCGGAGCGGGATCCGGTAGCTTACTTCGCCGGCAGACCCATCGCAGCGCGATAGGCGGCAAGCTGCTTGTCGCGGCCGAATTCGTCGGTCAGACGATTCCATTCCTTGGCCACGGTGTCGAGCGCAGCTTGCGCCGTGACTTCACCCGCCAGAGCCTTGGAGAGTTCGATCTCCACGACTTCGGTATAGGAGAAGTAGCCCGGCAGACGCATGTCGAGGACCACGTTCTCGGCCGCCAGCGAATCTGCCTGGGCGCCCAGATATTCCTTGGCCTCACGCTCGCTGAACAGCTTCGACCACAGCGCAAGATCGGTCGTGTGCGAGATGCGGTAGGGGTTGACACCGGTACCGCCGGTGATCGCCGCCTGGCCCGAGACCTCGGGGCTGGAGAGGAACTCGATATAGTTCCAGGCCGCTTCCTGGTTCTTGGAGGAAGCGGGAACCGCCGCCTGCCAGCCGCCGAACGCCATGAACGGCGATTTGACGACCTTATCGAACTTCTTCCATTCCTTGGTTTTGTAGTCCCAGATCTCGGTGGCACCCGGCAGCACGGCCGAACCGACCTTGCCGGAGATCTTCGACTGCTTCGGATCCGCGGCGATGACACCCGTATCACCCCAGCCGATCGACTGCGCCACCTGGCCACCGGCCACGGCCGCGTTCACTTCGCCGAACGAGAAGTTGAGCGCGTTGGGCGGCGCCAGCTTCGAGGACTTCACATATTCCTCAAGCCCACGGACCCAGCCCGGGTTGTTGATCTCGGCATCCATGGTCTCCGGATTGAAGAACATGGCGCCTTTCTGGCCCGGGATATTGGTGTAGGACGCCGCATGGCTGAAGAAGAACCAGAATTGCTGGCCGCCGCGACGATAGGCTTCCGCCGTACCCCACAGCCCCTGATCCGGGCGCGTGAAGAATTCGGCGATGTCGAGATACTGCTTCCAATCCTGCGGCACAGCGAGGTCGTAGCCGGACTTGGCCTTGAACGCCTCTTTCTCCTTCGGATCTTCGAACAGGTCGATGCGATAGGTATAGGTATGGACGTCGCCGTCGATGGTCTGCGACAGCGTCTTGCCGTTCCACACCATCAGCTGCTCGCGGTAAATCGGCGCGATGTCATCCCAGGCGGCACCCTTGCGCATCGCTTCGGGCACTTCCGAGAGATAATCGGTGAAGTCAGGCGACCACGCCGGGGCGAAGCTCACCACATCGAAATTGGCTTCGCCGGAGGAGAGCGAGGTCACGATCTTCGGATAGAGTTCCGACCAGGGGAATTCGACCACATTGACCTTGCCGCAGGTCTTCTTGGCCCAGGCTTCACCCGCGGTCTGCAGGGCCGAGGCGATGTAGGGGCCGGTCTGCGAGGCGGCGGTCAGCGTGACGCCGGTGTAATCCGGCTGGCAGGCACCGGTCGCCGGCGCCGCCGCCGTCTGGTTGGTGGCTTCCGTCGCCGCCGGTGCGGGGGCGGCTTCAGTGGTTGCGGTGGTGTTGGAAGTGGCTGCCGCCTCCTCCTTCTTCTCCTCGCCGCAGGCACTCAAGGTGACCGACAGCGCAATCATCGCCGTCGCTCCGAGCAGCATCTTCCTCATGTTGTGGCTCCCATTCTCTCTCTTAGTTGTTGGTTGGCTTCGTTGTTAATTGGTTTGGCAATCATCGGTCGTCAGTGAACTTGGACAGTTGAACTCGGGTAGGGGCGATCACTTGATGGCCCCGAGCAGCAGGCCGGACCGCATGAGCCTGCTCAAGAGCGCCGCCATGATCATCATCGGAATGATGGCAACCAGGGCGGCGGCGGAAATGGACCACCATTCGTCGCCGCGCTGGCTGTTCTGGCCGGCGACGAGAATGGGCAGGGTTTGCCATTTGGCATTGGTAAGGAAGAGTGCAAACAGGAACTCGTTCCAGACGAAGGCCAGGGTAATCATGAAGGTGGCGATGAGGCCGGGCACCGACATCGGCAACACGATACCGGTGAAGATGCGCCAGCTCGGCACGTTATCAACCATCGCCGCCTCTTCCACTTCGAGCGGCAGGGCGGCAAAGAAGTCGCGCATCAGCCAGACCACGATGGGCAAGCTGAAGGCGATATAGGCCAAGACCATGCCGACATAGGTGTCGACCAGCTTGAAGCCCATGCGCCCCACTTCGGTGTACATGAGAAAGAGCGCGAAGGCCGTCACGATGGGCGGGAACATGCGCTGGCTGACGAACCAGAAGATGATGTCCTCATTGCCCAGCACCGGCCCCGGCACGCGCAACCGGTTGGTCACCAGCGATACCGCCAGGGCGACGATGAAGGCGATCAGCATCGAGGCGGCGCGGCCGAAACCCAACACGTAATGGCCCAGCAGATAGCCGCTAAGTGCCACAAAGAAGAACGCGAGTCCGGAGGCGAGTTTGACCTTGAAGGGAAACCGTACCAGCGCATAGGCAGCCATCGCGCCGATCGCTGTCGCCAGCACAGCCGAAGAAAGGCCGATCACGGTCGAGGCGATGACATTGTTGAAGAACTCGCCGCGCTCGCCGGAGAACAACTCCCGCCAGGCCTGCAGCGACGGTTCGAAATCGACGAAGGGAAGGTAGGTGGCACCACCCACCACCGAGATCGACGTCTTGAACGAGGTCACCGCCACCCAATAGAGCGGGAACAAGGGTGAACAATGCCCAGAGCAGACAGCCGAGCAAAGCGAACTGGCGCGGCGCGCCTTTGAGGGTGCGGATGCTCATCTATGTTTCGCCAGATAGGGTTTGAGGATTGCGAGATAGACGACGCCGATCACCGTGATGACGATCAGGAACAGGAACGACAAGGCAGAGGTGTAGCCGAGGTTGAACTTCTTGAAGCCCTCCTGATAGGCGAACAAGGTCAGTGTCTCGGTCGAGATGCCTGGCCCGCCGCCGGTCATGACGAACACCGTATCGATGATCTTGTAGCTCTCGATCAGGCGGATGAACACGACGGCGACCGAGATTGGCAGCATCATCGGGAAGGTGATGTCCCAGAACTGTCGCCAGGACGACGCGTTCTCCAGCGCCGCCGCCTCATAGACATCATCCGGCAAGGTGGCGAGGCCGGCCAGCAGCATCAGGATGATGAAGGGCGTCCATTGCCACACCTCGACGGTGATGAGCGCGCCGATCGCCCAATGCGTCTCGGTGAGGAAGGGCAGATTGGGGAAGCCCAGCGACGTCATGAAATGATTGAGCGGCCCCACCGTCGGATTGAAGATCTGGCGCGCGATGAGTGCCACGGCCACGGGTGCGATCAGCATCGGCAACAGGAAGCCGACACGGAACAGCTTTTCGCCGGGCACCTTGGCGAACAGCGCCAAGGCGACCGCGAAGCCCAGCACATATTGGATGGCGACCGAGACAAAGGCGATGATGCTGGTGGTCCAGGTGACCTGCCAGAAACGCGGATTGATGAGGAGATTGCCGTAATTCTCGAGGCCGACGAAACGCGGTGGCGTCGGTGGCACCAGGCGGAAGCTCATGAAGCTGGTGGTGAGCGAATAGATCAGCGGAAAGATCGCAATCGCCAGCACGACAAGCAGTGCCGGCCAGATGAAGAAATATTTGATCGGATCGTTGCGCATCTTGGCCTACCCAATCATCTTTTTTTTGCCAGCATCGCGTCGATTTCGGCCCGCGACGGCATCGCTGGCGCCGTGCCCCGCTTGGTGACGGAAAGGCCAGCAACTGTACAACCAAAGCGTACAGCTTCGGCGGGCGCTGTGCCATCGGCAATCGCAGCGGCAAAACCACCGACAAAGGCATCGCCGGCCCCAGCCGTATCGATCACCGTCCCGGCCGCCACGGCCGGCACGTGGATCGACTCTGTGCTGGAGTGCAGCAAGGCGCCTCGCTCACCCAACGTGATCAGTGCGTTTCTGGCCCCCTTCGCCAGGAGGGCGTCGCCGGCGCGGCGCGCATCATCGAGGCTGTCGAGTGCAAAGCCGACCAGGGCCGCCGCTTCGCTCTCATTGGGCGCGATATAGTCGCACAATGGAAACAATGCTGCCGGAAAGGGTTCGGCCGGCGCCGGATTGAAGATGGTGATGACGCCGGCCGCCTTGGCGATTTCGAGCGCCCGTTGCGCCGCCGCCACAGGCTGTTCCAATTGCGTCACAAAGACTTTGGCACCGCGAATCTGTGCCGCTGCCGCATCGACATCGGCCGGCGACAGGGTCCCGGCGGCACCGGGATAGACGATGATCGCATTCTCGCCGGTCTTGTCGTTGACGTAGATGAAGGCGACGCCGGTTGGATCGGTATCGGACAGGCCCACCTGGGCGTTGATGCCTTCATCTTTCCAGGTCTTCTGCGCGATCTCGCCGAATGTATCGCGGCCGATCTTGGAAATGAACGTCACCTTGGCTCCGGCCCGCGCTGCCGCCACCGACTGATTCGACCCCTTGCCACCCGGCCCCATCTTGAAGCCGGAGCCGGCGATGGTCTCGCCGATCTTCGGCATCCGATCGCCCATGAAGGCAAGATCGGCGACGAAAATCCCAAGGATGACGACACCTTCCTGTTGCGCGCTCATGAAGGATTACCGCGCATCGGGCGGAATGACGCCCTTGGTGAACATGAAGCAACCATAGAAGCGCCGCTCGCCCGTGGCGATCACGCAATAGGATTTCTTGGCGAGTTCATAAAAGGCCATGCGCTCGACCGAGACCAGCGGCCAGGACTTGCCCTCGGCACGGTCGATCTCGGCCTGCACTTCCTGCTGCACCGCCGGCACTTCCTTAGGCGCACCGACGATCTCCATGCGCATCGCCGCGTCCGGGATGAAGGTATCAAGCGGCATCAAGGAGAGGATGGCGCGCGTTGCCTCCGCGGTGGTGACGCCGTCCATCCGCAGCAGGCCACCAAGGACCGTCTGCTTGGCAACCGAGGCCGCCGGGAAATTGGTGTCGCACAGAACCAGGCGATCGCCATGGCCCATTGCACGCAACGCAAAGAGAATGTCCGCATTCAACAGCGGGTTGATGTTCTTCAGCACGAGCTATTCCTCCCCCTCTTTCGACGTCCACGGCTCTAGATGACCGCTTGCTCCAGTCACTCTATTCACTCGCCATAGGGAATCCAGATATTCTTCACCTGCACCGCATGGCGCAGCAGGATCGGCCCTTCGGCCGCTTGCCCATCGAACCAGTCCGTCAGCAAACCATGGTCGACCAGCAGGCGCTTCAGATTGCCGACCGACAATCTCTCGGCCATCGCCGCGTTTTCCTTGGTCCCGAACACCCATAGCGCATCGACATCGTCATGCTCGGCCAGCGTCTTGGTGAGATCCTTGGCGGCACCCGTCACAATATTGATGACGCCGGCCGGCACATCGGATGTCTCGATGATCTGGTAGAAATCCGTGGCCGCCAGCGGATGCCGTTCCGACGGCACCGCGACCACGCGGTTGCCCATGGCGATCAGGGGCGCCACCAGCGAGATGAAAGCCAGCAGCGGTGCTTCATCGGGGCAGACCACGCCAACGACGCCGATGGGTTCGTTCATCGCCAAAGCGACGCCGCGCAAGGGCGGGGTATGGACAGTACCTTCGAATTTGTCGGCCCAGGCGCCATAGCTGAACAGGCGTGAAATACAGGCCTCGATTTCGGCATCCGCCTTGGCCTTGGAGACACCGGTCATGGCGGCGATGCGGCCGGCGAACTCCGCGGCACGGGCGGAGAGATTCTCGGCCAAGTAATAGAGAATCTGCGCACGGTTATGCGCCGTGGCCTTCGCCCAGCCCTCGGCGCCACGGGCGGCAGCGACCGCGTTGCGGATATCCTTGCGGTTGCCCTCGCCAACTTCGCCGAGCTTCGCACCCTTGGGCGACAGGATCGTGCGCGAATAATTGCCGTCGGGGCGCGCCTGCTTGCCACCGACGAACAGCTTGGCCGTGCGGTCGAGGGTCGGCGTATCAAAGCCGCCAACCGCAACCTCTTCCTTAACTTCCGCACCGACAGCGCGTGCCTTGCGCCCGCTCCAGGCCTTCGGTTTCAGGTATTCATAGGCGCCTTCCTTGCCACCCTCGCGGCCATAGCCGGATTCGCGGTAGCCGCCGAAACCGACCGCGGCATCGAACAAATTGGTGGCATTGATCCAGACCACGCCGGCCTGCAGCTTGGGGGCGATGTCGAGGGCAAGACCGATGGTCTCGCTCCACACACTGGCAGACAAGCCATAGCGCGTGTTGTTGGCGAGCATCACGGCTTCATCGGGCGTGCGGAATGTCATCGAGACCAGCACCGGGCCGAAGATCTCTTCCCGCGCCACGGTTGCCGCCGTGTGAACATTGCTGAGCAAGGTTGGCGGATAGAAGGAACCACCCTTGGGCAGGTCGATATTGGGCTGGAAGAGGTCAGCGCCCTCGGCGACGCCGGTCGCCACCAGCGATTTGATGCGCTCCAGCTGTACCGGTGCGACGATGGCACCCATGTCGATGCATTTGTCGAGCGGCATGCCGACGCGCAGAGTGGCCATGCGCCGCTTGAGACGCGCGAGGAACGTCTCGGCGATGCCTTCCTGCACCAGCAGGCGGGATCCCGCACAACAGACCTGGCCCTGGTTGAACCAGATCGCATCGACGACACCCTCGACGGCGCCGTCGATATCGGCATCATCGAACACGATGAAGGGCGACTTGCCACCGAGTTCCAGGGTCAGCGACTTGCCCGATCCGGCGGTCTTCTCGCGGATGAGTTTGCCCACCTCGCTGGAGCCTGTGAAAGCGATCTTGTCGATGCCGGCATGGCCAACGATGGTGGCCCCCGTGCTGCCGTCACCGGTCACCACATTGAGGACACCCGCCGGCAAGCCGGCTTCGGCGGCGATCTCGGCAAACAGCAGGGCGGTGAGTGAGGTGAATTCTGCCGGCTTCAGCACGACCGTATTGCCGAGCGCCAGGGCCGGCGCCACTTTCCAGGCGAGCATCAGGAGCGGGAAGTTCCACGGGATGATCTGGCCGACGACACCCACCGGCACCTGGTCGGCGAACTCACTCGCCTGCAATTGCGCCCAGCCGGCATGATAATAGAAATGCCGCGCCACCTGCGGCACGTCGATATCGCGCGTCTCGCGAATGGGCTTGCCGTTATCGATGGCCTCGACCACCGCGAGCAGCCGCGCATTGCGCTGCACCGCGCGCGCCAGCGCATAAAGATGCCGCGCCCGTGTATGGCCGGGGAGCTTCGCCCAGGGTCCCTGGGCCTTCCGCGCGGCAGCGACCGCCTTCTCGACATCGTCCGCGCCGCCCTGCGCCACGCGGCCGAGGATGCTCCCGGTCGAAGGATCGACGGCATCGAAATACTGGCCGCCTTCCGGCTTCACGAACGCACCGCCGATGAAATGGCCGAAGCCCGCCTCATGGCGCTTCAACCAGGCACGCGCCTCCGTATCGGCTTCCGGCGCCGGGCCATAGGACATCTCGTCGAAATAGCGGGCGACACTCATGGTCTTATCCTGCGGCATGCCGGTTATAGGCCGAATAGCGGCCGGTCACATGATGTTCAAGCTGGCGTTCGATGTCCGCAAGCAGGCTCGAGGCGCCGATGCGGAAGAGATTGGGCTCCAGCCAAGGGCGCCCCAATTCCTCCTTCATCAGGAACTGGTAGTTGAGCACATCCTTCGCCGCTGAAATGCCACCGGCCGGCTTGTAGCCGATCTTGAAGCCGGTGCGTTCCTGATACTCGCGGATCATGCGGATCATGATGAGGGTCACCAGCAAGGTGGCGTTGACGCCTTCCTTGCCGGTCGAGGTCTTGATGAAATCGGCGCCCGCCATCATGCAGACCAGCGACGCCCGCGCCACGTTGCGCATGGTCTTCAAATCGCCGGTCGCGAGAATGGCCTTCACATGCGCTGGCCCACAGGCCGCGCGGAAGTCGCGCATCTCGTCATAGAGCGCCTGCCAATTGCCGGTCAGCACATGTTCGCGGGTGATGACGATGTCGATTTCCTGCGCCCCGTCTTTGACCGACGCCTCGATTTCCTTGAGCTTGATGTCATGGGGCACCAGGCCCGCCGGGAATCCTGTGGACACCGCCGCCACCGGAATACCCGATCCGGCAAGCGCTTCGACGGCCGTCGCCACGAAGCGGTGATAGACGCAGACCGCCCCCGTGGTAAGGCCGCGATCAGCCATGCCGAGCGCCTGCAAAATGTCGGCGCGCACCGGCGACTTCGCCTTGGCGCAGAGCCGCTGCACACGCGCAACGGTGTCGTCGCCGTTCAAGGTGGTGAGGTCGATGCAGGTGATGGCCTTCAGCAGCCAGGCCGCCTGGGCGTCCTTCTTCACAGTGCGGCGGCCAGGCAGGCTTGCCACGCGCCGTTCGGCGGCGGAAAGGTTGACCCGCACGCCCTGTACCCAGCCGAGATCGAGCGGCATCGCCACATTACGCGCCACATCATTGTGTCCCGCGCCATGAACCGCCTGGGACCCACCGATGGGCGCGATCTTGAGATCAGCCATGCCGACACCGTTTGCGAAGAGCGCGGGGCAAGCGGCAGACGAAAGGTGTCCGGCAGACCCTAAGGCCAGCCTGGCGGTTTCCTCCCATCCGACGCGTCGTTTTCCGGCGCTTGTTATCATTCTACCAAAATCTGATCGCTTTATGACATCGAGCCGGCAACCCGTCAAGCCTCGGCTCCTGCCCTTTTCTCAGGCTTCGGGCACCTTTCCCCCGTCTTCGGTGATGATCGAGCGGAAATCGGAGAGTCGCGCAAAATAGGCCGGCTTGATGGTGCCGAACTTGCTCGCATCCACCACCAGATGGCTCTCCTGGGCGCTGGCGATCGCCTTCTGCTTGATCGGCACCTCATGGAAATGTGAGCAGCTGGCACCGCGCTCCACGGCGACGCCTCCGGCCGAGATGAACGCCTTGTTGATGCCGAACCGCCCCAGCGGCTCCAGCCAGTCGCCACTGGAAAAGGTGGCCGAGGCAGGGTGATAAATCCCTCCCAGCATGATCATCCTGATGTGCGGTTTTTGCGCCAGTCGCTCCGCCACGTTCAATGAGTAACAGATCACAGTGACGTTCAGTTCCTCCGGTATTTGCTGGGCCAGATGATCGAGCGTCGAGCCACAATCGATGAACACGGTATCGTCCGGCTTGATCAGTTTGAGGGCATGGGCGCAGGCGCCGGCCTTTGCATTGGCATGGCTGTCCGCCTCGCGGCCGAGTTCATAGCCGCCGGCGATGTCGTCGGCGCTGACGATATGGCCGCCCAGATAAGCAAAGCGGTCGGGCATGGCGCCGACATCGCGCCGCACCGTCATCTCCGAAACACCGAGCAGTGCCGCCGCATCGCGCAGATGCAGCACGCCGCGCCGGGCCAGGGCGTCGGCCAGTGCGTTCGCACGCTCTGTCTTGCGGGTCGACATGGATGCGGCAACTCCCTGGCGGCTTGGCACCCGATTGCAGCCGCCTTGGCGGCGGTTCTCGCATGGGCACACCGGGCAACATGCGCCGCCTTGCGCCGGAGCGTCAATCCAAAAATGTGAGATTTTTAACATTTCAGTCGAATAGGGCCGAACAGGGGAACCAACGCCCCCGGCACCAGTTGGCTTTTCATCAGAAAAGGAGATGCACTATGGCTGAACGACCCAAGGTTGCTGCCTATCGCAAAACCCTGAACGACCTCGCCAAGGCTGGCCCCAAGGATCAGAACGACCTCGAGGGCAAGGCTGCGAAGCTCGGTCTCGAAATCCAGGGGGAAGAAAGCAAGGCCGCGCCGCGCCCGACGCCCCGCCCTGCCAAGGCCGGCTAGCCTCAAGGAAGGCCACGGTATCGCGCAAACACAACGCTAGCTGAACAGGCGCCGCTGTTTCGCCTGCGGCGGTGAAAACAGCCAGCGCAGGAGGAAATGCGTCGGCCACAGGATCACGACCGGCAGCGCCACCAGCATGAGCGCGAAAAACATATTCGCCGGCATCCAATCCTGGGGTGCCGCATCGCCCAGGCCATAGACGTAGTTGACATTGACCGGCAGGCCCGGATTGCCGGCCGGCGCCGGGGGTGGCGGCACATAAAGATAGCTCACCACCATCAGCACGGTCGCCAGCGGCCACCACAGCCAGATCGCCCGCCGGTCATAGCCGAAACGCCAGACCAGGTAGAGCAGCAGCGGCAGCCAGAAATGAAACAATGACAGGAAGCGCGTGAACAGCGGCAACCCATCGTCAAACATATAGGCGGTCATGCCGGTAAGCGGCAGGCCGACGGCACTGCCGATGAAATCCGCCATCCAGACGGCCTGCGGCAGCAGGATGCCGACGGCACCGGCGGATACCCACAACGCATTGCCGGACCACAGGCCAATGACGGTGAGCAGCAACGCGACGTCGCAGAAATAGAGAAAGTTCGTAGGCCCATAATCCACCAGATAGACGGGCACCAGAACGGCCACAAACAGGCTGTAGCCAACCTTGAGCCAGAGTGGCGCCGTGGATCGGGGCAGATGACGCATGCGATCGCTGACTTTCGCTAAGGGTGCGCGGAATGGGGACTTCCGCCAACGCGGCCAATAGACCACAATACGCGCCAACCGGCTTCGTTCCCTCTCCGCCGGCATCGACAGATCGAGTTCCCCGTGATGACCGCCAAGCCCACCATGATCTCTGTGCTGCGCAACAGGGATTTCCTGTTCCTGGAAACCAACGCCTTCTTCTCCACGCTGGCGGCCGAGATTCTGACCGTGTCGGTCGCCTGGATGATCTACGATATCTCGCGCGATCCGTTCGATCTCGGCCTTGTCGGCCTGGTGCAGTTCCTGCCCGTGCTGTTCCTTGTCATGCTGACCGGCACCTTTGCCGACAAATACTCCCGCCGCCGCATCATCGCCATCTGCATGCTGGTCGATTTTGTAGCGATCCTCGGCATCACCCTCGTGGCCGTGAAGGGCACGTCGCAAATCTGGCCGATCCTCGCTTTGCTCGCCCTGCTCGGTGCCGGCCGCGCCTTTCTGACGCCGGCCTCGCGCGCCCTCGCGCCCACCGTGGTGAAGCGCGAGGAGATCGGTGCCGCCATCAGTTGCTCGACCGCCATCTGGCAGTTCTGCTCCATCGCCGGTCCGGCCATCGGTGGCTTGCTCTATGGCATCTCGCCGCTTGTGGCCTATGTGACCGCCTTGGTGATGGTCGCCATCGCCCTGCTGGCGAGCCTCTTCATCCGCCCGGTGCCGCAGCAGCCGATGGAAGAAGGCAATGTGCTGCAATCCCTCATGGGCGGCTTCCGCTACATGAAGGAAGAAAAGATCGTGCTGGGTGCCACGACCCTCGATCTGTTCGCGGTCCTCTTCGGGACCACTGTCGTGCTGCTGCCGATCTATGCCCGCGATATCCTGGTGGCGGGGCCGTTTGAACTGGGCGTGCTGCGCGCCGCCATCGGCGTCGGCGCCCTTGCGATGGCACTTTATCTCGGCATCTATCCGGTGCGCCGCAAGGCCGGCCACATCATGTTCGCTGCCGTCCTCATCTTCGGCCTCGGCACCATCGTCTTTGCGCTCTCCGACGTCCTCATTCTCACCGTGGCGGCCTTGGCCATCATGGGTGCTGCCGACATGGTCAGCGTCTATATCCGCGAAGTGCTGATGCAGCTGTGGACGCCGGACCAGCTGCGCGGCCGCGTCAATGCGGTGAATTCCGTGCTGGTCAACGCCTCCAACGAACTCGGTGCCTTCCGCGCCGGCAGTGCCGCCGGGCTCATCGGCACGGTTCCCGCGGCTTTCCTGGGCGGGCTCAGCATCCTGGTCATCACCTTGCTGTGGATGCGCTGGTTCCCCAAACTGCGCCGCGCCGATGATCTTTCCGGCGCGGAAGCCGACAAGGATCTCGCCTAACCGTCATGCAGGCAATTGCTGCGTGATGCAATGGATGCCGCCGCCGCCTGAGGCGATGGTCGAAATATCGACCTGCACCACCTCGCGATCGGGGAAAGCGGCCATGATCGCCTCCTTGGCCGCCGCATCTTCCTTCACGCCGAAGCTCGGCATGATGACGGCCCCATTGGCGATGTAGAAGTTAACGTAGGAAGTTGAATAGCCCCAGCCCTGCGCCGTGCCGCGCCCGGTATCCGGCGCTTCCCTTACATAGAGGAACTGCAGGGCGCGGCCCTCGGCATCGGTCTGGCCCTCAAGGGCGCGCTGGTTCTTTTCCGTGACCGCGCGCATTTCCGCCCGGCTGGATGCGCTGGTCTCGAACAGCACAACGCCCGGCCGCACGAAACAGGCGATGCCGTCGATATGGCCGTCCGTGCCCTTCTCGTAAGGGTTACCCGGCAGCCAGATGGTTTTCGTGATGCCGAGGGTGCGCGCAAACTCCGCCTCGGCCGTTTCGCGGGTGATGCCGGGATTGCGGTTCTTGTTGAAGACCACCGTCTCGGTGGTGAGCAGCGTGCCCCGGCCGTCGACATGAAGCGCGCCGCCTTCCATCGCAAGCGCCGAATTCACCACCGGCACCGCCAGATGCATGGCAATGCCGCGACCCACCAGCGCATCGAGGGCGAAATCCGGGCTGTATTCGCCCCAGCCGTTGAAGCGCCAGGTCACCGCGGCGACTTTGCCATCGGCACTCTTCGCGAAGCTCGGCCCGCTGTCGCGCAGCCATGGTTCGTTGAGCGGCACCGGCAGCAGCTCGATGCCGCTGCCAAGCTGGTCGCGGGCGCCGGCGAGATCGGCTGGATTGACCAGCATGGTCAGCTTCTCGAATCGGCTGATGGCATGGGCCACGGCGGCATAGTCCCGCCGCACGAGAGCGAGGTCGGCTGACCAGGATTCGGCATTGCCCGGCCACCCCATGAAACAGCCGGCATGGGGTTCCCATTCCGCCGGCATCCGAACTACATCGAAATTGCTCATGCCAATCTCCGTTCTGTTGCCGCTTGAATTCTTCGATTTCATCTGATTATACTGGCTAAGTTATTGATATCTCAAACGCAGAATCTTTATCATTCTAATCGAAATTGCTCATGTCAAACCCGAGAAACCTGTTGCCTTCCATGCGCGCCCTCGCTGCTTTCTCGGCGGCGTCGCGGCTTGGCAGCTTTTCGAAAGCGGGCGACGAGCTTGGCATGACCCAATCCGCCATCAGCCACCAGATCCGCATGCTGGAAGACCAGTTGGGCCAGCCCTTGTTCAACCGGCTGCACCGGAATGCCGTGCTGACCGATGCCGGGCGCGATCTGGAAATCACGACCCGCGACTGTTTCGAGCGGCTTGAACTGGGGTTGAAACGGCTGGAACAGTACCGCAAGCCCAACCAGGTCATCGTCTACACGCGGCCCGATTTCGCCACCCATTGGCTGATCCCGCGCCTGCCGCGCCTCAAGGCAGCGCATCCCGAGATCGACATCTGGCTGTTCTCCAACGAGCAGACCTTCGAGCCGGTGCGTGGCGAAATTCATCTCGCCATCCTGCCGGCGAATAACGACCTCCAAGGCCTGGAATGCCGCCATCTCTTTCCCGACCTGCTGACGCCGCTTTGCGCGCCCGCCTTGGCGCCGATCAACTCGGTCAACGATCTGCTGCAGCGGCCGTTGCTGCATGACGAGCGGCGCGAAGACCGGGCCAAGCTGGCTGACAGCGGTTGGATCGCCGGAGACCGCCACGGTCCGCGGCTATAATTTCGGCGATTCAGGAGCACTTGTTGCCGCGGCACGCCAAGGCATCGGCGTCGCGCTCGGCAGCCTCGTGCTGGCCGGCGACGATCTCCACGCCGGGCGCCTGCTGGCACCCTTGCGCACCGCCATTCCCGCCGCCGATTGGGTGGTGGCAATGACCGCGGGTGCCCTGGCCAAGCCCAAGATCCAATTGTTCCTCGACTGGCTCGACCAGGAAGCCAGAATCACCCGCGCCGATCTTGCCCCCTGGGCACTAGACGCAGCGCCACCTCATGCCATCCGGGAGCCATGATCATGTCACGCCAGATCACCCTTGCCGCTTTGCAGACACATCACGATTGGAACGAGGCCGCGACCGTGGCGCGTGTCCTTGGCCTCGCCCACCGCGCCGCCGATCAGGGCGCCAGGCTCATCCTGCCATCGGAACTTTTCGAGGCACCCTATTTCTGCAAGACCGACAATCCGCGCTACCGGGACCTCGCCCGTCCCGCCAAGGATCATCCGACCATCGCCCTGTTCCAGGATTTCGCCCGGGCGCGCCAGGTGGTAGTGCCGGTCTCCTTCTACGAACGTACCGAGGAGGCGCTCTACAATTCGGTGGCGGTGGTCGATGCCGATGGCTCGGTGCTGGGCATCTATCGCAAGTCGCACATCCCGCAATTCCCCGGCTACCGGGAGAACGCCTTCTTCGCCCCCAGCCAGGAGGGCCCCAAGGTCTGGACGACGCGCTACCTCAAGCTTGGTGTCGGCATCTGCTGGGATCAATGGTTCCCGGAACTGGCGCGCATGATGGCGCTGATGGGCGCCGAATTGCTGGTCTATCCCACCGCCATCGGCAGCGAGATCGCCGCCGACATGTGGGACAGCCGTGATCACTGGCAGACCGTGATGCGCGGCAATGCCGGCGCCAATCTGGTGCCTTTGATGGCCGCCAACCGGACCGGCTCCGAAACCGATGACGGCATCACGCTTGATTTCTATGGCTCGTCCTTCATCTGCGATCATCTGGGTGCCATGATCACGAGCGGCTCGCGCGACCGCGAAGAGGTCGTCATCGGCACGGTCAATCTCGACCAGGCGCAGAAGGCGCGCGACTATTGGGGCGTCTTCCAGACACGCCGGCCGGAAATCTATCCACCGCTGAGCGGGATCCCGGCCGGTCCGCCACCCGTGGCCGCGGCTAGATCAGCTTGAAGCAGTTGACCACCACGATGCCGGGGCGTGGATAGTCGACGCTGCCGGTGAAGACCCACCGGTTGAGCCTGTCATGGCGGCCGGTGGGTGCGCGAAAGACCGGCGTACAGCGGCAATAGAGCTCCCACGGCAGGGGATCGAGGCCGCTTTTCATCCGCGCGCGGCCGGCATCGGTCGGCACCCACAGGCCGCTGTTGTGGATATCGATCACCACGCCATCGTCGCTGCGCAGCTTGTACCTGGCATCGAGTACGCCGACGCCATCGTGACGCATGAGGAAGTAGTCGGCACCACCCGGCAGCACATCACCCCTTATGTCCGGCCCGGCAAAACTGCCGCCGATGATGGGGTAGTCGATCCGCTCTCCCGCCGGCACCGGGCCGATACGGCGTTCCGGCCCGATTTCGACCTCCAGTCTCATCACCCACTGCATCGCCAGGTTGGGCAACATCAGGCGAAATGCCGCGCCAGCGCCCGCAGCAGGCGAACCGTATCGGCGCCGATCTCCATGTCGGCCACCGGCATTGAGGATTGCTTGACCACCACCAGTTCGGCCGCGAAGTCGATGAAGATGTATTGGCCGTGAATGCCGCAGGCCATCATCGATCCGCCCTTGCCGCCGTCAGGATTATCGTTGAAGACATACCATTGGCTGCGATAGGAGGCACCCGGCGCCCAGGCTGAAAACTCCGCATCCCGCCCGAAGATCGCCGGGTAGCTGCCGCGGGCGATCTTGCGGATGGCGTCCGCGGGCAGGATCTCTTGGCCATCTGCTTTGCCTTGCCCCAGGATCAGGCGGCCCACCCGTGCGAGATCGCGCAAGGTCGCATTGAAGCCGGCGCCGGTGATGGCGCGGCCCCAGGGGTCGGCCGCAAAGCTGCCCTCCCGCTCCATGCCAAGCTTCGACCAGACCATCTCCTCCAGCAGCCGGTCGCTGGATTTGCCGGCGGCGCGCTCCATGGCCCAGCCCAGCACCTCCGTCACCGCCGTCACGTAATGGAACAGGCCGCCATGCTGGCCACGTTTCTTCAGCGATGGCAAATATTCATAGAGCGAGGCGTATTTGCCGAGGCCCTCCGGCGCCGGCAGCAGCGCGCTGGCATAGCCGTAATGCGATGAACTGGAATCGGGATCGTCATATTGCTCGACATAGTCGATGCCGACCGCCATATCGAGGATCTGCCGCACGCTGGCATCGCCAAAGGCGCTTGCTGCCAGTTCCGGCACATAGGCAGAGACCACGGCATCTTCGTCGAGCACCCCTTGATAAATCAGTGTCTCCGCCAGCAAGCCGATGAGCGATTTCGTGACCGAGAACATGATATGGCGCGTGGCTGGCGTCTGGCCGTTCCAATAGCGCTCATAGACAAGCTTGTCCCTCCGCAGCACCAGGAAGGCATCGGTATGGCTCGCCGCCAGGTGATCACCCAGGCTGTGCCGGACGCCGCAGACGCTCTCGAACAGGAACGCATCGAGCTCTGCCGGCGCCTCCGGCAGTGGTGCTGGCGGCCGCGTTCCGCAGTCAACCGGGAGCGTCGGCAGCAAGGCCTGTACATGCTGGAAGCCCCAGCGGTTGAACGGCGCCGCAATCCAGTTCGCCCAGGTGACGCGCGTCTCGGCCGGCGCCGGGAATCCCTGCATCAGCCCAAGATCCTTCGCTGTCTTTGGCAAGCCCCGTTTTAGGGCCGCATAACTTTCCGCGGCATCAGGTGGCAAATCGGGTGACGACATGATGCTATCCCTTTGAGCGCTGGAGCGTGAGACGAATTGCCGGCTGTTCAGAATTTCCCCAGCAGATGCCGGAGTATCGCAAGTTCGGCCTTGGTGAGGTTCCTGGCGACGCGGGCATCATGTGCCTTCACCTCGTCGATCGCCCGCAAGCGCCGCCGTTGACCCAGCGCCGTGAGCTTCAGGACATTGGCGCGCTTGTCGGTCACCGAGGCCACGCGCGTGAGCAGCTTGAGGTCGGCCAGCCGGTCGATGAGCGCCATGATAGTGGCGCGGTTGACCCCCATGATCTGACCAAGGCGGGACTGATTGATCCCGGGATTGGCCTCGATCAGGACCAGGGCTGCGAACATCGGTGGCGTCAGGTCGGCGATGCTCGCATCGAAATCCTTGTAGATGGCGATCTGCGCGCGACGGATCGCATAGCCGACAAGATCGCCCAGCACACCGAACGTGACATCTGCGGGCCATTGCTCGAACGCCCCCGGCGCCTCGCTTGCCGTTTCATGGATTCGTCCTCTTGCAACTGATCCCGACACCAGGTCCCACCCCTTGACACATCCGCCGCTTCCGGCCGACATTGTATGTAAAGCATACATAAATATCCAGGAGGCACAAGTGCGCGTGGCGGTGATCGGCGGCGGAATCGGCGGCCTGACAGCGGCCCTGAGCCTGCATGCCGCGGGCATCGAAGTCGAGCTGTTCGAAGCTGTCGGCGCGCTGAAACCGCTTGGCGTCGGCATCAACCTGCTGCCCCATGCCGTCCGCGAGCTGACGGAACTGGGGTTGGCGGGGGAGCTGGCGGCGATCGGCGTTGCCCCACAAGCACTCATCTATGCCAACAAGTTCGGCCAGGAAATCTGGCGCGAGGCGCGGGGCCTTGCCGCCGGATATAAATGGCCGCAAATCTCCCTGCATCGCGGCCGCTTGCAGATGATGCTCTACGATGCGGCGCTGGCAAGGCTCGGTGCGCAGCAGGTTCACCTCGGCCACCGCGCCCGGCACTTCGAGACCGGCGCCGATCACGCCACCGTCACCTTTGACCAGAGCAGCATCACGGCCGACGTCGTCGTCGCCGCGGACGGCATTCATTCCGCCGCCCGCGCGCAACTCTATCCGCTGGAGGGTCCGCCCAAATGGAACCAGCGCATCCTGTGGCGCGGCGTCAGTTTGGCGCCAGGCTTCCTGGGCGGGCACAGCATGGTGATGGCCGGTCATCAGGCGCAGAAATTCGTCTGCTATCCGATCGGTGCTGCTGGTCCGCTGGCCGAGATCAACTGGATCGCCGAGCTGAGCTTCCCTGAAGGGCATCTGTGGCGCCGCGAGGATTGGAACCGTGCGGCCGACCTTGATGATTTCCTGCCCGCTTTCGAGGGCTGGCGCTTTCCCCTGGCTCGATGTGCCGGCGATCATCCGCGCTGCCGACCGCGTGTTCGAATATCCCATGGTCGACCGCGATCCACTCGACCGCTGGACTTTCGGCCGACTCACCTTGCTGGGTGACGCGGCCCATCCCATGTTCCCGATCGGCTCCAATGGCGCCTCGCAGGCGATCCTCGATGCCAGAACCCTGGCCTTCGAGTTGGCAACCCAGGCCAATATCGACATCGCGCTGACGAATTACGAAGCCTCGCGCCGCCCGGCCACGACGCAGATCGTGCTGGCCAATCGCGGCAACGGTCCGGAACAGGTGATGCAAATTGCCGAGACGCGTGCACCCGACGGCTTTGACAATATCGCCACGGTCATCGACCACACCGAGCTTGAGGATATCGCCCGGCGCTACAAGCTCATGGCCGGTTTCGACCTGGAAACGCTGAACAACCGGCCCAGCCTGTCGGCGCGGATCGCCAGGGCTTGACGCGGCACAGCCAGGCTCTAGCATGGCGCCCTCACAGCCAAACGAGTGATCATGTCCGCCAGCCCCATTGCCACCGATATCGATTTCAACCGCGACGGCAAGCAAATGGGGTATCTGCGGCTGCCGCATTCCGTGCACCGCTCGGCCTATGGCTGGATCCCCTTCCCCATCGCCTGCATCCGCAACGGCGACGGCCCGGCGATGTTCCTCTCCGCCGGCGTCCATGGCGATGAGTATGAGGGCCAGATCGCCCTCTCGCGCCTCATCCAGGACATCGACGCCAAGGATGTGCGCGGCCGCATCATCATCCTGCCGATGGCCAATTTTCCAGCCGGGGTGGCGGGCCTGCGCGTCTCACCGATCGACGACGTCAACCTCAACCGCAGCTTCCCGGGCGATCCGGCCGGCACGCCCACGCAGATCATCGCCCATTACATCGAGACCGTGCTGATGCCGGGCACGGATCTGCATATCGACATGCATTCCGGCGGCTCGTCGCTGTTCTATCTGCCCTGCGTGATGCCGGATTGGACGGCCAATTGCGTCATGCCGCAGGCGCGCATCGCCGAACTCTGCCGCCTGTTCGGCGCCCCCTACCAGATCACCTTCGACGAGGACAAGGAGGGCCGATACATCTCCGCCGCGGCCACGCGCCTCGGCATCGCCTCGATCGGCGCGGAGCTCGGCGGTGGCGGCAGGCTGACCGGCGCCTATGCCGACATCGCCTATTGGGGCATCCTGCGCATCCTGCGCGCGATGGGCGCCTATGCCGGCAGCCTCGACCATGCCCCGGCACCTGCCGAAACGCTGGTGCTGCCGGTCAAGGCCAACCAGTTCGCCTATGCGATGGATGGCGGCGTGCTGGAACATCTGGTGGCGCTGGGCGACCGCATCGCCGATGGCGCGCGCGTGGCCCTCATCCATCACCCGGAAACGCCGGGCCTGGCGCCGACGCCGGTCCATGCGGTGAAAGGCGGCCTCGTCGTGTGCCAGCGCGCCATGGGCCGCGTCGAGCGCGGCGATTGCATCGGCCATTGGGGTGGCCCCAGCGCCTAGAGAACGGATCAGGCGGCCTTGGTCCGTGCCGCGAACATCTCGGTGATCCTGACCGCCTGCCCGAGGCGCTTGTCGATCTCGGCCATGGTCTTGGCGAGATCCTCGCTGTCATCGCGCCGCCAGGCATGGAGGCCGGCCAGATAGATCGCCATCAGCCCTTGGAGCCGCAGCAGCCCCTTGAGGCCGGAAGCACTGATCCCCGCCGTTTCCAGCATCAGCCCCATCGAGCGGCGCAGTTGCCGGCTGAGGCAGGCGGCTTCGAACGGTGTCTGCGGCAGTTCGCGCAGTAAAGTGAGATAGGCGTCGCGGCTCTGCTGCAGGTGATCGATGCGCCGCATGAGGAGATCGAACAGCCGGTCCTTGGCATCGCCCTCCAGCGGGTCGACTTTCAGCGAACGCAGGATGTCATTGTCGGTTTCGCGCGCAAGGCCCAGCAGCAGGGCACCCTTGGTCGGATAGATGTCATGGGCCGCAGCCATGTCGAGCCCGGCTTCTTCGGCAATCGCCGCCAGCGACAGATCGCGCCAGCCTTGCGTCGCGATGAGGTGAAGAAGCGCTGCCCGCAACCGCGCCGCATTGTCACCGGCCGCTGCCGTCTTGCGCACGGCCGGCTTCTTCCTTGTCGCGGTCTTCCTGGTTGTTCGATTGGTCTTGGCCATCATCGCCTCCCATTACCCAGGATTTTATACGGAGATGATATAGGTTTGGATGCTGCTGCCGCAAGCAGCCTCGATCCTCCCCCCAATGCTCACTCGCCGAGGGCCACCGGGCCGATTTCGTGATAGACGTCGCCCGGCCCCGGATTGCCGGGGAAGGTATGCCCGCCGAAATGTGTCATGACACCCCAGACCGCGTTCAAGGCCGTCTGCACGGCACCTTCGACCCAGGCCGGAATCCAGGCCACGTCATCGCCGGCCATGAAGATGCCGCGCTCGGCGGGCGGCATGTCGGCTTGCATGAAATGGCCGAACATGCGGTGGTTATAGCGGTAATGCCCCGGCAAGGCACCCTTGAAGGCGCCGAGGAAATGGGGGTCCGCCTCCCAACTGACCGTGATCGGGTCGCCGATGATATGTTCGGCGATGTTGACCTTGGGATAGATCTTCGCAAGCGCCGACAGGGCCAGTTCCACCCGGCGATCGACGGGCAGCGGCAGCATCTTCAAGGCGTCGGACATCCAGCTATAGGTGAGGCAGATGACGCCGGGCTTGTCCGGCCCGTTGTCGAAGAGATACGTCCCGCGCGTCAGGCGGTCGGTGAGCGTCATGCTCATGACGTCGCGCCCAGTGACCGGATCCTTGTCCTTCCAGAACGGCCGGTCGACCATGACGAAGGTCTTCGAGGATTGCATGTAACGCGTGCGATCGAGTGCCATCCAGATCTTCTGCGAGAAGACCGATTCATCGGTATCGATGCTGGTGGTGAGCAGCCAGCTCTGGCAGGTGGAGACCACCGCGTCATAGGTCCGGGTGCGACCCCAGCGATCGGTGATGTCGAAGCGCTGATCCGCGCGCCTCTTGATATGTGTCACACCCGGCAGCGGCGCCCCGCCATGTAGCGAGGAGAGCGACGTTCCTTTCGGCCAATGCTGGATGCGTTCCGGCGCGCGCCGCCACAGGCCCTGCGGCACCTGCTCCACACCGCCCAGGATGAAGCGCTGGTGATCGTCGCATTCGGTGACATTGACGCGGAGGATTTCCAGCATCGAATTGGGGAAGTCGGAATCCCAGCCGCCGGTGCCGAAGCCGACCTGACCGAACACTTCGCGGTGGCGGAAGCTCAGCTTTGCAAAGGCTGAGGAGCGCGTCACGAAATCATAGAAGGTGCGCTCGTCCCATTCCTTCACCAGCGGATCCCAGATCGCCTTCACGGTTCTCACATCGCGGTTGCGGATGGCCTGCTGCAGTTCCGAATAATGCGCATGCTCCTCGAGTGCCGCGTGATAGGCATCCGCCACCTCGCGGAACATCGGCGGGAGATCCGCGAGGGTCCGGGCGTAATAGGTCTCGCCCTCAAGGTTGATCACCGTGCTGCCGGCGGCTTCGGTAAGCGGGTTGGGAAAAGGCCGCGATTCAAGTTCCAGCCGGTCGACATAGTGATAGAAGGCGGTCGACGAGACCGGAAAGCGCATGCCGCCCAATTCGGCGATGATGCCGGCGGGCGCCCCCTCGAAGGGTTGCGAGCGCAGGCGACCGCCAAGCTGCGAGGCTTCGTACACGACCGGCTTCAACCCCAACTTCATCAATTCATAGGCAGAAACCAAGCCCGAGATGCCGGCGCCGATGACCGCCACCTCAGTGCCATGCTTTTCCGAGGGGATCGCGCCGATGCCGGCCGGATGCTTGATCCAATCATCGAACGGAAACGGAAAATCAGGCCCGAAGATCGTGACCGGTTTCTGGAGCGAGCTGTGCGTTTCGGCCATAGTCGCGATCTTTCCCCTGGAATCAGTTGGTGGCGGGCTCCGACTTACGGCTCAATCTCGATGGAATCAACCTTGTTCGGATAGAAGGCGAGGTGCCCCGCGATCGCCGCCACCGCCGGGAATGGCTGCTCATAGCTCCACACCGCATTGTTGGCGCCGCCAATGCTGAAATAGGCGGCGTCGCCCTTATAGGGGCAATGCGTCTGCTGCGTGCTGTGGACAAGCTCGCTCATCTGCGCATCGGCGCGCGGGATGTACTGCACCGGCGGATAGCTACCTTCCTGCAGCGTGAGCGCCCGGCGGCTGTCGGCGATTACTTTGCCGCCCGCCTTGACCACGACACGGCCTGCTGTCGGCGTGATGGTGATGGGATGGTCCGGACCGGGCTGTTTCAAGCGCGCACCTGCTGGTAAGAGACGGATGGATGGACTCTAGGAAAGTGCCGAGCTCCTGTCGAGCATTGTGGCGCCCCATGGCGCGCTGCTAACCTGCCACCACCTCGGCAACTCGACATATTGGCCAAGCTGGCAATGGAGTCCGCTATGTTGAAACTGTTCTATTCCCCACAATCCTGCGCGCTCGCCTCGCATATCGCCCTCGCTGAAGCGGGTGCCGCCTTTGAGGCCGTGCGCGTCGATTTTGCCAGCCAGGAGCAACGTCAGCCCGACTATCTGAAGGTCAACCCCAAGGGCCGCGTCCCAGCCTTGGTGACGGATCGTGGCGTCCTCACCGAGACGCCCGCGATCCTCTTCTACGTCGCCCAGACGCATCCCGCGGCGGGACTGGCACCGCTTGACGATCCGTTCGAGCTTGGCCGCCTCCAGGCTTTCAACAGCTATCTCTGCTCCACCGTCCATGTTGCACATGCACACCGCATGCGCGGCTATCGCTGGGCCGATGATCCCAGCACCTTTGCCGACATGGCGCGCAAGGTGCCGCAGAATGTCCGCGACTGCTTCGCGCTCATCGAGGCCGAGATGTTCATGGGCCCCTGGGTGATGGGCGAGACCTTCTCGATCGGCGATGCCTATCTCTACACTCTCGCCACCTGGCTCGAAGATGATGGCGTCGATCCGGCGCAATTTCCCCGAATTCTGGACCACCGCAGCCGCATGTCACAGCGGCCAAACGTGGCGCGCGTTCTCGCCCTTCATCAATGAGGTTGCCTAGGTAAATAACCCGCAAAACAATCTTACAGTTGTAGAATTCGCTCCTCTCGACATCTGAGCTTGCGGCTGTTGCTGTTTGGGCGGCACTATCCGGATTACAATGTCCTCTCAGCGGTTTATCCGCACAGGAGACGGTGCTTTGCAGGACTCGCGCGTTCTCTCGGCGGATGGCGATTCACGATTCCGCCGCGTTGTTGAAGCGTCTCCCAGCGCGATGGTGATGATCAATGCCGCCGGTCGCATCGAGATGGTCAACCTGCAGGCCGAACGCGTTTTCGGCTATGCGCGAGAAGCGATGATCGGCCAGCCGGTCGAAATGTTGCTGCCGGCCCGCTTCCGCGATCATCATCCTGGCCTGCGCCAATCCTTCTTTGCCGATCCGCGATCACGACCAATGGGCATCGGTCGCGATCTCTTTGGCCTGCGTGCCGATGGCACCGAATTCCCGATCGAGATCGGCTTGAACCCGATCGAGACCGAGGAGGGACCGATGGTGCTCTCGGCCATCGTCGACATCTCGGAGCGCAAGCATCTCGAAGAACGTTTTCGCCGCGTGGTCGAGGCGGCACCAAATGCCATGGTGATGATCAATACCCGCGGCCAGATCGAGATGGTCAATGCCCAGGCCGAACGTGTGTTCGGCTACAGTCGCGCGGAGATGCTGGGACAGCCAGTTGAGATGCTGGTCCCGGACCAATTTCGCAATCACCATCCCGGCCTGCGCCAGGCCTTCTTCGCCGATTCCAAGGCACGCCCCATGGGGGCCGGGCGCGATCTCTTTGCCCGTCGCAAGGACGGCAGTGAATTTCCCGTCGAGATCGGCCTCAACCCGATCGAGACCGAGGACGGGATCATGGTTCTTTCCGCGATCGTCGACATTTCCGATCGAAAGCAGAAAGAACGCAGCATCGAGCTGGCACTCCAGGAAAAGGATGTGCTGCTGGGCGAAATTCACCACCGCGTGAAGAACAATCTGCAGATCGTGCACAGCCTGCTCGACCTGCAATCGGCACAGATCAGCGATCCCAGCGTCATTGCCATGCTGCGTGACAGCCAGAACCGCATCCGCTCGATGGCGCTCATCCATCAGACGCTTTACCAATCCAACGATTTCGCCAAGGTCGAATTCGGCACGTTCCTGGATTCCTTCGTCCCCATGCTGGTTTCCTCCTACACCGTCAACGCGGAGAGGGTCGCCCTCCACGTTGCGGCCGATGGCATTCACCTGCCGATCAATGCCGCCATTCCTTGCGGCCTTATCGTGAATGAGCTCATCTCCAATGCCCTGAAGCATGCCTTCCCCGACGGCCAGCATGGGCAATTGCAGGTCGAACTGACAGAAAGTCCGGACCAGCAACTCGTGCTTGCCGTCAGCGATGACGGCGTCGGTCTACCGGCCGGGCTCGACCCCAGGACATCGACGACACTCGGCCTGCAACTGGTGACGTTGCTCACGGATCAATTGCGGGGCACGCTGTCGATCAGCCATGGCAATCCGACCCGCTTTGCCATACGCTTCCCATTGACCGGTTGACGAGGTCGACGCATGAACGCACCTAGGGTCATTGTGGTCGAGGATGAGCGGATCGTGGCACTCAACCTGTGCCGGACACTCACCCGTCTTGGCTACGACGCGACGACGATCGTCTCCACGGGTGCCGATGCCTTGCGCTGCATTGTTGAGCAGAAGCCCGACCTGGTCCTCATGGACATTCACATCGACGGTGACATAGACGGTATCGAGACAGCAGCCCTCATACCACCCGGCCTGATGCTGCCGGTCATCTATCTCACGGCCTATTCGGAGGATGCGACGCTCGCCCGCGCCCGGACGACCAAACCATATGGCTTCCTGGTGAAGCCTTTCTCCGAGCGCGAACTGCACGCCACCATCACCATGGCCCTCCACCGCCGCCGCAGCGATTTCGCGGTGCATGAGAGCGAGGAGCGCCTGCGCCTGGCGCTGGCGGCAGCGGAACTGGGCTCCTGGGAAATCGATGCCGAAACCGGTCAGATCATCTGCAAGGATCATGTCGGGTGGCTATCTGACGCGGCACCCCGACTGGTCGCCGAAAGCTTCCGCGACTTTCTGCCGAGTGTGCACGCAGCGGATCGTGCCAAGGTCGAAGCAGCCTTTGAGCAAGTGTCCGTCACTGAAGAGTTGTGCGAGGTGGAGTTCCGCAAGCCAGATGGCGAAGGTAACGAGCGTTGGCTGCGCGTCATCGGCAGGACCTTCACCAGCGACATGGAGCGCCGGCGGCGGTTGCTGGGCGTGGTGCGCGATATTACGACGCTGAAGCAGAGGGAACAGGAGCAGTATGCCTCCGAGCAGAATTATCGCGACCTCATCTCCAGCATCGACGGTATCGTCTGGGAAGCCGACCTCAGCCGCAATCTGATCACCTATGTCAGCGACAGCGCCCACCGCTTGCTAGGCTATACGCCGGAACAGTGGATGATCGAGCACCTGTTCTGGGAGCGACACCTTCATCCGGAAGATGCCGCCCAGGCGATCGCACAGCATTGCGTCGCCAGCGCGGCCGGCCAATCCTATGAATCGACCTACCGCATGATCGATGCGAAGGGCGACATCATCTGGATCCACGAAGTGGTATCCAGCATAGCCCGGGAAGGCCATGCCCCGCTCCTGCGCGGGGTGATGGTCGACATCAGCAGCCTCAAGAAGGCGGAGACAGAAATTGCCACGGCATCTCGACGCTTGATCGAGAGTGAAAAGCGCCTGGCGGCCATCCTTGACACGGCGGCGATCGGTATCGTCACCGTAAGCGAGGATCTGCGCATCATCTCCTTCAATCGTGAGGCGGAACGGATCTTCGGCTATAAGGCCGAAGCGATGATCGGGGAGACTCTCGACCAGCTCATCCCAGCACCTCTGGCCGCCACCCATAGCGCCCACATGCAGTCCTTCCTGACGGGCGATAATGTCAATCGAGAGATGGGCAACTGGCGGACCGTGAGCGGCCGCGCCGCAGACGGCCGGGTCATGCCGCTCTCCACGATTCTCTCGCGTGTTTCGGTCTCCGGTCGATCGACCATGACCGCCATCATGCGCGACATGACGGAAACGCAGAAGGCGGAACAGGAACTGCTGCGCCTGTTGAATGACCGCGAGCGCGCCGTTGCGGAGGCCGAGGAGGCCAACCGGGCCAAATCGAGCTTTCTGGCAATCATGAGCCATGAATTGCGCACGCCGCTCAACGCCATCATCGGCTTCTCCGAGCTCATGAAACACGAACTCATCGGCCCGATCGGCAATCCGACCTACGCTCAGTACATCAAGGATATCCACCAGAGCGGCACCTTGCTGCTTACCCATGTCAATGGCATCCTCGACCTGTCGCGCATCGAATCTGGCAAGCGCGATCTCAGGATTGACCACCTGCCGTTGGCCGACGCCTGGCTGCCCATTGCCAACACACTTGGCGTCAATGCAGCAAAGAAAGGCGTCACCCTGCAGTTCAACGAGCCGCCAGCGCCGATCTTCTTCGCCGCGGACCTGCGCGCCGTGTCACAGATTCTGACCAACCTTGTCTCCAACAGCATCAAGTTTTCCAGGGCCGGCGGAACGATCGAGATCGGCAGTATGGTGAGGCCGGGCGGAGCCGCCTTCTATGTCCGCGATTTCGGCCGCGGTATCCCCGCCGGGCGGCTGACCGATGTCCTGAAACCCTTTGTTCAGGTTTCTGATCCGTTTGTCCGCGATGAGGGCGGTGTCGGTCTCGGCCTTGCCATCTGCAAATCCCTCATCGAAGCGATGTCAGGTACAATCGACATCGAAAGCGAGCTCGGCAAAGGTACCACCGTCTACGTCATGCTGCCGGACTGGTCGGCAAGCTCCGTTGCCAAGTGACGCTGCAAAACGGATGAAGGAGCGTCAATGTTCCGACTTTGCCCGCCGCAGCTCATAGGCGAGGCGAATCTTGGCGCCCAGCGTGAAGATGGGACCACTCGGCACCCAAGCAGGCTTCTCCTGCGCCAGCGCCGTCTCGATCAAGGATGAGGTGGCGCCGCTGGCATATTCCGCCATCAGTTTTCCGAGCAGGGTCCCGCGCGCGAGCCCGGCGCCATTGTAGCAGCCCGCCGTGAACAATCCCGTCCCCATTTCCTCGAACACGAAGCGACCATTTCGGCTGGCGCACATATGGCCTGACCAGGTGTGCTCGATGGCATCGGCGCCCAGGAACGGAAAGCGGTGCCTGAGGCCCATTTCATGCCAGGCACGGCGCTTGCCCAGCATGGCCGCACCAATGCCCGCCGGCTCATATTCCGCCGTGTCGCGCATCAGGATGCGCCGGTCCGCCGTAAGACGCACGGTGGCGCCGCCTTCGATCGGACAGAGCGTCCCCCAAGGCAATGCGCGACCGATCTGCGCCTCTTCATCTTCGCTGAGAGGGCGCGTCAGACTGGCTGTCAGCGAAATCGGAAACACTTGATTCCGTTTCAACCCCAGGCGCGGCATGAAGGCATTGAGGCCGACAATCACGCGCGCCGCATCGATCGTACCATCGCGCAATGTGACCAAGGCACCACCGCCCGGCCGCGACGACATCTTCAATGCATCGGTATTCTCGTAGACCTCGACCTGATTGGGCAGATGGTCAATCAGGCCCTTGGCGAAACGCGCCGGCTGCAACAAGGCGTTTCCCGAGCCGATCCACAGGCCATGGCGATAGAAGGATATCCCCAACCGAGCCTTCAGTTCATCAGCGTCCAGAACCCGCGCTTCACCGCCCAGACTCTTGATAGCCTCTGCGATGGCCGCGCGCCGGGCGAACTTGCTCTCCTCGCGTACGGCGAAGTGGTAGCCGCCGGAATCGTAGTCACAATCGATCTTGAGCGACTCCACCAGCCGCTTCACTTCAGCCCCGGCGGCGCGGTGTATGTCCCATTGCGCCTGATAGGCCGCGCGGCCGCCGACCGAGGTGAGGGTGCGTGGATCGGGCATCTCCATGGAGACGCTGAAGCCCGAATTGCGGCCGCTCGCCCCCTGCCCCAATTTCCGGCGGTCGATCAGCATGATCCGCGCCTCGGGGCGTAGTTCCGCGAGACGCCGCGCAGCGGCCAGACCCGTGAATCCACCACCGATCACCAGCCAATCGGTCTTGTGATTGCCGCTGAGTGTTGGAAATGCCCGGTAGGGGCCGGCCTGTGCCACCCAACCGCTGCGATCGATCACCTGCGCCATGGTCATGCTTTCAGATCAGCCATCTTGCCGCCTGTCACCGCCATCAACTGGGCAGGGGTAAGGCGAAAGACGGCGTTGGGCGCGCCGGCGGCGGCCCAGATTTCAGGATACGCAGCAAGGTCGGCATCGATGAAGGTGACGACCTTGCCGCTGTGGCCGACAGGCGCCACGCCGCCAATGGCAAAGCCGGTCTCCTGGCGGACGAAATCGGCGTCGGCCTTGGAAATCCCCTCGCCGAGCAGGGCGCCGAGCTTCTTTTCATCGACCCGGTTGACGCCCGACGCAATCACCAGCACGGCTCGGCCGGATTCCTTGGCACGAAACACCAGTGATTTGGCAATCTGCGCTTGCCGGCAGCCGATGGCGGCGGCCGCATCGGCTGCGGTGCGGGTCGAGGCGTCGAATTCCCGGATCTCGGTCGCAAGGTTCGCCGCGCTCAGCGCCACTCGCACGCGCGCAACGCTGCCAAGCTCGCTCAATTGGCAAGCTCGCGCGAGCGTCTGGTGGCAGCGGCGATGGCGCGGTTCATCAGCGGCTGGATGCCATCCTCGGCCATCAACACGTTGATCGCCTCCAGCGTGGTGCCCTTGGGGCTCATCACCGCCTGCCGCAAGGCGGTAGCGGATTCACGCGATTGATAGGCAAGCTCGCCCGAGCCGCACACGGTCGAGCGCGCCAGCTGCATCGCAAGATCCGCCGGCAAGCCGCTGACGCGGCCAGCTTCCGCCAGCGCCTCGATGAGCAGGAAGACATAGGCCGGGCCACCGCCGGAAACCGCGGTCACCTGGTTGAGAAGCTGCTCGTCATCGACCCAGGCCACCTCGCCCACGGCGGCCAGCAATTGCCCGCAGAGATCGAGGATATCGGCTGGAACCTTCGGGTCGCGGCAGATCACCGTCATGCCGCGGCTGACCGCCGCCGGGGTGTTGGGCATCGAGCGGACGATGAGCGCGTCATCGCCCAGCATCTTCTTGAAATAGGCGACCGTCTTGCCGGCTGCGATGGAAAGGAAGGTCGTCTTGGGGCCGGCCATCTTTTTGTAATGGCCGAGCGCCTCGTCCATGAATTGGGGCTTCACGGCGAGGAGGATGATGGCGGGCTTGAGATCCCCCGGCAATTGGTCGGGACTGGTCAGGATATGCACCCCGGCCGCCTGCACGTCGTCGAGATCTTTGGGTGCCAGATCAACGACATAGACGTGGGCAGGATCGACCCCCTGGCGCAGCCAGCCGCGTAGCAGGGCGCCGCCCATCTTGCCGCAGCCGACCAGCAGCAAGGCACCCGGTAATGTCAACTTGGCCATGCGAACCGCCCCTTACCTGTTTGGGCGGTCGCTGATGATCAGGCCGTGCCCACCGTGTCGAGCAATGCCGCCTCAACCGCCTCATGCGGCTTCTTACCGCCCCACAGCAGGAATTGGAAGGCGGGGTAGAAGCGTTCGCATTCGTGAATCGCGGCTTCCATCAGGTCTTCGAGCTGTTCCGAGGTAACGCCCGCCGTGCCGCGCAGCAGAATCGTGTGGCGGAACATCGGCGCGCCTTCATCGGAGCAGAGATCGAAATGGCCGAGCCAGAGCCGCTCGTTGATATGAGCCAATAATTCGGCGACTCCGGCGCGTTTGGCGACCGGCACCTTGGTGTCGAAGAGGCAGGAGAAATAGAGGGCGCCGAGATCCTCCTGCCAGACGAAGAACATGCGGTATTCGCACCACTGGCCGGTGAATTCGACGATCATCTCCTCGTCGGTCGAACGGTCGTAGCGCCATTCGTTGGCGTTGACCAATTCTTCCATCATATCAAGGGGGTTAGCGGTCGGGGCCAGGGTCGATTCGTGGTTCAGCTGCATCGAAAGCGCCCTCCAATGCGAGTGAGGAGCCGCCCCGGCTGGGGCGCGCGACCCCTAAGGATTGATAGGAAAGGTTATTTTCCCACCAGATTTAGAGTCGCAAATTTGCCGGTGCAGTGCAAGAGGCATTTACGAAGTTTAATGCCACTGTCTCATACCGCGAATTCCCGTCGCGTTTCCGGGGGATATTGGCGAGTTTTCAGGGGATATTGGCGAGTTTCCGCTCAATCTCCTGGAGCCGCCGTTCGAGCTTGATCTGCTCGGCGCGGGCTTCCTGGGCGACCGACTTCATGGTCTCGAACTCCTCGCGGCTGACCAGGTTCATGCGGCCGAGCAAGCGCTCGAGCTGCTGCTGCACCTTGGCCTCGATTTCGGCGCGAAGACCCGTGAGCGAGCCCAGGGCACCCGTCGCCACCTTGGCCATGTCGTCGAGAATGCGGTTGTCGCTCTGCATGATGATCGTCCCTAAGCTTGTGGGGTTGCCTTGCGGCCTTATATAACCGAGCCGCACGCCGCTGACGAGAGTTCCCAGTATGACCCCGGATACCCCTTATTTCATCTTCCCAGAATTCGATCCGGTGGCACTGGACCTCGGCATTTTCGTCATCCGCTGGTATGCGCTGGCCTATATCGCCGGCATCCTGCTCGGCTGGCGCTACATGGTCTATCTGGCCAAGAAGCCGCCGGCCCTGGTGAAGCCCAGCCATTGCGAGGACATGATCACCTGGGCGACGCTCGGCACCATCATCGGCGGCAGGCTCGGCCATGTGCTGCTGTGGGATCCCGGCTACTATCTCAGCAATCCGCTGGAGATCCTGATGGTTTGGAAGGGCGGCATGGCCTTCCATGGCGGCCTCATCGGCGTCATCGCGGCGATGGTCATCTATGCGCGCCGCGCCGGCATCCCGTTCTTTGCCCTGGCGGACCTTGCCGCCGCCGCGACGCCGATCGGCCTCGGCCTCGGCCGCCTTGCCAATTTCATCAACGGCGAGCTGGTCGGACGCCCGACCGATGTGCCCTGGGCGGTGATTTTCCGCGCGCCCTTCGATCAGCCGCGCCATCCAAGCCAGATCTATGAAGCGCTCACCGAAGGCGTGCTGCTTTTCGTGATCCTCGCCATCCTCGCGCACCAGCAGAAGATTCGCGAAAGGCTCGGCACGATGAGCGGCGTGTTCATGATCGGCTATGCGGCTGCGCGCATGTTCTCGGAAATGTTCCGCGAGCCGGAGACGTTCAAGGGCACGCTGGTCGAGACCACCTGGGGGCAATGGCTGAGTGTGCCGATGCTGGTCTATGGCCTCTATCTGGTCTGGCGCGGCCGCAAACCCGCGCACGCCTGACAAACATGCATCCCGTCGAGCGCAGCATCCGTGACCGCATCGCGCGCGAGGGGCCGCTCACCTTGGCAGCGGTGATGGAACAGGCGCTGGCCGGGCGCCACGGCTATTACCGCGACAACGATCCGCTAGGCCCGGAAGGTGACTTCATCACGGCGCCCGAAGTCAGCCAGATGTTCGGCGAGCTTATCGGCCTGTGGTGCGTCGATACCTGGCAGCGCCTCGGCAGCCCCCAGCATTTTCACCTAGTCGAGATCGGGCCCGGCCGCGGCACGCTGATGGCCGATGCCCTGCGCGCGGCCCGCGTGGCGCCGGATTTCCTCGCCGCGAAACGTGTCAACCTCATCGAGATCAACGACACGCTGAAGCACAAGCAAGGCGAAAAGCTGCGCGAGCACGCGCCCATCTGGCATGCCTCCTTCAGCGATGTACCGAGTGGACCGATGATCCTCATCGCCAACGAATTGTTTGACGCGCTGCCGGTCCATCAGCTGGAGATGACGGCACAAGGCTGGCGCGAGCGCGTCATCGGCCTGCAGGGCGATGCGTTGCAATTCGGCCTCGCAGCACCTTCGCCGGCGCTGGGCCTGCTGCAGCCCGCTCATGCGCGGGCCGAACCGGGGGCGATCGCCGAAGTGTCGCCGGCCTCCATCGCGCTTATCGACATGATCGCGCGGCGGCTGGTGCAGGAGCGCGGTGCCGCCCTCATCATCGATTACGGGCCGGGGAGCAGTGGCCTCGGTGACTCGTTCCAGGCCTTGAAGAGCCATCGCTATCATGCGCCGCTTGAAGAACTGGGCACCGCCGACCTCACCGCCCATGTCGATTTCGGCGCCCTCATTGCGGCGGCACGGCAGGCGGGGGCACTTGTGTTCGGCCCCACGACCCAGGGCGATTTCCTGCGGGCCCTCGGCATCGAATTGCGCGCCGACATGCTGGCCAAAAGATCGGACCTTGCCACGACCGAGGTCTTGCGGCGGCAGGTGCACCGCTTGATTGCGCCCGAACAAATGGGCAGGCTGTTCAAGGCGATCGGCATCGCCGGTCCGGATCTTGAGATCGATGCGCTGGGAGGGTTGGCGGGATTATGATCGTGACCGTGGAGGCGCTGGGGCGCCTCAAGAACATCCGCCATGGGTTCCTCACGCGGCGCGGCGGGGTGAGCGACGGCATCTATGATTCGCTGAATTGCGGATTGGGCACGACAGACGCGCGTGAACATGTGCTGGAGAACCGCGCCCGCGCAATGAAGGCCGCGGGCCTCATCGACGGCCCGCTCAGCACCGCCTATCAGGTGCATTCAGCGAAGGTGCTGGTGGTGGACCAGCCGCTCGATCAATCGAACCGCCCGGAAGTGGACGGGCTGGTCACCAAGACGCGCGGCATCAATCTCGGCGTGCTCACCGCCGATTGCGGGCCGGTGCTGTTCGCCGACCCGCACGCCGGCGTCGTGGGAGCGGCCCATGCCGGCTGGAAAGGTGCGCTGACCGGCGTGCTGCAGGAGACCGTGCGCGTGATGGAAACGCTGGGTGCGCGGCGGGAGAACATCGTCGCGGTGGTCGGTCCCTGCATCGGGCAGGAATCTTATGAAGTCGGCACGGAGTTCCCCACACCCTTCATTGCGCAGGATCCGGACAATGCGCGCTTCTTTGGGGCAGCAGATGCCTGCCGCAAGTTTCACTTCGATCTCGCCGGATACTGTGCGCATCAACTGACGCAGCTGGGCTTGGCCGACGTGCAGGTCAGCGGCCACGACACCTGCGCGCTGGAGGATGATTTCTTCAGCTATCGCCGCAAGACCAAGCGGGGCGAGCCGGATTACGGTCGTCAGGTCTCGGTGATCGGACTCGTCTAACCCAAGGGGAGATGTTGCATGTCGGGCGCGCATGAAGAGTTCAAGCCGGGTCGGCGGATCATCCACACGAAAACCAAGCCGTTCGCGCCCTATGACATGGAGGGACCGGTGCAGCACGACATGTCGGTGATCGAGCTCTCCTATGACCGCGCCGCCAAGCAAGGCGCCTATCTCATCCGCATGGAACCCGGCGCCGAGACGATTGCCCATGAGCATCCGTTCCGCGAGGAGTTCATCATCCTGGAAGGCGAACTCATCGAGAGCGACGGCACCGTGCTGCGGGTCGGCGATTTCGTGATGTACGACGCGGGAACGGTCCATAACAGCCGGACGGAGAAGGGTTGCCTGCTGCTGGGGATTGATTGGACGCGGCGGGGGTGAGCGTTCAGGCGACGGGTTTAATTCTTCGTCATCCTCCGCCCATTGTTGAAAGCGTCGGGGCGGAGGACCCACGAGTTTGCGTGTGAGTGCGCGATTGGTGGAAAGAAACTCGTGGGTGGTCCGCCTTCGCGGACCATGACGATTGGAGAGAGCGGACGCGCTTCGTCTGGATAAAGCGAGGGTGTCAGGCCCCCTCCTACCTCCCCCCTGAAGGTGGGAGGTTTTTGAAGCGAGGTTGATCGACCGGCTTCGGTTTAAAGCCCTCCCACCTTCAGGGAGGAGGCCCTGTCGGCGAAGGCCGACCTTCGTCGGCGGTGGAGGGGGGCCGCAAGTGACAGGTGCCGCCGATCACCCTCGCGACAGCAGCAACCGCAATCCGGCATAGCCGAAGCAGAGCGAGAGCGCGCCTTCGATCCAGCGGCGGGCGCGGGTGTAGGCGCGGACCATTGGCGTGGTCGAGAAGAGGAGCGCGTAGCCGCCGAAGACGCAGACGGCGAGGATGGCGCAGCCGCCGAGGATCGCCGGCAGCACGAAAGGCGGTGCGCCCGGCTGCAGGCCCAGCGACATGATGGCGAGCCAGCCCATGATCGCCTTGGGGTTGGTGAGATGCATGAGAAGGCCGCGCCGGTAGAGCGAGCCATGGCTGTGGGTCGCCTGTTGCGTAGCGACCGCTGCCGGCGCCAAAGCGGACCTTGCCGCCTTCCAGGCGAGATAGAGGAGATAGAGACCGCCCGCGATCTTGATCACGACAAGCGCATCGGCATAGGTCGCCAGCAGCGCCGAAAGACCCGTGGCCGCGGTCGACGCCCAGATGAGCGAGCCGGTGACGATGCCGGCGGCAATACAAAGCCCCGCCTTGCGGCCGCGCTGCATGGCCACCGCCATGATCGCCATGTTGCTGGGGCCGGGACTGGCGGTGGCGATGATGTAGGCGCCGTAGACGATGGCGAGGTGATGCAGGTGGTCCATGGGGGACGGTCTCCGGGGCTCATGGTCGCGATGATCGTAGCGGCGGTCAGATATCGGCCCAAGCTGAATCATGTTGCGAGACAATGCGACGGGCTGGGCGGCACGCTGGATGGTTGCGGCTTTGACGGCGGCGGGAGTAGCTTGTTCGGTATTATTTTCGTCATCCTCCGCGAAGGCGGAGGACCCACGAGTTTGCTGGCAACATCGCAGTAATAGGATAGAAACTCGTGGGTGGTCCGCCACAGCCGATGAATGTCGGCCTTCGCCGACGGCGGACCATGACGATAAGAGAGGACACGCACAATCCATGACCGACAATTTCCTCTCTTACATCGGCTGGACGGTGGGCACCCTGCTGCCGATCATCAACCCGATCTCGGCCGCGGGCATGCTGATCGGCATCACCGGGCAGCTCAGCACTGAGGAGCGCAACCGGCAGATCACCATGGCCTGCATCTACATGACGGCGATCCTGCTCAGCTTCCTGCTGGCCGGCGTGCTGATCATGGATCTCTTCGGCATCTCGATCCCGGGGCTGCGCATCGCCGGCGGCCTCATCGTCGCGTTCCTCGGTTTCCGCATGCTGTTCCCGCATGAGAATGCGCTCGATGCCGATTCCGACATCGAGGCGCGGCAGAAGATGGATATCTCGTTCACGCCGCTGGCCATGCCCGGCCTTTCCGGCCCCGGCTCCATCGCCCTCGTCATCACCATGTCGACGACGGTGCAGGAATCGGGCGAGCTTTCGACGCCGATGACCTATCTGGTGATCTCGATCGGCATCGTGATCTCGGCGCTCGTCATCTGGGTATGCCTGCGCGCGGCCGGCCTCCTCAACCGCTGGCTCGGCGCCAACGGCATCGCCGCCGTGTCGCGCATCATGGGTTTTCTCATGGTGTGCATCGGCGTGCAGTTCGCGATCAACGGGGTGCGCGACCTGCTGCACGATCCCGACTTCTGGCCCCAGAGCTTTCCCCCCGCGGTGACGGCGACGCCGTGAGCTGGGGTTTCAGGTCCGGGTGATCGAGACGCCGCCATCGACCAGGGAGGCCGTGCCGGTGACGAAGCTTGCGTCGTCGGACGCCAGATAAAGCACCGAGCGGGCGAGTTCCTCGGGGCGGCCAGCGCGCTTCAGGGCATGAAGGCCGGTGAGGAAGGCCTGGGATTCGGCTGTGTCGTTCATCTCGCGATACATCGGCGTGTCGACGGCGCCGGGCAGGATCGCGTTGACGCGGATATTCTCCGGCCCATGTTCGGCGGCCAGCACCTGAGTGAGGCCGATGAGGCCGGATTTGCTGGCGGCATAGGCGGCGGTGCCGGGGAAGCCCACGGTATGGCCGACAAAGGTCGAGGTGAAGACGATCGAACCGCCACCGCGCTTGCGCATGGCCGGGATCTGATGCTTGGCACCGAGGAAGGCCGAAGTAAGGTTGATGGCGAGGGTCTCGGAGAAGCCCTGCTCGCTCACCTCGGTCACCGGCCCGAGGGCGCCCAAGGTGCCGGCATTGTTGAAGGCGATGTCGAGGCCGCCATAGGTCGTCTCAGCCAGGGCCACCAGGGCCTGGGCGTAGTCTTCGGAGACGACGTCGCCGGCCAAGGCGATGGCGTCACCACCCGCGGCCTTGATCTCGGCCACCAGGCTGTCCAGTTCCGCCTGGCGCCTGGCGCCCACCACGACCTTGGCGCCTTCGGCGGCGAAGAGCTGTGCGGTCGATCGACCGATGCCGGAGCTGGCGCCGGTCACGATGGCCACTTTTCCAGATAAACGATTCATGACGGTACCCCTGTGTTCGGCGGGAGCCCGATGCCCCCTTGCATGGGGAGAAGGTAGTTCTTCAGTTGACATGAACCAATGGTACGGAAATGATCATATCATTCAGTTTTTATGAATAATGAGGATCAGCCATGGACCGGCTGCGGGCGTTCGAGGTATTTGCGACCGTGGTCGCCAAAGGCAGCTTCACCAAGGCCGCCGACGCGCTCGACACCTCGCCCGCCAATGTGACGCGCTATGTGAACGAGCTCGAAGCCCATCTCGGCACCCGCCTCCTCAACCGCACGTCGCGGAAGATTTCGCTGACCGAGAGCGGGCGGGCCCTCCATGAACGCTGCACCGGAATTCTCGACGATGTCGCAGAAGCGGAGGCGCTGGCCAGCGCCACGGCGCTGCGGCCGCGCGGGCGCCTGCGGATCAACGCGCCGGTCAGCTTCGGCATCAGGTATCTTTCGGCGTTATGGCCGGACTTCATGCGCCGCTATCCGGAGATCGAGCTCGACATCGACCTCATCGACCGCGTCGTCGACATGGTCGAGGAAGGCTATGACCTGGTGGTGCGCGTCTCGCCGCAGGGATCGACCGCCCATGTCGCTCGGAAGCTCGCCACCTCCCGCAACATCGTCTGCGCGGCACCTGCCTATCTGAAGCGCCACGGCACGCCGAGGGTGCCGGCCGATCTCGCCGCCCATGACTGCATCGGCTACAGCTATGCGGCGACCGGCGATGACTGGCATTTCACCGGCCCCGATGGGCGGCCGGAGAGCGTCAGGGTGCGGTCGGTGCTGCGCAGCAACAATGGCGACACGATGCGGGGGGCGGCCATCGCCGGGCGCGGCATCATGCGACCGGCCAAGTTCATGGTGGCCGACGATCTCAAGGCTGGACGGCTGGTTGCCATCCTGCCCGATCATCACCTGCCCGACACCGATCTGCTGGCGATCTATCCCAGCCGCCGCCATGTCAGCGCCAAGGTGCGGGTGATGGTGGATTTCCTCAGCGCTTCGTTCAAGGGCACGCCGCCCTGGGACAGGGCTTAGAGGGACCGACGCCTACGCGTCCGCCGGTGCGGCGCTCGCGCGGGCGAAGAAGAGAGTGACGCGGAGGCCCTTGCCGGGCAGGGAGAGAATGTCGACGCTGGCCTTGGCGTTCTGGCGCAGCGATTGGAGGATGAGGGCGCTGAGCTTGCCGGGCTTGGGCCAGCTTTGCGCATCGTCGAGGCCGATGCCGTCATCGGCGACGATGACCTTGCAGCCCGTCTCGTCGACCAGGGCATGCAAGGTAATGGTGCCGCCGTCGCGCCCGGTGAAGGCATGCTTCAGGGCGTTGGTGAGGAGTTCGTTGACGACGAGGCCGGCCGGCATGGCGACGTTGATCGAGACCGGCCAGGTGTCAACCTTGAGATCGAGGCGGATGCCTTCGACCGCATGGGCGGTCATCACCGCTGAGGCGATCTGGCTGAGATAGATGCCGAGATCGACGCTGTCACCCTTGCCGTCGTCGGAGAGCGAGCGATAGAGGAGTGCCAGGGAGTTCACCCGGCCAGCGAGGCGCTCGAACTTCTTGCCGGTGCCGTCATCCTGGATGTTGCGCGCCTCCAGGCGGATGAGCGCCGTGATCATCTGCAGATTATTCTTCACCCGGTGCTGCAGTTCGAGGAGCAGGACATCCTTTTCCGCGAGGCGCTGCTGGAGCTCTTCATGATCGGGCTGGTCGGCGCCCTTGACCTCGGCCAGTGCGACCAGGCGAAAGGTCGGCGTGCCATGATCGTCCACGATGATGTTGGACCAGGCATTCACCATCATGGGTTTGCCGGCCAGGATGATCTCGAAGACGCCGATGAAATCCTCGTCGCCCTTGATGGCGTCGCTGAGGCCCCGACCATCATCCTTGGCGGCGGCATCACCAGGCAAGGCGGTCCAGGGGCGGCCCTGCATCGCGACCGCGGACATCCCGGTCAGGCGCTCGAATTCGAGATTGGCATAGGTGATCAGTTTTTGTCTTTCAAGGGTCGCCACCGCGATGGCGACGGGCACGTGATCGAGGAACTGCTTGAAACGCTCGCTTTCGAGGGCGCCGGACAGATCGGGTGTTTCCAGCAATTGTTCGCGCGGCGTGGTGTCTGTTTCGGTGCCGGTCATGCCGGGTTCCAGTCTTGCTGCTATGCGGCTGGTTATAGCAGGTCCCGGCCACGGCGATAGAAGGCCGGTGGAGAAATTCGCGCGGCAAAGTCGGAGAATAGGTCGGCGCAGAAGTCGGAGAAAACGCCGGGGAAAGTTCTTTTGACGCCGTCCACCCTAGGACGCGTGGATGCTGACCAGGAATTTCTCGACCTCGGTGCGCAGCGTGCCCACTTCGCCGCCGATGCGGATCGAGGCGCCGTTGATGCGGGCGGCGGTGTCGCCGGTGCCGCTCGCCGCTTCGCTGATGCTGGCCACATTGGTGGAGACTTCCGAGGTGCCGGCCGAGGCCTGCTGCACGTTGCGGGCGATCTCCTGGGTGGCGGCCCCCTGCTCGGCCACCGCCGTGGCGATGCCGGCCGAGATTTCGCTGATGAGGCGGATCGTCTCGCTGATCTTCTGCACGGCGTCGACCGATTCATGAGTCGCGTCCTGCATTTCGGAGATCTTGGCATTGATCTCCTCGGTCGCCTGCGCCGTCTGGTTGGCAAGGCTCTTCACCTCGCCCGCCACCACGGCGAAGCCCTTGCCGGATTCGCCGGCCCGGGCGGCTTCGATGGTCGCATTCAAGGCGAGGAGATTGGTCTGGCTGGCGATCTCGCTGATCAGCCTGGTCACGTCGCCGATGCGCTGGCCGGCTTCGGCGAGGCCGCGAATCTGCACATTGGTGCGTTCGGCCGCGGCCACCGCCTGATCGGTGATGCGGGTCGATTCACCGACCTGGCGGCTGATCTCGGCGATCGAGGCCGTGAGTTCCTCGGCGGCACTCGCCACCGTCTGCACATTGCTGGAGGCCTGGGCCGAGGCCGCGGCCACGGCGGTCGCCTGGCGGCTGGTCGCATTGGCGGTGCCGGCCATGCTTTGCGCATCCGACCCGAGATCGGCCGCGGTACCCGACAGAGTCTTGGCGACCGCATCCATGCTGCTGCCGAAATCCGCGGCGACCTGGGCCATGGCCCGCACCTTGGCATCCATGGTGGCGGTGCTGGCGTTGATCATCTCGGCACCGCTTTTGAAGACGCCGGGCAGGCCGCGCACCAGCACCTTGCGGAAGCGCTTGCCGCGGCTGAGATATTTGACCGACGCGGTCGCTTCGCGCACGAAGGCGTCGCTGATGTCGAGCATATCGTTGATGGCGATCTGCATGCGGCCGAGATCGCCCTTGTCGGGCCGGCCGGGGATGCGCGCCTCGAGATTGCCGTGGAACGCCTGGGTGCAGACATCGGCCGCGATCTTGATGTGTCGCGCCGTCCGGCGCAGCGACCACAGCGCATAGCCGATCGCGCCGCTGAGGATGACGAGTTCGGCGATGCGATCCCAGGGGGCGAGAGCCGGCCCCATCAGCAGGCCGCGCGCGGTGACCGCGACGAGGGCGAGGAGAGCCAGCCAGAGCGCCGCGCCCGCCTTAGATAGAGAAGATGAATTCGTCATAATCTTGTCCCTTGTCGCGGAGCAGGTTCAGCATCATGTCGTAGGCGCGCAGCATGCCGTCCTTGCGGCTGTCATGGCGGTTCTCTTCGGCGAGCAAGGCGGCATAAAGCGGCTTCACCTTCTCGATCTGCGCCAGGTCAGGTTTGCGGCGGTTGGAATGATAGCCGATGATGTTCTGGTTGACGTCGAAAGTGGGCGTCACATGGGCGAAGACCCAATAGTGATCGCCGTCCTTGGCCATGTTCAGCACATAGGCGAAGATTTCCTCCTTCGCCTCGATCGTGTCCCACAGCAGCTTGAAGACGCAGCGCGGCATGTCGGGATGGCGAATGATGCTGTGCGGGGCACCCACCAGTTCTTCGAGCGGGAATTTGGAGAGGCGCTGAAACACGCTGTTGGCATAGGTGATGCGACCTTTGAGGTCGGTCTTGCTGACGATGAGTTCGTCCTCGCGGTAAGGACATTCGACACCTGTCGGTCGAACGGTTCGCCGCGTTTGCGCTTCAATCATGCCTGCATCCCAATTTCCTGCCGGGCCGTCCTGGACTCCACGCGCGCAGCAAGACCTGCAACTCGTTGATACGGCGATACCCGACCTTGTCGGAAAATGGTTTCCAATCGTTTAATGGGACAGAGTTCTTGTCGAACCTGCATTCGGTTCAGGCCGATTTGGGGCCGCGGTCAAACGTGGTCGCGATAATGCCGGCGACGATGACGAGCCCACCCATCCAGGTAGCAAGACCATAGCGCTCGTCCAGCAGCAGCGTGCCGAGGAACAGGCTGGTGGCTGCCGCCACATAGCCGATCTGGCTGAGATAAACCGGACCACCCACCACCTGCAGGCGGAAGAACAAGGCGAACATGGCGGCGGCGATCACCACCTGCGCCAGCACCAGGCCGGGATGGGTGGTGGCGAGCGCCGCGAAGGGCAGTGTGCCATCGAACAGCACCGCAGCAATGATGAGGAAGAAGGCCGCCACCGCGTTGCTGCCCATGGCCAGCACCAGCGGTTCGCCATCAAGCGGCCAATCGATCGTGCGGTAGACATTGCCGGCCGCCAGGCTCAGGGGAATGACGAGGGCGAGCAGCGCCCAGGTGAAATCGGCCGGGCGATCCACCTGCCCCTTCGAGAAGACGACGATGAGGGCGCCCACGCAGCCAAGGGCGATGCCGCCGACGCCGAGCCAGCCCGGGCGCCGGGTCCCGAGCAGGATGGAGAAGGTGAGCGTCATGATCGGCGACAGGGTGAAATAGAGCGTGGTCATGCCAGCACCCAGATGCGGGATGGCGGCATAGATGATGAGATTGGGGATGACGTAGGCGAGCAGCGCCGTCACGAGATAGTACCGGAGATGCGGCAGATCGAGGGGAATGCGCCGGCGTTGCAGGATCAGCAGCGCCAGGAGAACCAGGGCACCGCCGCCGGCAATGGCAAAGCACCAGGCAGCGGTCGAAATGCCGCTTTCCCGCGCGACCTTCCCCAAGGGCGCAAAGAGCCCCAGCAGCACACCGGTCGAGAGCAGCAGGCGCAGGGCTGTGAGATTGGGGGCTTTGAGATTGGGAGCTGGGAGATTGGAGGGCGGGTGCATGGGGAGCGGGTGGCCGGGACGCGGCCTCCCTTGTCTTGCGCTTACGCCACCGTGTCCACATGCCCGGAAGCATCGCCGGCGGGCTTCGGATCGCTCCCCTTTTGATCATTCTTGGCGACGCCGACCAGAGCCGGGCGCAGCAGGCGGTCGTGCATCACGTAACCGGCCTGGAGCACCTGGACGACCGTGCCGTTCGGCTGGTCGGTGCCGGGGACCTCGAACATGGCCTGATGGAGATTGCTGTCGAACTTCTCGCCTTCGGGCCACAGGCGCTTGATCTGCTGGCGGGTGAAGGCCGCGTCCAGCTGGCGCTCGGTCGCGGAGACGCCGTCGAAGAGCGATTTCAGCGCCTCGTCCCTGGCGACCGCCTCGGCCGGGATGGCGGCCAGCGCCCGGTGCAGATTGTCGGCGACGTCGAGCATTTCCTTGGCGAAGCTGGAGGCCGCGTATTTCGCGGTCTCGTCGCGCTCGCGGGTGAGGCGGCGGCGGGTGTTTTCGGTCTCGGCCACCGCGCGCAGGAGCTGGTCCTTCATGGCGAGGTAATCGGCCTGAAGGGCGGCAAGATCGACCGGGCCCCCGGGGATCTCATCGCCCCTTTGATCAAGCGGGGCCTGGTCGATCGGCCGCTGCATGTTGTCAAAAACGTCTTTTTCCTCAGAACCCATCGTCACAACAACCAACTCCTGATCAAACTGCTTAAACTTTGACGGCTCAACCGAGAATCCGGCTGATGACCTTGGCGGTATAATCCACCATGGGAATAATCCGCGCATAATTAATGCGGCTGGGACCGATCACGCCGATGGCGCCAATCAGCCGGCGCTGGCTGTCGCGATAGGGCGAGATCACGGCGGAACAGCCGGCGAGGCCGAACAGATCGTTCTCGGCGCCGATATAGATCTGCACGCCGTCGGCGACCTCGGCCGCCTCGACCAATTTAAGGAGCTGCTCCTTGGTTTCAAGGGCGGCAAAGAGCGAGCGCAGGCGCTCGAGATCGCCGATGCCGGTGACATCGTCGAGGAGATGGGCCTGGCCGCGCACGATGAGCGCACCGCTGTTGTCGTCCTTGGCCCAGGAGGCAAGGCCCGCCTCGACCACCTGCTTGGTCAGTTGATCCAGGAGGGCGCGTTCAGATTCGAGTTCGGTCAGGATCTGGTCGCGGCCCATGCCCAGCGTGCGGCCGGCAAGGCGCGTGGTCAGATAATTGGTTGCCTCGACCAAAGCCGAGGTGGGGAGGCCGAGCGGCACGTCGACGATGCGGTTTTCGACCATGCCGCCCTCGGTCACCATCACCACAAGGGCGCGGCCGGGGGCGAGATGCACGAATTCGATATGCTTCAGGGGTCGGTCGGTCTTTGGCGCCACCACCATGCCGGCGCAGCGCGAGAGGCCGGAGAGCATGAGGGTCGCCTGGTCGAGAACTTCGGGCAGGGAACGGCCGGTGGCGGCGCATTGCACGTCGATCGAGGCGCGGTCGTCCTCGGTGAGGCCACCGGTTTCCATCAGCCCATCGACGAAGAGGCGGAGACCGAGATCCGTCGGCAGGCGGCCGGCAGAGGTATGGGGGGCGAACAGCAGGCCCAATTCCTCAAGGTCCGCCATCACGTTGCGGATGGTGGCCGGGGACAATTGCCCGCCGGTCAACTGGCCGAGGCGGCGCGAGAGGGTGCGCGAGCCCACCGGTTCGCCGGTTTCGACATAGGTCTCGACGATGGTGCGGAAGATGTCGCGCGAGCGCGCGGACAGTTCGCTCAGTACCGGGCGGTGCTGAGTCTGGGTCAATCCCGGATTGCCGCGATATTGCATGGCGTTGCCCAAAAGTTCCGACTCTCTCCAACCGCCTGGGATTTAAGCGTTTCGTCGGGCTGGTTCAATGTTCGGCTTCATTATGCCCGAGGAACGGCCGGAGCCGCAAAGAATCGACAGGCCGGGAATCGACCGGATGGTGGATTCACGGGGCCGCACAGAGTGTTAACGAATATTAACCATGCCGCTTGCGGCACATTGCCGCATAATGTCTGCGGTTTCGCGCCGTGGGCGGGTACCGAGGGGGTTCAGGACGCGTTTAGAGCCGCTCCGGCCCCTTCCAGGCCTTGGCAAAGCTTGAGCTAGCGCAAGGTCCCGTGTAGTTTCAGCCTGCTTTCGGTGTGTTTCCAAGACTATGGATTCCGGAGCACGAAATCTTTAGGGGATGCGCGAAGGCTTGGCGCCAGGATGGGCACAGGCCGTCGCGAGTTTGATCATGCCAGGGTGGTTGGGTCCCGGTCCTTGTCCGAGGATTATTATCCCAATCCCCTAGCCAGAACGGATGGGACCGATATGTTTCTCAAGCGCATGAATGCCGGCGTCACACGGGCGGCCCTTGCCACGGCTTTGCTGAGTGCCACTGTGCTGGGAGGCGCCGGATCGGCGTTGGCCCAGGATGTGGTAATCGGCGCCTCGCAGCCCAAGCAGTTGGGCATGCAGACCGCGGCGACCTCGATCGCGGAGGACAGCCATTTCTTCCACAACATGGTGCTGATGCCGATCATCACGGTCATCACCATCTTCGTGATGCTGTTGCTGCTGTGGATCATGTACCGCTTCCGCGCGTCGAAGAACCCGGTGCCCTCGAAGACCACGCATCACACCGGCCTTGAAGTCGCCTGGACGGTCATTCCGATCCTGATCCTGATCGTCATCTCGATCCCGAGCTTCAAGCTGCTCTACAAGCAGCTCGACCTGCCGCCGACCGACCTCACCATCCGCGCCATCGGGCATCAGTGGTACTGGTCGTATGAATATCCGGACAATGGCAACTTCACCTTCGATGCCAACATGATCCAGACCGCGGATCTGAAGCCCGGCCAGCTGCGCCTGCTGGAAACCGACAATGAAGTGGTCGTGCCGGTCGGCAAGAACATCCGCATCCAGATCACCTCGACCGACGTGATCCATGCCTGGACCGTGCCCAGCTTCGGCATCAAACACGACGCGGTCCCCGGCCGCGTCAACGAGAGCTGGTTCAACATCGATGCCGACAAGCCGGGTCTTTACTACGGCCAGTGCTCGGAACTGTGCGGCACGGCGCATGCCTATATGCCGATCAAGATCCGCGCCGTGACCGAGGCCGAGTACAATGCCTGGGTGGCCGAAGCGCAGACCAAATTTGCCAAGGTAGACGGGGTTCCGACCGATGCCGCCGATGCGACCGATGTCGCCGACGCAGCGCCGATCGCGATCCAGCCGGCCAATTGAACCCGCATAGCTAATCCGAGCCAGGAATACGAGTTAGGACAAGAGCCATGAGCCCCGTCAGTACTGCCCATCACGACGCCCATCACGATCATCACCCGACCGGCATCACCCGCTATCTGTTTTCGACGAACCATAAGGACATCGGCACGATGTACCTTATCTTCGCGATCATCGCGGGGCTGATCGGCGGCGCCTTCTCCATGTATATGCGCGCCGAGCTGATGGAACCCGGCATCCAGGTGTTCGGCACCGATGCCCAGGTCGACGGCCAGCGCTGGAACGTGTTCATCACGGCCCATGCGCTGCTGATGATCTTCTTCACGGTCATGCCGGCGCTCATTGGCGGGTTCGGCAACTGGTTCGTGCCGCTGATGATCGGCGCGCCCGACATGGCGTTCCCGCGCATGAACAATATCAGCTTCTGGCTGCTCATCCCCTCGATCGCCCTCCTCGTCGGCTCGTCCTTCGTCGATGGCGGTGTGGGTGGCGGCTGGACGCTCTATCCGCCGCTCTCCTCGGAGGGTCAGCCGGGCATGGCGGTCGACATGGCCATCTTCTCGATGCATCTGGCCGGCGCCTCCTCGATCCTCGGCGCCATCAACTTCATCACCACCATCTTCAACATGCGCGCCCCGGGCATGACCTTGCACCGGATGCCGCTGTTCGTCTGGTCGGTGCTGGTGACAGCCTTCCTGCTGCTGCTGTCGCTGCCCGTCTTCGGCGGCGCCATCACCATGCTGCTCACCGACCGCAATTTCGGCACCGCCTTCTTCAAGCCTGACCAGGGCGGCGATCCGATCCTGTTCCAGCACCTGTTCTGGTTCTTCGGCCATCCGGAAGTCTACATTCTCATTCTCCCGGGCTTCGGCATCATCAGCCAGATCGTGTCGACCTTCTCAAAGAAGCCGGTGTTCGGCTATCTCGGCATGGCTTACGCGATGGTGGCGATCGGCTTCGTCGGCTTCGTCGTCTGGGCGCACCACATGTATACGGTGGGCCTCGATGTCGACACGCGCGCCTATTTCACCGCCGCCACCATGGTCATCGCGGTTCCGACCGGTGTGAAGATCTTCTCGTGGATCGCCACGATGTGGGGCGGCTCGATCGAGTTCAAGGCGCCGATGGTCTGGGCCTTTGGCTTCATCTTCCTGTTCACCGTGGGTGGTGTGACCGGCGTGGTGCTGGCCAATGGCGGTCTCGACCAGAGCCTCCATGACACTTATTACGTCGTCGCCCACTTCCACTATGTGCTGAGCCTGGGTGCCGTGTTCTCGATCTTCGGTGCCTATTACTACTGGATCAGCAAGATCACCGGGCGCGAGCATCCGGAATGGTCGGGCCATGTGCATTTCTGGCTCACCTTCATCGGCGTCAACCTCACCTTCTTCCCGCAGCATTTCCTGGGGCTGGCCGGTATGCCGCGCCGCTATCCGGACTATCCGGATGCCTACGCCTTCTGGAACTATGTCTCCTCGATCGGCGCTTTCATCGCCTTCGGCGCGACC